>JAFXKY010000051.1 GCA_017531485.1 Eubacteriaceae bacterium | reverse complement strand
TGGCGCAACACCCGTTTTTGCGGAACATGAAGGCGAAAAACGTGCTGTCATCGCAAAAGACCTTGACGAAGACGAGATCGAGCAGATCTATGAAGATTTCGGCGTTGAAAGAGGCAGCGTTAAAGAGATCACCGTTACCAATCAGGATGAACGCGCTTACCTTGAAGGGCTTGTTGAAGACGAAAAGATCGGCAATGTTGCGCTTTCCTGCGTTTATATCGAAATGCTTGAAGAAGGAAGCGGCCTTGAACTCGAGATCAACAACATCAAGTGGTGCACGGAAGCGATTTATAAAAACGCTTTCCTGACGGCAGGTATTACCGATGCGAAGGTCATCATTTCCGCACCGCATCCCGTTACGGGAACAGCTGCTCTTACGGGCATTTACCTCGCTTATGAAGATATTACGGGAAAATCCCTCGACGAACTGGCAAAGGAGCTTGCCGTTGAAGAGCTGATCACAACGGGTGAATTGGCAGAGATCATCGGCTCCGAACAGGCAGTTGAGATCATCAACAGTTTAAAAGAGATCCTTGACGAAGTTGCGGAAATGACAGACGACGAAGTTCGCACAGAGATCCGCTACATTGCAGACGAACTGAACGTCAGCCTGACGGATGCACAGGTCGATCAGATCCTTGAGCTCGTCCGCGATTTACAGGGACTCAACGTTGAAGAACTGCAGGACAGACTTGAAGGTTATGCAAAGGCGCTTGAAGGTGTTCAGAGCGTCGGAACATTCTTTGAGAATATCGGCAAGAAAGTCACGAACTTCTTCCAGACGATCGGCAACTTCTTCAGCAATCTTTTCGGCGGAAATAAGAACAACTAAAAAATCTCACATGGAATTATAAAACAGTCCCGGCAATATGCTCTGCCGGGACTGTTCTTGTATATATCATAGCCGTGTGATAGAATCAAATGAACAGTTGGATGAATTTGAATTTGGCGAAGGTATGAATGATGAAAACATTATATATGATTGGCGGCACGATGGGAGTGGGAAAAACAACTGTGTGCCAACAGCTAAAACGAGATTTGCAGAATAGCGTATTTCTTGACGGAGATTGGTGTTGGGATGCAAGTCCGTTCCAAGTAACCGATGAAACAAAAGCAATGGTGACAAATAATATTTGTTACTTACTCAATAATTTTCTGAAATGTTCTGCATACGATAATATTATTTTTTGTTGGGTGATGCATGAACAGAGAATTATCGATTCAATACTTGAGAAACTGGATACACAGAACTGTGAGGTGAGATGTGTCTCGCTTGTAGCGGATGAAAAGACTCTGTGTGAAAGATTATCAATGGATGTAGAAAGAGGTATTCGCTCTGAAGATGTCATTGAGAGAAGCATAGCAAGAATACCGATGTATCAAGCATTGGATACCCTAAAAATTGATACCAATGCAAAAACTGTGGCTATGATTGTCAATGAGATAAAGCAGTTGTAATAGTGATAAATTCTAATATGTCGAACAGATAAAGGACGCATTTCCATACGCCCTTCGGTGTAGTATGCAATAATAAAACCGACCTATGATAAAAGCCATAGGTCGGTTTCATTGTTTTGCGGATCTCCTGCTGAATATCGGGAGGTTTTATAAGGATTCGGCAACGGCGAAAAGGCGGACTGCCTTGCTGTCGGAAAAATAATGAGCGGTATAATGGCGGTTTTCCGGCAGGAGAAGCATCTGATTTCCTTTTTTCTGTACGGTGCGGAAAAGCGGACGGCCTTTTGCCCAGAAAAGCGCACGATCACCATCGCAAAGGAAGCTTGCCTGACGAAGAAGGATGAGCTCGCCTTTTTTGAAATGGGGTTCCATACTGTTATCGGGAAGTTCGAACGCCATGTAGGAAGCGTTTCCCGAAGGAATACTGAGCTCGACTTCGTCGGCAAAAGCGGGAATAAAGCTGCCATGATCGAAGGAAAGCTTGGAGAGAAGAGGAACTTTTGCCATGATGCGGAGTTCCTTTTTTTCTTCCTTTCTGTTGGCTTCGGCTTCGTTTTCGCGGACAGGTTTTTCGTTATAGAAATGACCGCGCGAAATATGCCGGAGCTCATGGTCAAAAGCGGCTTTTTGCTCCTCCGGCGAAAGGACGGAATTGATATAAATATCAAAAGAACCGTCTGCGAGAGGAATAGTCACACCACGGACGGTCTTTGGTAATTCAACATAGTGAATGAAATAATCTTGATTTGTATTCA
>JAFXKY010000050.1 GCA_017531485.1 Eubacteriaceae bacterium | reverse complement strand
TAATGGATTCGTGTAAAATCTTTATAAAATAATATGGAGGAAAAAAATGAAAACATTTAAGAAGATCGTTGCATTTACTCTTGCGGCTGTAATGGTTGCAGCGGTATCAGTAGGCGCAACGGTAGCGTATCTTCAGGACGACGACAGCGATGTCAACGTCATGACGCTCGGAAATGTTCAGATCGAACAGCATGAGTATGAAAGAGTTGTTGATGCTGACGGAAAATGGGTTTCAACAGGTGAAACAGACAAGTACGGTTACACACCTGATAAGATTAAAGAGTTCTCTCAGGCTAAACCGCTTTATCCCGCAGTTTTCGCTGATGGCGTAATCAAATGGGACGACCGTAACGGCTCTCAGAATGCTTCAGGCGACGGCTCACATCAGCAGTCATGGGGACAGGTCATCAGCAAAACAGGTAATCCTGCACCGGGCTCAATCCAGCTCTTTGACGACAGCGTAAAGAACGTACAGGACAAGTTTGTATTTGTTGAAAACACAGGCAAATCAGATGCATATGTCCGTACATTCATCGCACTTGAACAGGGTTCTATCGAAGCCGATAACTTCAAAAATGTCATCATGACAAACACTGATAAGGATCATTGGAGTTGGGAAGTTGTAGCAACAGATGTTGAAATCAAAGATACTGAGGGTGTTGCAAGCAAATATTACATTATTTGTGCTACATACCTCGGAGCAACATCAAACCCGACAGGCATCCTTGCACCGGGCGCAGTTTCTTATCCGTCATTTCTTCAGGTTTACATGAAACCGGAAGCAGAAAACGAAGACGTTGAAGCAATCGACGGCAACAAGAATGGTACATATGATATTCTCGTATTCTCAGAAGCTGTTCAGACAGAAGGCTTTGCAAATGCAGCAACAGCTCTCAATACAGCATTCGGAAACACTACGGTTGATAAATATCATCCGTGGACAGGGGAAGATGTTCCCCACATCCCGACACTTGAAGAACTTGCAAAAGACATATGGGACGGAACCGCTGACACATCATGGTATAACGATACAGATACAGAATTCGAAATCACAACAGCTGAACAGCTCGCAGGTCTTGCTTTAATTGTAGGTACAAAAGATCAGTTTGAAGGTAAAACTGTTAAGTTGGCAGTAGATATGGATCTCAGAGCAAAAAAAGACGGAGCTGAAAACGGCGATATAATTTATCAGTATCCTGACGTTCCCACAGATACAGAGCCGTTAAACTTTGCGCCTATCGGAACAACAGGCGAAAGAGATGACAGAGGCAGACTTGCGGTAAAATCGTTCAAAGGAACATTTGACGGACAGGGCCACACAATCGAAAACCTCTATCAGAGTGGATGGTCATTCGGCTATGAATGGGGTCAGTATGGTTCACTTGGTCTTTTCAGTGAATTAGAAGGAGCAACAGTTAAAGACCTCACGATCAGCGGTACTGAAATACGTGTAGAAGGCGGCGACACATCATTCGTCGCAGGTAGTGCAACAGGTACATGCGTATTCGAAAATATAACGATTAAAGACAGTATTTCCGCAACATACAACAACGGTAACGGCGGTATCATCGGTTGGTCAGGCGCAGGAAACTACACATTCAAGAATATCACTATCGCAGAAGATTGCGTTCTTGCAGGTCTCTGGGGATCATTCGACAGCTCAATCGGTGGTATTGTAGGTCAGGGCGAACCGGGTGCAACATATAACTTTGAAAATGTTGACATTAAGTGCCGTCTTGATGTTTACAACGACTGCACAGCTTCTTATGACTACTACAACTACCGTATGTGCGGTATGATTATCGGTCGTCTTGAAGAAACAACGACTATTGACGGAACAAACTATCCGGATACAAGCAAATACAATATCACTTGCAATAACGTAACAGTTACATATGGTGATTGGGCAAACTATCACTACTGTGAACCTACACCTGAAGAAATGAATGGCGGAAGAGGTATGCGAGTAGAAGCGGGTTATTCTTATGCCGGACTTCCGGAAGATTACGATCACAGCCAATGTGTTGACAATCACATGAACCTTATCCCGTTCGATCAGATCTTCGGCGGAGATCAGATCGGCGTTAAAGGTCTTAAAACATACGACGGCGTAACAGTAGTTTATCCCAACTAATAATTTCACCCCTGCCCCTTTTGGGGCAGAGTTTAAAGGGCACTTCCACGAGTGTCCTTTGAATTCTTCATTTTTTTCGTGCCACCCCCTCCTTAATTGGGGTGGTTTTTTATTTGTTGCGCATTTTCCTGAAAAACTCCCTTATCATTTCGGAGCATCTCTCTTCCATGATCCCGCCGTATATTTCGGTATTTTTCCCATCGGGGTGGGAAAAGACGTTGACATATCCGTCATATGCGCCGAAGGAAGGATCGTAGGAAGCGAAATACACTTTTCCGATGCCGGAGTGGAGTATTGCCCCTGCGCACATGGGGCAAGGCTCCAGAGTCACGAACAGCTCGCACTTTCTGATCTTTTCCCTGCCGAGGGTCTTTATTGCCTTCTTTATGGCAATAAGTTCCGCATGATCGGTGGGATCGGAGGTTTCTTCGCAGATGTTGTGGGATGATGTTACAAGCTCATCCCCGAGAAATATTGCGCAACCGACGGGAACTTCCGAATTTTCTGCGGCATACTGCGCTTCTGCCACGGCGACGGACATTTTTTCATATATGTTTTTATACATTTTTTCGTTATCCTGTTTCATAAAATCCCTTTTTGAGAAAAATCCTTGTGTTTGTATTAATTTTACATTAAATTGTGAAAAAAAGCGGCTTTTTCTGTTATAATTATACTACGATTTTTTTATACATCAAATTATTTTAAGGAGCAATTATGGATTTATACAAACTGCAGAACGGTTCCGATATACGTGGCGTCGCAATCGACGGAGTTGCCGGCGAAGAAGTGAATTTCCCCATTCATGCGGCAGAAGTCATTGCCGGAGGATTCCTTCTCTGGCTCAGGGAAGAGAAGGGTATTTCATCCCCTGTCGTTTCCGTGGGAACGGATTCGAGAATAACATCTCCCGACATCGCCCTTGCTGCAATCAGGGGACTTAACGGCGAAGGCGCGAAGAAAGTATATTATTTCGGACTTGCGTCAACTCCCGCTATGTTCGTATCAACAAAGGAAGATACGCTTAACGTTGACGGCGCGATCATGATCAGCGCAAGCCACCTTCCGTTTAACCGCAACGGCATGAAGTTCTTTACAAAGCCCGGCGGCGTTGACAAAAACGATATCAAGGCGATCCTGAAACACGCGGAAACGCTCCTTGAGAAGAAATATGACGACCAGTCCTGCGAAAAGGTGGATTTCATCAGCGATTATTCCGACATTCTCGTGAACATCATCCGCACTCAGACCAACAGCGAAAAGCCCCTTGAAGGACTTAAGATCATCGTTGACGCAGGCGGCGGTTCAGGCGGATTCTTCGCAGACAAGGTTCTTGAAGTCCTCGGAGCTGATACGACAGGCAGTGTGTACACAGAGCCGGACGGATATTTCAAAGGGCACGTGCCGAATCCGGAAAATGATGAGGTAATGAAGGGCTTTTGCGAAGTTGTGAAGAAAGAAAAGGCCGACCTCGGCGTTATATTTGATACGGACGTTGACAGAAGCGCCCTTGTTGACGGCGACGGAAATCCCATTTCAAGAAATAAGCTCATCGCCCTTATCTCCGACATCCTCTTAAAGGAAAATCCCGGTGCGACGATCGTAACAGACAGCGTTACTTCAAGATCTCTCGCGGAATATATCACGCGCCGCGGCGGAGTTCACCACAGATTCATGAGAGGATACAACAACGTCATCAAGGAAGGAAAACGCCTTTGTGATGAAGGAATAAACTGTCCTATCGCCATTGAAACAAGCGGACATTGTGCCCTCAGGGAAAACGACTTTTTGGACGACGGAGCTTATCTTATCGTGAAGCTTCTCATTAATTACTGCAACCTCAGAAAAGAAGGTCTTACGCTTTCCGATGCGCTGAGTGATTATGAAGAGCCGAAGGAAGCAAAGGAAATCAGGGTGAAGATCCTCGCGGAAGACTTCAAGGCAGAAGGTCAGAAAGCCATTGATTCATTCAGGGACAAAGCCCTCTCCACAGAAGGATGGTCTCTTGAAGAACCGAACTACGAAGGAGTCAGGGTAAACGTGCCGGGAGGATGGATCCTCATGCGTCTGAGCCTGCACGATCCGGTTCTTCCCATCAACATCGAAACGGAAGAAGACGGTCTTCTCGGAAAGATCGAAGGCGAGATAAAAGAATTTTTGAAAGACTTTGATATGGCACTTTAAAGTGGCAGAAAATATTATTTAAACACAAGAAAGGAAAGAATATGCAGAAACCCGATTTGAGTAAATTCATTCAGAAGAAAAAATCTGCAAAGAGCACACAAAAAGGCCCGAACAAGCTTTTGTGGGTGCTTGCGGCAATCGTATTTGCGTTTATGCTGTTTCTCGGACTCGGAACGGACTTTTATGTTGACATAATGTGGTTCTCGGAAATGGGATATCTCAGTGTTTACTTCAAGGAACTCGTGACCAAGCTCGTGATGAGCATACCTCAGTTTCTGATCCTCACAGTTGTCCTCACGCTTTATTATAAGGCGCTTTCAAAACTCTCTCCGCAGAGAAAAGAAAGAAAGCCCGAAGAAGGCGCGGAATATGTCGGACTGAATGCGGAAGACAACGCTTCTCAGGACAATTCACAGGAAAAGGCTGAAAAGAAGAAAAAGAGCTTTGTCAAAACGAAGCTTCCCATTATCATGGCAGTTGTCGTTGCGGTCATCGTGGCATTTGACAGCACGGCAGGGCTGTGGAATGACTGGCTTGAGTTTGTGAATGCACAGCCGTTCAATGAGGTCGATCCGATCTTCGGAAAGGACATTTCGTTTTACGTATTCAAGCTGCCGTTTTTAAGAGGAATAATCAACGAACTTTATTTACTCCTCTTCATGGTCTTCGGAACGACGCTTGCTTATTCGTTCATGCTCGTCATAGATCTCAATGACCTCGAATTCGACATGGACAAAAACAGACTTTCATCTGATTCTTCAACACACATCTTCAAGACCATAGCATCTGCTGTAAGAGTACAGCTTTCGTTCTTCGCGGCAGGGTTGTTACTTGTTTCGGCGTTCGGAATGTATCTCTCACGTTTCGAGATGCTTCAGCAGGGCGGAGAGCTCTTTTACGGCGCATCATACACAGACGTAAACATCATTCTCCCCGTAAAGACCATAATGATGGTGCTTATGATCATCGCGGCATTTGTGGTTCTTTTCTGCGGACTCAAAAAGAAGATCAAACCCTGCATCATTGTTGCGGCGCTTCTTGTGGGAGTGACGGTGATCGGTCACGGTGCGGCATTTGTGGTTGAAGGATATGTTGTCGAACCGAACCAGTATTCAAAGGAAGAAGAATACATTGCCCACTCCATTGAATATACCCAGAAGGCGTTTGGTCTTGATGACGTTGAAACGGTAGAGATCACACTTGATGAAAAGATGAACGCAGATGACATCAGGGAAAACATGACTACCATCAACAATATCCCCATCAATGATTATCGCCCGACACTTGATACGTACAACTCAATTCAGTCAATGCGTTCGTATTACGTATTCAATGACGTAGACATCGACCGTTATACTGTAGACGGGGAATATACGGAAGTATTCATCTCCGCAAGGGAACTTTCGACAGACCTTCTGGCTGATTCGGCTCAGAACTGGATCAACCAGCATCTTAAATACACTCACGGCATGGGCGTTGCTGTTTCAAGCGTAAACGCAGTAAACTCAACAGGTCAGCCGGAACTCATCGCGCAGGACATTCCGACGGTCACGGATTATGACATCCTTTCTCTCGAGCAGGGCAGGATCTATTTCGGAGAATCCACTGATGGTTATGCTGTCGTCAACACAAAGGCGCTTGAATTTGACTATCCTTCAGGCAACAGCAACGTTGAAAACGTATATGACGGAGAAGCGGGAATCGGCATGAATATGCTGAACAGAATCGTATTCTCAATCAAATACGCAACGACAAAATTCCTCTTCTCGTCCGACATCACATCAGACAGTAAGATCCTTCTCAACAGAAACATTACAGACAGAGTAATGAGCATTGCGCCGTTTTTAAGTTATGACGCCGACCCGTATATCGTGACGGTTGACGGAAAGCTTTACTGGATCATGGACGCGATGACGACGACGGATAAATATCCGTATTCAACACCGTATTCAGCATATGGAATGAACTACATCCGCAACTCCATCAAAGTCGTCGTTGATGCTTATGACGGAGATGTGAATTTCTATATCGTGGATGAAAACGATCCTATCGCCATGGCGTACAGATCAATTTATCCGAAGCTCTTCAAGATGAAGAGTGAAATGCCGGAAGAGCTCGTAAAACACATTCGCTATTCTGAAACGCTCTTCAACATTCAGGCGGAAGTATATCAGAATTATCACATGGAAGACACAGGCGTTTTCTACAACAAAGAGGACGTATGGGATATCGCAACGCAGTACTATGAAACAGACAACAACGTACGCGTCAGCCCCACATACCTCATCATGAAGCGTCCGTACGAAGAAAAAGAAGAGTTCATGCTCATGATCCCGTACACACCGAACAACAAAGACAACATGGTTGCGTGGATGGCAGGATTGTGTGACGGAGAAAATTACGGCAAGCTGGTAGTATATCAGTATCCGAAGCAGACGCTTGTATACGGACCGATGCAGATCGAACAGCGTATCAATCAGGATACAGTCATTTCTCCGCAACTTTCACTCCTCGACCAGCAGGGTTCAAAGGTACTTCGCGGAAACATGCAGGCAATCCTCATTGACAACGACATACTTTATGTGGAAGTAGTATACGTACAGGCCGAAGGCGACGTTCAGAGTCTTCCGGAAGTAAAGAAAGTTATCGTTTCTTATGAAGACACTATCGTAATGACAGACACACTCATGGAAGGCATTGAGGCAATATTCGGTGATGTGGACGGAAGCGACAGCGCGAAGCCGGATGACGGTATTGCGGCTCCGGATGACACACCGACAGTTCCGTCAGGGGATCTTCAGAAAGAAGCCCTTGACACGTTCAACAAGGCTGAAAAAGCTATTGCGAACGGCGACTGGGCAGCGTACGGCAAGTACATGGATGATCTCGAAAGAATTCTCAATCAGATGAATTCATCTTCCGTTACTATACCCGAAGTTACGGACATCGTGGAATAATGTCCCGGGAAATATGTTGTTTATAAAAGCACTTTTCATCGAAAAGTGCTTTTTTCGTGGTGTTTTCCGACTGTTCTGCCCCCGCCCGCCCACCCCCGCGCCGCAAGCGCTGCGAAGCAGCGCTTGCCGATGGCTTTGCCATCGGCTGCGTGCCGCCATGGCGGCACGCGCGGCGCGGCGGGCAGATGCGGAAGGCGCCGCCGGAGGCGGCGCCGCGAAAAGCGGAGCTTTTCGCATCCGCATGAGGAGGGGGTGGGTGGCGGGAAAATAAAATAAAAGCTTTATGCACTTGCATAAAGCATCCTTTTCACTTTCCCGGAAGAAGGAGAAAGAAATAAAAACAGACCACACATGGTGGCCTGTGTAAATAACTTAGAATTTGATTCTGCCTTTGATGAACGGAATGACTTCTGAGATGGGGATACGGATCTGTTCCATGCTGTCGCGTTCACGGACCGTAACACAACCGTCTGTTTCTGTTTCGAAGTCAACTGTGATGCAGAACGGTGTTCCGATCTCGTCCTGACGACGGTAACGTTTTCCGATGTTTCCTGCGTCATCATAATCAACGGGGAATTCATTGATGAGCATGTCATAAAGTTCTTCTGCTTTTTCATTGAGCTTCTTGGAAAGCGGAAGGACTGCTGCTTTGAATGCTGAGAGGAACGGGTGTACTCTGAGAACGTTTCTTTCAGATCCGTCTTCAAGCTCTTCAACTTCGAATCCGTCGCAGAGGATCGCAAGGAGAAGTCTGTTTGCACCTACTGACGGTTCGATGCAGTACGGGTGGAATTTTTCGTTTGTGATCGGGTCGATGTATCTCATGTCTTTGCCTGAGAACTGTTCATGCTGTTTTAAGTCATAATCTGTTCTGTCAGCAATTCCCCATAATTCGCCGATGCCGAACGGGAATGAGTATTCGATGTCTGTTGTTGCGTTTGAATAGTGAGAAAGCTGTTCTTTGGCATGATCGCGGTAACGGAGGTTTTCCTGCTTGATTCCGAGGGAAATGAGGAAGTCCATGCAGTAGCTTCTCCAGTAATCAAACCATTTCATTTCTTCATCCGGGTGACAGAAGAATTCAAGTTCCATCTGTTCGAATTCTCTTGTACGGAAGATGAAGTTGCCCGGTGTGATCTCGTTACGGAATGCCTTACCGATCTGACCGATACCGAACGGGAGTTTCTTTCTTGTGGTTCTCTGAACGTTCTTGAAGTTGATGAAGATGCCCTGTGCTGTTTCCGGACGGAGATAGATAGTGTTTGAGCTGTCTTCCGTTACGCCCTGGAATGTCTTGAACATAAGGTTGAACTGACGGATAGATGTGAATTCCTTGCCGCCGCATTTCGGACATACAATGCCGTTGTCAGCGATGTAGCTTTCCATCTTTTCGTTTGACCAACCGTCAGCATTAGCGTCTAAACCTTTCTTTTCAAGGTCTTCTTCGATGAGCTTGTCTGCACGGTAACGGCTCTTGCAGCTCTTGCAGTCCATAAGCGGGTCGTTGAAGTTTGAAAGGTGTCCGCTTGCTTCCCAAACTCTCGGGTTGAGAAGGATAGATGAGTCAAGACCTACATTGTATTTTGACTGTGTGACGAATTTCTTCATCCATGCACTCTTGACGTTGTTGAGCATCATTACGCCGATCGGGCCGTAATCCCAGCTGTTTGCAAGGCCTTCATAGATTTCAGAACCGGGGAAAACGATTCCGCGCATTTTTGTGATGCTGATGATTTCGTTCATGCTAAGTTGTCTGGACATAGCGCCTCCTTAAATATTAAACAAGCCGATAAACATATCGTAACTGTTATTCTTTTTATGAAAATACTCGCTTAAATATCCGTTGACACACGCCGCGAGTTTCGCGGATACGGACTTTTCCGGATATTCAAGAGATGGTATTTTACGAATGTCGATATACATGAGAAGCTTTAAATATCTCGCTTCGTTTTTCTCAAGCACGGCTTCATCCATCATCGCCGGAACACATACCGGACAGACTGTGCCGCCGTATCGGGAGGAGAAGAAATAATACTCACTCTCTTCGCCGCAACTGACACATTTGTCAAACTCAGGTGCGATGCCCATTATTCCCGCAAGCTTCAGCATGAATGTGACTGCGATGATGAGGACGGAGTTTTCGTCTGCCTTTTCGAGTATCGTCAGGGTATGTCCCAGAAGGCGGTATAAGGTGTCGTCTTCGAACATATCCGCGTTCTCAAGAAATGATGCCGCTTCCGAGATGTATGACGCACAGGACATCCTGAATATGTCCTGCCCGATCCCCCAAAAGCCCTTTATTACTTCCGATGAGGATACGTAAGCCATATCTCCCGTATACGTCAGGACGAAGTCGCTCAGGCAAAACAGCATGCTGCTCGCGCGGTTCTTGCTCTTTATTCCGACAGCGCCTTTTGAAACTGCGTTTATGATCCTTCCGTCGGAACAAAGAAGCTTCAGTATCTTGTCTTTCTCGCCGGAAGTCCTGCTTTTTATTACGATAGCTTTGACTTTTTCAGATTTTCTCATTTTGTTATTATACATCAAAATCTCATATACCTCAACAGTTTTAGTTAAATGAAAAGTCTTTTTTGCGATTTTATGCCGAAAAGACCGATGAAGTACGCAACAGGATTTATGCAGGAGCCGAAAATGGAGTGAAATAATAATTTTATGCGGATGTTTTGTTATTTATGCGAAAATTGAAGGTTTTTTTTGAGATATTTAACCTTAATCTTTATTTTTCAGTGGGTTATGTGTTATAATGAATCAATAGTTTTAGTACAATGTCGTTTCGGAGGAAATATGGATAATCAGACAATGATCCAAATTTATTATAAAATGCTCACAACGCACTTCTTCGAACAACGCGCAGCAATGCTCTCGGAACTCGGAGTGATAAATTCTCCGCTTTACCTCAGCTGCGGTTCCGAAGGAGTAATCGCAGCTATGGCGGCGCTTGCGGAAGATGACGTTATCTTCTCAGGTCACAGAAACGCGGCGATCATGGTGGGTTGTGAATGTGAGATCGAGGATATGTTCCACGAACTTCTCGGCAACGCTCATTCTCCCCTTGGCGGAAGAAGCGGACTCGGAATGTATTCCGACAGTGAAGTCAATTTTTACGGATCCACACTCATCCCCTCAAGCCAGTTTTCAGTTGCTGTGGGATGCGCAATGGCAAAGAAGCTTCAGGGAGAAGAAAGCATCGTAATATGCTTCGCAGGTGACGGAGCTACGTGTGACGGAATGTTCTATGAAGCACTCAATATGGCAAGTGTATACGAACTTCCCATCATCTTCTTCATTGAAAACAACGGTTATGCAGGCAAGATGAAGACATCCGGCGTCATCGACACGGAAAACATCGCTTCCCGCGCAAACGGATTTGATGTTACGGCTGTTGTTGTCAACGGAAGTGATCCGATGGAAGTCTTCCAGGCAGTTGACGCGGCAATAGATTATGTTCTGGACAACCGTCCCGTAATAATCGAAGCGAAGACAAATGTGGTTTATGCATCGCGTTACGGCGAAAGCTCTGAATATCGTGATGATAAAGACATTGAAGCGGCACTTAAAAATACGCCGGTAGATAAATTTGAAAAATATATGCTCGAAAAAGGAGCTATCACTCCCGGAGAAGTAAGTGTTCTCAAGGAAAAAGCGCAGGAAAAAGTCGATGAAGCATACGACAGAGCGCTCTATGCGGCGGGAATTGAAATAAAAGGATCGGAGGTAGTGTAATGCAGGTCGGTTATATTTCAGCATTAAGAGATACTATTAAAGACATTATGTTAAAAGACCGCGCATCAATTTTGATGGGCATGAATATCTCATCCGGTGGATTATGGGGCGAAAGCCGCGGGCTGGATGAATATGTTTCACAGAGAAGAATAATTGATACGCCTTATTCGATCCCTTCAATAATCGGATCAGCTCTCGGACTCAGCATGAGCGGAGCAAGACCGATCGTTACGATCAAAGGCGAATATCTCCTCAAAGCAGCGGATGTGATCGCCAATAAGGTAGCAATCAGTGATTACATCACCAACAACCAGTTCTCAAGCGATGTCCTCATTATTTCGGAAATCGACATCGATGCACAGAAGGGTGCGCAGGGCGTTTCCATTTATGAAAGCGTGTTCTCACAGATTCACGGACTTAAAGTCATCGCCGTTTCTTCAGCGGCAGACGTCAGAAGAATGGTTACTGCGGCTTATGACTGCGAAGGACCGGTTCTCGTTTTGTTATGCACACAGAGCATGGATGATGTATGCGAAGAAAATACTCTTCCTTATGAAATGGGTTCTTCACAGATCCTCCGCGAAGGCGAAGATGTTACAGTCATTACATACGGTCCGGCTGTGAAAAAGGTTCTCATGGCGGCAGATGAAGCGGCAGAAATGGGGGTCAGCTGTGAAGTTATCGATGTGGTATGTCTTTCTGATATAGACATTGATCTCATCGAAAAATCCGTCATCAAGACAGCGAAGGCTGTTGTGGTTCATGATTCAAGAAAGAATCTCGGAATCGCTTCCGAAGTTGTTTCAAAGATCGTTGAAAGTGAAGCGTTCTTCTATCTCGAAGACAAGATCCTCCGCGTCTGCGCAAAAGATGCTGTCGTTCCGTACAGCAAGGACGAATTCAAGCTCTTCGTTCCGTCAAAGGAAGAAATTCTTGATGCGATCGTAAATATGGGAAAATAATATTTCCGGATCGTGCAAATAAAAGGTGAATACGATGGAGAAAAATAAAAAAGTCAAAATGTCTCCGGCAGCGAGAAAGCTTGCCAGAGAAATGGGAATAAATGTAGGTGAAATAGAAGGTTCCTCAAGCGTTATCCGTTCAAAGGATATCCTTGACCGTCAGGAACAACAGTTCATGGAAGAGCTTCTCGAAGAAGTTTCCATGGCGGCAGACAAAACAAAATCTCTCCTTTCACAGCGTTATAAAGACATTCTTTACGCTGAAAGAAAGACTCAGAGCCTCATTTCATGGCAGGAAGCAAAAGCTTCTCAGGAAGCGTTCTTAAAAGAATGGCTCATTGGCAAAGATCTCGAAAGAACTCATTATCAGAGAGATATCTTCAAGGCTGTCGCAGAAATGTCATGGAGAAAGCAGAAAGATATTCAGACGAGAAAGAAGATCGGATATTTCCTTGCGCTTAATGACGAAAAGAGAGAACAGAAAGCTCTTGAAGCCGGCAAGATGTGGGCAGAAGCAAAATATCAGCAGGACAAGGCGAGAGTTGAATATCTCGTTAAGGTCAATGCCGAAAAACGTGCTACAAAAGCTCTCGAAGCTAAAAAGGCATGGCAGCAGCAGAAAGATGTTCAGAGCAAGGCAAGGGTTGAATATTTCGTTAAGCTGAACGAAGAAAAACGCGCTGCCGCAGCGAAGGAAGCGAAGAAGGCGTGGGAACTTCAGAAAGCTCAGCAGAGTTCCGCAAAGACGGAATATTTCCTGAAAGTTACTCAGGAAAAACGCGCTGCGAAAGCACTTCTTGCGAAGAAAGCATGGCAGGAAGCGAAGGCGGCTCAGGGAGATATGAGAAGAAAATATCTCGCGAAGCTTACCGAGGAAAAGCGCCTCCAGAGAGCAAAAGCTGCAGAAAAGTCATGGTCAGCGGCAAAAGCTTCCATGGATCAGATCATCAGAAATTACAATCAGTCTCTGGAAGACGCAAAGATCAACGAAGCTTACATGCAGGCAGTTTCTCAGGCGAAACAAACATGGCAGGAACTCAAAGCGGAAGGCGATGCGAAGATCGAAGAATTTATGGATGTATACAACAACCGCAAATTCGAAGAAGCGTATGACGATTACATTCAGTCACTTGATGAATACAATCAGGTATCTGTCGGCAAGCTCGAGTTTGAGATCGACGATATCGAAGAAGATATCGAAGACAAAGACATCCCGCTTAATGAAGCGATTACAAAATATGTCGCTCAGGCAACTGCAAAAGCGCTTATTGACCTTGAATGTCCGATTTATGAAAACGGCATGATGAACATAATCTCTCTTACAGGTGCAAAACCCATCAAGACAGTCAGGGATGCGCAGGAAGGCGATTATCTCGGTCTTGAATTTGAAGATGCTATTTATTTCACAAAAGACATCAAAGTCCGTGTATGGGATCTTTCAGCATGTGGTCTTGAAAGCTTCTTCGCTTCTCAGGGCGGAATCAATGTATACATAAACGTGGAAGATGATGAAGTTGATCTCGACATAGCCATTGACACGAGGATCATGATGGATCTTGAAGCTCTTATCTTCATGATGAGAATGAAAGAATATCTTGTTAAATAATAATCATTAATTGCGGCACGGTACGTGCCGCTTTTTTATGACAAACTTACTGCATGGTAAGAGCATATTGAAAATGTTGCTTTATGCAAGTGCATAAAGCTTATTTTTTTATCCCCGCCCACCCGCCCCCTCCCGCGCCGCATGCGATGCTCAGCATCGCATGC
>JAFXKY010000049.1 GCA_017531485.1 Eubacteriaceae bacterium | reverse complement strand
TTGCTCTGCATACGGTAACGCTTGAAATGATATTTATTGGCAGCAATATCTTCCCAGGTAAGAAACCCTATGCCGCCGATTATAATTAAAAACATTACTGTAATATTGATTATTGGATTTGTAGCATATGAAGTGAGAGATGAATATTTCGCACCTTCTGTTCCCATAATGTCAAATCCGGCATTACAAAAGGCAGATACAGAATGGAAGAAGGACATCCAAATTCCTTTTATCCCGTAATCAGAAATAAAGGTTGGCATCATTACAACAGCACCGAGCAGTTCTAAAATAAATGTTACCTTTAGTACAAATCCGGTTAGCCTAACAATTCCACCAACTTTAGGAGCTGCTATAGCTTCCTGCATTGTACTGCGTTGCATCAAGGATATTTTCCTTCCGGAAAGCAGAGCAAAGGATGCAGCAACCGTGATAACTCCGAGACCACCGATTTGAATCAGAACCAAAATAACGCTTTGACCAAACACCGACCAATATGTGGCTGTATCCTGAACTACAAGCCCTGTAACGCACACTGCCGAGGTTGAGGTAAATAACGCTTCGTTAAACGGTGTTACGATACCGCTTTTCGTTGATATGGGGAGCATCAGTAATAACGCACCCGCAAGTATGACTCCTGCAAAGCCGAGTATGATGATTTGAAACGAGGTCAGGCCCCTCTTTTTATGTATCAGATCCGCCATAACGCTTCTCCTTATCTTCCTTTTGTCGTCTTAATTATACTATTTTGAATTTTAAGACGGTGTAAGAAAGCAATTTATGACATTAAGATTGCATAAAGAAAGAACACCGCATTTTTGCGACGCCTTTCACAATTCATTGAATTTTATAATTGCCGTTTATGGCACGGCAACTTATCCTACTCGGTTTTTGTATTTCTCCGTTAAGAACAACACGCTTTTGCTACTCCGTGTCAAGAAAAACGGACAATAAAAAAGCCTAAGCCAAAAGCAGACTCCGAACAGAGTGAGGAGTCTGCTTTTTTAATCCCCACTGAGGTCTTTCTTCATTGTAATATCTTATATATTCTTCGACGACTCTCTCTGTCTGCTTCATCGTCATAAGTCCATTCAGTTTAAGTTCCTCATTCTTCAGTAGCGAAAAGACTGATTCCATCGGCGAATTGTCGTACGGAGTCCCTTTCCTTGACATACTTCCCGTTATACCTTTCTCTTTCAGATACGCCTGATACTCCTTCGATACATACTGACTCCCCTGATCCGAATGCAATATCGTGTTTTCACCTATCAGATGCTCCGCCATGTATAAAGTTTTCATTACCAGCTCTGTATCATTCCTTTTTGACATATAATATGCTATAATAGACTTGTCAAGCATATCCTTTATGCACGACAGAAACAATGTTCCGTCCGTACATGGGATGTATGTGATATCTGTGAGACATTTATGGCCCGGTTTTGAAGTACAAAAATCACGGTTTAAATCATTGGCGAATGTCTTCGGATTTTGTACTTCTTCTTTTTTTTATATCATCTTTCCCCTTATTTTCAGGCATTTTCTTCATTATTGACCTCAAATTTAATATCTTCATATATCTGTGTACGCTCCCTAAACTCATATGTATGTCGAATTTTGTCGACAGCATCATCTTTATCTGTCTCCTGCCTCTGCTTTTCTTCTCATTGTAAACAGAAAGAACTGCATCCTTCTTCGTTTCATCAAGCTTGTTATGTTCCGGTCTTCCGGGAGAACCTTTCCCTCTTCCATCGGGAAAGCAGCCGTAGGTGATATACTGCTTCTTCCGGAATCTGATTCTGTCCACATCCCTGATTCCATATTTTCTTGCCAACTCTGTCGGGCTACCACCTGCAAGATATTCCTATACTACCTGCAGTTTTAACTCATCACTGTATTTTTTGTTCGCCATTTTTCCTCCTATAACAAAGAGCCTATGGTTATTTTACCATAGACTCTTTTTATTGTCCGTTTTTATTGTAACACTATATTGCTCGCCTGTTTTTTTAGCCGCAGACAGCGACCACTTCATTTTAACTCTCTGACTATAACTATAAATATATAGTATACTAAACACTATAACAGTATAGTATATTAAAACGATCTTTGTCAAGGTAAAATGATATTGTAAATAATTTTTCAGAGGTGGGCCATGTCAGAAGAAATCAGAATCAAGAAGAAAAATCCCCGTCGCGGCGATGACGGACACAAAGTGGTTTCTGTACGCATGAAAGACGAGCTGATCGAAAAGCTTGACGAACTCTCCGAAAAGACAAACCGTTCAAGAAACGAACTCATCAATATGCTTCTGGAAGCTGCGGTTGAAATAGTAAAGGTGGAAGAATAGGGCACTGCCCTTATTTTTTATGAAAAAATCCCCTCACTATTGTGAGGGGATAATTTTAGTGCTTCAGCACATACTCATTAAGTAATTTATTCACGATATTTATCGCACCACGGTATCCCACAAACGGTGGGTCATACGGGTGCATACGGTATGCGATGTCCGGGTTTGCGATCTGGAGCTGTGTGTTCTTTCCTGCCCATTTGAGAGCTTCGCCGCTGAACATGAGATATCCTTTGTCGTGGTTCTGAACGACGGGGATCCATTCCTTTTCTGAGAAATACGGAATTTCTTCATCACCCATTTCCGGGCAGTTGCACCATGCTGTGCCTTTGGAGATTGGAAGTTCCGTCGTTGCGAAAGTGAGGATTCCTTTTACTACGTCATAATGTCCGCCGATAGTAAGGACCGCTTCGTCGGGATACTGCCACTGATTGTTTTCGAGAGTATATCTTCCCGGCTCATACTGCAGTTTCCACAGATTTTCTTCGAAATCGATAAATTCCTTGCACGGTTCCGTTCCGAGGATTTCGCCGATATCGCAAAGCCACTTCGTCGTGCCTTTTATTCCGTAGGGACGCGCGTAGATATACGGCGTTCCGAACTTCTTCTGAAGGTATTTTGCCGCAGGGATGCCTTCCCGGCGGATGACGAGGTTGATGTGTGCGGAGGGCATGTTTCTGATGTCGGTTACGCTGCATTTTGAAGAAAAGTCGCAGACGATGTCCATGTCAAATGCGCCCTTCATGAGCCTCTGGATCTCAAGGCTGTCGGAAGCGAAGTTGAAAAGATCCGGGCATGAACCGATGATGTTGTATGTCGGTTTTTCCGTCTTTTCCCTTTCTTCCGGGAGAGCTTTAGCGAGAGCTTTTAAAGCCTCTTCAACGCCTTTTTGCTGAGAAATGGCAAAGCTTCCGTGACCGAGGGGGATGAGGGGAGTATCGGGAAAGTCATACTGCAGTTCATTCGCCACTGCGTACATATCCGTTCCCACAACTTCCGGTACAGCCGACGGCTGAAGGAAAATTGCCTTTGGTTTGTCGTTTTTGATTACCTGAGCGATCGTCGCTTTAAGGCGGGAAGTATCTCCCATGGCGATGTCGGTCTCGTCGATGTATGTAGTGTAAAGCGGAGCGCCGTATCCTTCATAGATACCGCCGCGACGCAGGTTGCCGCCGCTGTAGATATTATGTCCCATACAGCCGAATTCAACTACTGCGGCTTCGCTTATGCTTGCGAGTGTCCAGAAAATGCCCATTCTTCCAGAGGGCATGGGTTTAAAGCGGTGCAGGCCCATAGATATCCAACCTTTCTCCCATCTTGCCCGTTTCCAGAACGGTAAAGATGCGTGATAATATTCCTACTGTTCTTTCGTAACCTGTGATTCCGAAGAAGTCACCCATTTCCTCTGCGAGTTTGATGTCGGTTACTGGTTTGTCAACATATCCGAAGACGATGTCCGGCTGAAGTTCCCTGACGATCTCGAGGTCCTTTTCGATATACATTATTCTGCAAGCAGGAGGATCGATTCCCTCAGCTTTCATTTCCTTTGCAAAACCGATGTCTTCGTTATGAATGTCGTCAACATTGATGAGAAGCGGCTTCATTCCGAAACCGACGAGATATTTCGTCAGCGCAACAGGCATGTCAACTTCCGTTATCATGACGAATGTCTTTCCGCCCAGCTCCTTCTTCGCCCTTTCTTCCAGCTCAACGGCTTTCTTTCTCCATCCGTCAAATTCGCCTTCGAGGGAGATGCCGAGAATATCTTCGATTTCCTTATATACCTTGTCGATGTCTTCAACGGTGAACGCGTTGTGAAGCGGGCTGTAAGGCGTGCCGAAACGGTCCTGCATCTTCGCAGCGAGAGGCTGGGTGTATGAAGTCGTTACGAGATTGAGCGCAGCATCCGGCGCATCCATATAATCTTCAAGGGTTGCTCCTGCGGCGATCTTTCTGACGGTGACGCCTCTTCTTTCGAGAGCATCTATGATAAGCGGCAGTTCAAGGGGGGATCCTTTCGTTCTCCACGGTTCGAGGAACAGAAGGTTCGCGACTTTTTCTTTCTTCTCTCTCGGGAGCATGAATTCTCCGAGCGCTTCAGCAACTTTCCATGTTCCGATTCCGCTTCCGAAATTTTTGAACTGACCGAGGGTTACGTAAGAAAGTCTTGCGTTCATCTTCGGCTGAACTTCGCTGATGATGCCTTCGAAGTCTTCACCGATGAGGTCAGTTACACAGGTTGCGATCATGAGTATCGCCTTTGCGCCTGCGGCATCCATTTCTTTCAGCGCCTCTATTACACCGTTTCTGCAACCGAAGATAACCTCGTTTGCGTCAAGAACATAAAGCCATCTGAGTTCTCCGTTGGGGCCTTCCGGAAGGGAATTCATTCCGCGGGAGTGCGTAGCACATTCCGGCATTCCTACCATAAGGTAGGAAACTCCTTCTATGTCTTCCACGATATTGCAGGCAACCCTCATCGGGCACCATCCGCCGGAATATACGGCAGGGGTGAGGAATTTGATATTTTTGCCTGAGCGGATCGTGGAGAGTTTTTTTAGGTGTTTAAGATGTTCGCTCATCTTATTCACCCTCTACGAGCATTTTTGCGAGATCCATGTAAAGCTTTGCGATGTCACTTTCGGGGAAAGCTTCAACGACTGTCTTTCCGAGGGCTTCTGCTTCCTGGATAGTCTGATCGCGGGGGATCTTCTTGATTACCTGAGTTCCGATCTCTTCGGCAGCTTTTTCAACGAGCTCATCTTCACCCTCGAAATTCTTCGCGTTGAAGATAAGACCTTTGAGGGAAGCGTATCCGCGTTTTCCGAAACTTTTTACTGCATGGGAGATGTTTGTTGCGGCATAAAGTGCCATCATTTCTCCGCTTGTTACGATGCATACATCATCTGCATATCCGCCTCTTATAGGCATGGCGAATCCGCCGCAAACGACGTCGCCGAGAACGTCATAAAAAATAACGTCCGGTTTATAGATCTCATAAGCATCAAGTTCTTCGAGTTTTTCGAAAGCTGTAATGATGCCTCTTCCTGCGCATCCTACTCCCGGGATCGGGCCGCCTGATTCGACGCAGTAAACTCCGCTGTCGCTTTTGAAAACGATGTCTTCAAGTTCCACATCACCTTTATCGCGCATGAGTTCGAGGACTGTCGGTATCCTTACTCCGCCGGTGAGGTTTCTTGTTGAGTCCGCTTTCGGGTCACAGCCGATCTGCATTACCGTATATCCCATTTTTACGAGAGCCGCAGAAAGGTTTGATACGGTGGTGGATTTGCCGATGCCGCCTTTGCCGTAAATAGCAATCTTTTTCATAATTGCCTCCTTAGTGAAATAATATCGTATGCTTTAGTGTCTGTATATGTTTTCTCACAATTGATTTTACATCTGTCGGCAAAATAAGTCAATAGGATAACAAAATAAGTATAACGTTAAATACGACTTTAATGTTGTAAAAATAAAAACACCGCACCAATGTGCGGTGTATAAGGGGTAATCTTCAAAAAATAAAAATGGAGCTGATAAGCGGGATCGAACCGCTGACCTCATCCTTACCATGGATGCGCTCTGCCTGCTGAGCTATATCAGCTTATTACCCGTGTATTATATCATCTGAATATATCTTTGTCAAATGTTTTTGATTTATACCCTCTTTACAGCAAAAATTTCAGAGCAACAAGGCAAATTGCTCCCGGAAGGCCGAAAATTGCGGAAAAAATGACGTTGAACGGATTTACGGGAAGGTTCATTCCACCCGCCGCGAGCAGCACGTTTGCGAGGATCAGAAACCCGAGTCCGATGAGGGAGTTTGAAATGAGGGTGATGATCAGTTTTGTGGGGAAGCGGAAATATCTGAGAATGATGCTTCCTGCGATATAAAGAATGATGAGAAGAAATAAGTATTTTACTACGGAGGAAAAGCCGATGCCGATATTCATTGTAATCTCCTTTTGTGTGGTTTGTAATATATATGCCTTTGGAAAGTTCAAAATGCGAAATTTTTGAATATGCTTGCTGAAAGGCTGTCGTATATGGTACAATATCAGTGAAATACACGTGGTGTATTACGGAGGATATTATGAGAATCGGATTCGGATATGATGTCCACAGATACGATACTGAAAGGGACATGATCCTTTGCGGAATAAAACTGGACTGCGAAATGGGTCTTCTCGGTCATTCCGATGCAGACTGTCCGACCCATGCGCTTATGGACGCCATCCTCGGCGCCCTTGCGATGGGAGATATAGGAAAGCTGTTTCCGGATACGGATATGACCTATAAAGGAATCTCCAGCATGGTGCTTCTGGATGAATGCGCGAGGCGCATGGATGAAAACGGTTATAAGATCGGCAATGCAGACATTACTATCGTTGCTCAGAAGCCGAGGATCTCTCCTTATACCGAAAAGATGAGGGAGAATCTCGCGGAGCATCTTAAATGTGATGTGGGCAGGATAAGCGTAAAAGCGACGACAGAAGAAAAACTCGGATTTACAGGCGAGATGCTCGGAATGAAGTGTTACGCTGTCGTTTTACTTGAAGAAAAATAAATATACTTTATAAGAGGTAAATATGAAAATATACAACACGCAGAAAAACAGAAAAGAAGAATTTATCCCTATTGAAGAAGGTAAGGTAAAGATATATGTGTGCGGACCGACGGTTTATAACTTTTTCCATCTCGGAAATGCACGTCCGTTCGTAGTGTTTGACACACTGAGAAGATACTTCATTTATAAGGGATATGACGTAACATTCGTTCAGAATTTCACGGACGTTGATGACAAGATCATCAGAGCCGCAAACGAAGAAGGCATCGAAGCTCATGAACTCAGTGAAAGATACATCGCCGAATACTTCACAGATGCTCAGGGACTCGGCATCATGAAAGCCGACGTTCACCCGAAAGTAAGCGAACATATTCCCGAAATCATTGACATGATTCAGACGCTCATTGACAAAGGATATGCTTATGCCATTGACGGGGATGTATATTACAGAGTAAGTGCATTCAAAGACTACGGTATCCTCTCAGGACAGAGTATTGACGACCTTATGAGCGGAGCAAGAATTGACATCGATGACAGAAAAGAAAGTCCGCTTGATTTCGCGCTCTGGAAAAACAAAAAAGAGGGCGAACCGTACTGGGAAAGCCCGTGGGGTCAGGGAAGACCGGGCTGGCATATCGAATGCAGTGCAATGAGCAGAAAATATCTCGGTGAAACCATCGACATCCACGGCGGCGGAGCAGACCTTGTGTTCCCGCACCATGAAAATGAGATCGCGCAGTCCTGCGCTTGCAGCGGAAAGAAGTTCGTAAACTACTGGATGCATAACGGCTATATCAACGTAGTGAACGACAAGGGCGAAGAAGAAAAGATGAGCAAATCTCTCGGCAACTTCTTTACTGTAAGGGATATTTCCGAACAGTTCGACCTCGAAGTTGTAAGAATGTTTATTCTCTCAGCTCATTACCGCAGCCCTATCTCATTCAGCAAAAATCACCTCGATCAGACCAAGAACTCCATCGAAAGACTTTACAACGTAAAATACAACCTTCAGTTCTTCATGGAAAACGCTCCGGAAGGTCCGGTTACGGATTCCGAAAAGGAAACTATCGCAAAGCTCGATTCCTATATCGCGCAGTTTGAAGCTGAAATGGAAGATGACCTCAACACGGCAAACGCTCTTACCGCTATCTTCGAAATGGCAAGAGTCATCAATGTTGAAGTGAACGAAAACACAACAAAAGCAGTGCTTGAATTTATTTATAATAAATACATGACTCCCTGCAAAGTCCTCGGAATCGTTCTCAAAGAAAAAGAACTCCTCGAAGAAGAGATCCTCGATCTCATCGAACAGAGAACACAGGCAAGAAAGAACAAAGACTTCAAGAGAAGTGATGAAATAAGAGATCTTCTCAAGGAAAGAGGAATCGTCCTTGAGGATACGAGAGAAGGAGTTAAATGGAAAAGGGTATAACTCTTGATCACACTCATCTTCAGATGATATCAACAGCAGACCTCGCATATCTCGGGGATGCGGTGTATGAACTGAAGATAAGGCGAAATCTGATATTAAGCGGGATAAACGGCGCGGGAAACCTTTCCGCTGCCGCCGCTGATTTTGTTACGGCTCCCAATCAGTCAAGATTCTTAAACGGCATCTGGGATGATCTGACGGAAGAAGAACAGTCCGTTGCAAAGAGGGCCAGAAACAAAAAACCACATAATATTCCAAAGCATTCGACCCGTACGGAATACATTCATGCTACTGCACTCGAGGCTGTTTTCGGATATCTGAGCCTTAAAGGTGATGAAGACAGAGTAGATGAACTTGTAAATTTGATTGTCAAAATGTGCAAACAAGATTCTGAAGCGTAGGAAAAAATATCATACGAAAAGTTTTGTTTTTTTAGAAAAAAGCCTTGCAAAGGTGTGATAAGTGTGATATATTCAGTTTAGATTTTATATGGAGGTAAACATCATGGCATATGTAATTACAGAAGATTGTGTAGCTTGCGGAACATGCATCGACGAATGTCCGAACGAAGCTATTAAAGAAGGCGATCCCATCTTCGTTATCGACGCTGACGCTTGTGCAGACTGCGGTTCTTGCGCAGAAGCTTGCCCGAACGCTGCTATCATCGAAGGCTAATAGCTATTTACTTATCATTAAGAAGCAATTGCAGCACGCTTATGCGTGCTGTTTTTGTTTACTCTTTATTTTTCATAATACCGATCTTTTTGCCAATTTTTATTGCGTATAAATACGCATTTTTCATTTTTTCCGTCATATCTCCGGGACCGAAGATGATATGATCGGAATGATCTATGATGTTGTTGTACCGCAGGCGATCTGAGATCTCACGATAATTGTCTGATGATCTGCTGCATATAGTTATTTCGTCGTAATAGTCGCTTTGCATATCTGTGATCTTGTCGTAAGAACCGTCATACGCGTCAAGTTCAAGCACAACCCGGAAATTTTCCAGCTTTCCCACTCTCCGGAGTTCTTCCGCAGCTTCGGCAACGGACATTCCGAAACCTTTTGTGCTGTTGGTGATAAACATCACGTTTCGGCAATTTGCGGCGAAGCCATGCAGTATAAGATAAATATTTCTTTCCGGTTCGTAATCATAATCTCCGCCGGGATCATCATTTCCGAAAAAAGACACTACGTATTCGTCATTCATCCCATTCCCTCCGTAAAACTCCTCTCATAATATATATAAGCAGATCACGGGTGGGATACCTTTAATTTTTGTAAAAATATGGCGAAGTCTCCGCTTTCGGAAGATATGGGGAAAAGGATAATAAAAGACCGCCAGATTATTGACGGTCTGAAATGACGATATGTGCAGCGTTTAAATATGTTCATATGCAACAAGAAGTCCACCGAGTTCTGCATAGAAGCAGTCAAGGCCGTTGGCTCTTGCGATATGTATGTCTGCCTGAGGATATGTTTCACGGATGGTTTCTTCGACTTTCTTTGCCGCGGTTTCGTTGAAGCAGTGTGAGATGCGGACCCTGCCGCCGACGTATCCGTGGGAGGTCATATATTCGAAGAGTTCAACAGGAACCTTTTTTTCGCCTCTTGCCTTGCCTGTGGGTTTGAGGGTTCCTTCGTCGCTGGCGATGCCGATGAGTCTTATGCTGAGGACATCAGCGATCTTTGCAACAGCAGCGGGAACGCGTCCGTTGTTGACGAGGTTCCGGAGGCTTTCGAGTGAGTATACGAGGCGGATCGTTTCGTGGTAGTCCAGAACGCATTTTACGAGCTCTTCGAACTCCATTCCTTTGTTTACACATTCGACGATCTTTTCCGCGAGAATGACCATTTCAGGGCCTGTGGAAAGGGAATCGAAAACGTATACCTTTCTTTCGGGGTACATTTCCATATACTGTTCTGACGCGACTTTGGCGGAGTTGTAACTTCCTGAGAGGTTGCTTGTGATTGTGACTACGTATACGATATTATAATCCCCGAAGCTTTCGAGATATTCTCCCACTCCCGGGCAGGCAGTTGATGATTTTCCGGTATAATTCTTTAAATAGTCCACCATTTCTGCGAGATCAAGATCTTTGTTGTCAACAAATTCCCTGTTTCCTGCGAGGATCTTCATGGGTACGCTCTGAAAGTCGATGCCGTCGAATTCATAACGGTCGCCGGAAGAGTCCATGACGAGTTTGATCTTCATATACTTATATATCCTTTCACGAATTGCATTACAAGTTTCGTTTAATCAGTTTATCAGTTTGAATATATCTTGTCAAGAGTTTTTATGTAGCCCTTGACAAGAAAAATAGTTTAATGTAAAATCAGCTTATGAAAAACGAAACTGCAAAGCTCATCGCCGAGAAGATCAGAAATTTCCGACTTCCGAGATTTAATGAGATTCCGAATGTGGGCTTTTATCTGGATCAGACAACAAAATACATCAACTCATACCTCGAGCCCCTCGGATATCTGGAAGTCACTTCATCCATGCTCAGCAATTATGTGAAAAAAGGGCTCGTAAAGAACCCCGTAAAGAAGCTTTATTACCGGGAGCAGATAGCGTATTTTATCTTTATTACCATTGCAAAGAATTTTATGACTATGGATAATATACGCCTTCTCATAGATATGCAGGAGCGTTCATATACTCTCCCCGTGGCATATGATTATGTCTGCATAGAGCTTGAGAATATGCTGTTTTATACTTTCGGTCTGAAAGATAACGTGGATATCCTCGGACAAACGGAATCAATGGAAAAAGATATGCTCAGAAGCCTTGTGTTTTCCGCGGCAACGGTAATTCACATGCACGCATGCTTCGATGCAATAAGAGAAGAAATGATTAAGGAGAATGTATGATACGGTTTCCCCCGAAACTGATTTAAGGACCGGATGGTCCTTTTTTAGTACGATATTACCGGTGCGTTGAAAAAGCGTTATATGCGCATAACAAAAAGGCACCCTTCAAGATGCCTTTACTGTATTGTTTATTTGACTTTCACCGATACGCTCACTCCGTCACCGATGGGGAGGACTGAGGAGATGATGTCTTCGCGGTTATTTATTGCGATGAGGAATTTACGAAGGCGTTTGACTATCGTTATCTTTCTTCTTATGAGCTTATCGGCTCCGCTGACCATTCCGCGGAAGAGAACGTTGTCTGCGATTAAGAGTCCGCCCGGACGAAGCAGCTTTACGCAGTCGTCAAGAAGATATATATAATGTCCTTTCGCTCCGTCTAAAAATACGATATCGAATGTTCCTGCCATTGTTTCCGTCATTTCGGAGACGATTGGTTCCGCTTCTCCGAGGAGGGGAGTGATGCGATCTGAATACCCGTATGAGGAGATATTTTCGACGGCTTTTGCATGGCTGTCCGGATCGCGCTCGATTGTGATGATCTTCGAATCTTCTCCCATGAATGATGAAAACAGCATAGCCGATGCGCCGACGGCTGTTCCTACCTCAAGCATCTTCTTTGCGCCGGATGTTTTGATCATTACTCTTATGAGCTGTAATGTATCGTCGTGGATCACGGGATAGAGATGTTCCTTCGCATCCTGCTTGTATTCAAGAAGGGGGCTTACGCGCTTATATTCCGAGTCCTGCGGAAGGAGTGAGTTTAAGTATTCTCTTGTCTTTTCTCTCATTTTACTGCCAGTTGTCTCCGTATTTTCTTATGTTGGCTTCGTGCTGCGAAAGGGTCTTTGCGAAAGCGGAAGTTCCGTCGCCCTTTGCGCAGAAGTAATAATAATCGTGATCTTCCGGATAAAGCGCCGCTTCCAGGGCAGATTCGCGGAAGTTGGCGATGGGGCCGGGGGTAAGACCTTTGTATTTATATGTGTTGTAGGGGTTTGTTGTCTGCATCTGCTTGTAGGTGAAGGTGTACTGATAGTCCTTGTAGATATACTGCAGTGTCGCGCAGGACTGAAGCATAATGCCGTCATCGATTCTGTTGTAGAATACTCCCGCCACTGTCTTGAGTTCGCTTTCCGCAATGGTTTCCCTTTCCACGATTGATGCCATTGTTACGGCTTCGTCGATTGTGATTCCCATTTCGTTGCAACGGTCGTAATATTCGTCCTTGAATGCTCTGTCAAAACGGTCGAGCATCTTTTCGATGACATCCCTCGGAGATGCGTCGATGTACACGTCATAAGTGTCACCGAAGAGATATCCTTCCAGAAGACAGTCGCGGTCTGAAGACGGGTCTACGTCTTTTAAGAATTCATATTTGTCCTGATAATAATCGAAGTTGTCCTTTATCTCTTTCAAGAACAATTCTGCAGTAAAGAGACCTGTTTCTTCGAGATAATTTGAAATGCGGTATGAGTCAAGTCCTTCGCGGATTGTGATGCGCATGGATTCTCTCTGAGTTCCTTCGAGGAGGAGAGCTGTTATGTCTTCTGCTGACATTGAAGTGTTGAAGGTATATGAGCCTGCCTTGAGGGAAGAATCAAGACCTTCGATCTTTACGTATAATTTATACACAAGCGCATTCCTTACAAGTCCGCCGTCTTCAAGAACTTCGGAGATATAAGTAAGAGATGAGCCGCTTGGAATGTCGATATATACTTCGCTTCCGCTGTCGTCTGTCGGAGAGAGCATGAATTTATATCCGAAAAGTGCTGCTGTGAGGATGAGTACTATGATAAGCACTGCTGACAGGAGGAGTTTCGGAGTTTTTGATTTCTTTGATTTCTTTGCTGCCATGATAAAACCTCGTTGTTTGTGTTATTTTACAATTCTACATTATTTGATGGCCTTTTGCAATAATATCGACAAATTTTAAAACCGTGATTGTCCGGCGGAATTAGGTGTGATATAATCTGAAAAGCGGAGGAAAGACAGATGAGATTCAGACAAAGGGATGTTACGGAAAGAAAACTTGCTGTTTTGGAAGTTTTCTTGATATGTTTTTTGTCATATGAGTTGTTTTGGCTTATTTTTGTCGCGAAATCATATGCTGAGGAGAACTGGCTGTTTGTTGCCGGGATAATTATTTTCGGGTACAGCCTTTTCAGCCCCAAAGCATACGTTGTCATTGATGAAAAAGGGATATTGTGCGAACGCAAAGGAAAAACAGAATGGGAATTCACGTGGGATGAAATTTCACATCTGAAAAAATCACGTTATCCGGGAGCTGTCGATGCCGCATTTTTGGATATAAAGCTCACCGACGAAGCTTCATACATACACAGAAACTTGCGCAGCACCGTACGTTGCGGGTTTCAGTACGGGGAAAAGGCGAGGAAAGCTTTGGATATGTACTGCCGGTGTGAAATAATATTATTTTAATTCTCTTCCGTAAGACAAAGGCGTGAAGGGAATTTTTTATTTTCCGCATTTTTTTGACATTGCAAGAGGTATGTGATATAATAACAGTTAAACTTAGATATTATCCGGAGGAAAATAATGAGAAGTATGACAGGCTTCGGCATGGGTGAATATGCCGATAACGGTTTGAATATATATGTGGAGATAAAGACTGTAAATCATCGTTACAGAGACTTCTCCGTAAAGATGCCCCGTAAGCTCAGCCCCCTTGAAGAAAACATGAAAAAACTCATTTCATCTTACGTAACAAGAGGCCGCATCGAGGTTTCTGTACGTATGCAGAGTGAAACAGGCAAAGGCGGAGAACTCTTCTACGACAAAGCTCTCGCCATGCAGTACGCAGAGATCCTCAATATGATCCGCGCGGACGCTCCGTTTGCTAAAGACGACATTTCGGTTTCTCTCATTGCCAAATTTCCTGATGTTGTAACCGTAAGGGAGGAAGACACAGACCTTGAGTTTTTATGGGAATGTCTTTCAAAAGCCGTTGAAGCTGCGTGCGTGATGCTTGATAATGCAAGAAGTGTGGAAGGCGAAAATCTCAAGGGTGATTTTGTTTACCGCATCGGTCTTATCGAAGGATACATCAAAAACATCTCCTCTCTCTCCGAAGAGATCCCGAAAGCATATTACGAACAGCTCAAAAAAACTATGGACGAATTTGTCGGCGGACTCATTAATGAAAACCGTCTTGCAACGGAAGCTGCGGTATATGCGGAAAACTGCAACATTACAGAAGAACTCGTGCGTCTTTCGGCACATCTTAAGAACTTCCTTAAAATAATCGATTCAAAAGAGCCTTCAGGAAGAAAACTCGATTTTCTTCTTCAGGAAATAAACCGCGAAGCGAACACCATCGCTTCAAAATCCAACAGCTATGAAATAAGCACGCTCGTCGTTGAGATCAAGAGTGAGCTTGAAAAAATGAGAGAACAGATTCAGAATATCGAATAGGAGCAAAGCATGAAGGGAAATTTATTTGTGGTTTCAGGTCCGTCAGGAGTCGGCAAGGGAACGATATGCGAGAAAGTAAGGGATAATGACGGAAATATCTTCATTTCCATATCAGTAACTACAAGAGAAGTCCGCGATAATGACATTCCGGGAGTTACATATAACTTCATTTCAGACGAAGAATTCGACAGAATGATAGAAAACAACGAATTCTATGAATGGGCGAAGGTGCACAGCGGCCGTTACGGAACTCCGAGAAAGATCGTCGAAGAAAAACGCGCTCAGGGCATTGACGTTATCCTTGAGATCGATGTGCAGGGCGGAATGATAATCAAAGAGCAGTCGCCGGAAGCTGTTATGGTCTTCGTGGCGCCCCCTTCTATGGAGATCCTTGAACAGAGGCTCCGTGACAGACACACGGAAACTGAAGAGGAGATCAGGGAAAGGCTGAAAAACGCAGTAAAGGAAATCGAATATGAAGACCGTTATGAGCACATTATCGTAAACGATAATCTTGACGAAGCGGTCAGGGAACTGCATGATCTTATTTTAAATGAACGAAATTCTTAAAAACAAGATAGACAACCTGCCTGAAAAAAGCGGAGTTTATATGATGCTCGACAAGGCAGGTGATATCATTTATGTGGGAAAAGCAAAAAACCTTAAAAACAGGGTCTCAAGCTATTTCCGTAAAAATATTTCACACACTACAAAAGTGATCCACATGGTCGCAAATATATGCGACATGAATTATGTCATAACAGGCAGCGAGGCGGAAGCGCTCCTTCTGGAGTGTAACCTCATAAAGACTCATAAACCATATTACAACATCCTCTTAAAAGACGACAAGGCATATCCATATATCATGTTGTCATTATCGGAAGAATATCCGAGGGTGTTGTTTTCGCGCACAAGAAAAAACGACAAGAATAAATACTTCGGTCCTTATCCGGACTCTTCGGCAGTAAAGGCGACGATAGATGCGATAAATGATGTGTATCCCATTCAGAAATGCACCAAAAAGACATCTTTCGGAACGACGCAGGGGAGAGTATGTCTTAATTATCACATCGGCAAATGTCTCGGTTGCTGCAAAGGAGATGTGGATAAGGGAATTTATGATGAATATATAAAACAGATCACCGAGATCCTTTCAGGCAAAAGTTCCGTTCTGACGGACAGGCTCAGAGAGATGATGCTGGAAGAATCGAAGAAACTTAATTTCGAGATGGCGGGAGAGATCAAAAAGAAGATGGACGAAGTAAATAACCTCTTCACAAAGCAGATGATCTCCGCGACGAGCTTTGACGAAAGGGACATTATCGGACTTCATATCGAAGGGTATACGGCGTATGTCCATATGTTCATAATCCGTGACGGAAGAATGATCCGCACGGTAACGAAGAAGCTTTCCTGCAACGATGAAGAACTTCCGGATGTGCTTCAGTCGTTCATCGCGCAGTATTACACCACCGTTATGTATATCCCTTCCGAGATAATACTTCAGTGCAGTCTTCCGGATGAGGAAAGCATGTCGGCGATGCTGTCTGAACTCAGAGGGAAGAAAGTGCGTTTTGTTGTTCCGCAGCGAGGAGAGAAAAAGCGACTTATGGAGCTTTCCGTGCAGAATGCGAAGCTCTCCGCGGAAGTTGTACGCACCAAAAATGAAAACGCCCGAAAGAAAAAAGACGACGCTCTTATGGAAATTTCGGAAATTGCAGGCATCACCCGTCCTGCAGTCAGGATCGAGAGTTACGATATCTCGCACGTTTCGGGGAGTGATGCAGTAGGAGTCATGGTAGTATATACAGACGGGAAGAAGGATCCGTCCGCTTTAAGGAAGTTCAGGATAAAATATTCCGAAGGCGGGGATGAATACGCATCCATGAGTGAAGTTATCTTCCGCAGACTCACCCGCGCAACGGAAGAAATGCGTGAAAATGCGGAAAATCCGAAATTTTTGCCGCTTCCGGATGTAATAATGCTTGACGGTGGCAAAGTTCATGTTAAAATCATAAAAGGAATATTGGAAGACTTTGGCTTTGATGACATAGGCATAATCGGTCTTGTAAAAAACAACAGGCACAGACTTCGCGGGATAATCGACGGAGAAGGAAATGAGATCTCTCTTTCGGAAGTAAAGCTCAGCGGAGATATTCTCATGCAGATAAGTGAATACGTTCACGAAAAAGCCATAGGTTACCACCACGCTTCGCGTTCGAAGGGAGTTTCCCGTTCAGAGCTCGACGACATTCCCGGAATCGGAAAGGAAAGAAAGCTTTCCCTTCTGAGATATTTCGGAAGCGTCGAAGAAATAAAAAACGCAGACATCGACGAGTTGAAAAAAGCAGAGAAGATGAACGAAGCTGCAGCGAGAAGTGTGTATTTATATTTCAGACAGGAAGAGATGCAGGACGAAGACGAAGGATGATGTCCTGAGATATAATATAAGATAAAGGAGAAGAAAGACTATGTCAAAGATTCTCGTTACCGGCGGTAAAAGACTCGTCGGAGAAGTTAATATAGTCGGAGCGAAGAATGCAGCCCTCGGTATTTTGCCGGCGACGCTTCTTTGCAAGGGAGAGTGCGTTCTCGAAAACGTGCCTGACATCAGCGATATGAGACATTACGAAACAATGCTCCGCAAGCTCGGCGCAAACGTAACAAAAAGCGCTGACGGAACGATGACGGTAGATACGAAAGATGTAACGCCCGATGCGATAAGTGAGATCGAAGAAGAAAGCAGGATGATGAGAGCTTCTTATTATATGATAGGAACGCTTCTCGGGCTTTTCAAAGATGTCCGTCTTCCGCTTCCCGGCGGATGTGATATCGGCGCAAGACCTATAGATCAGCACATCAAGGGTTTCAAGGCCCTCGGCGCGACAGTAGATTTAAAGGAAGGATATATCCATGCTTATGCAGACAAGCTCGTTGGTTCAAGGGTATATTTTGACGTTGTGTCAGTAGGAGCGACGATAAATGTAATGCTTGGCGCTGTTTTGGCGGAAGGAACGACGACCCTTGAAAACGTAGCGAAAGAGCCGCATGTCGTTGACGTTGCGAACTTCCTTAACAAGGCAGGCGCGAAGATCGTCGGTGCCGGCACGGATGTAATAAAGATCACAGGCGTAAAAAGGCTTAACCCCGTATCATACTGCGTTGTTGCGGATCAGATCACCACGGGTACATACATGGTGGCGGCTGCGGCAACAAACGGAGATGTCACCATCAGGAACATCATCCCCGAACACCTTGATTCCATCAGTGCGAAGCTCAGGGAAATGGGTGCTGAAGTCATTGAGGATTATGATTCTCTCAGGGTTATCGGACATACTCCGCTTCTTCCCACGAAGCTCAAGACCCTCCCTTATCCCGGATTCCCGACAGACCTTCAGCAGCCTATGGGCGTATTGATGTGTGTTGCAAAGGGACAGAGCGCCATCACGGAAACTATTTTCGAAAACCGCTTCAAATATGTAGACGAACTCGTGAAAATGGGCGCAAGCGTCATTGTTGCGGGAAATACTGCCGTATTCAACGGCGTCGATAAGCTTACGGGATGCCCTATCAGGGCAACGGACCTCAGGGCAGGGGCAGCGATGATCATCGCCGCACTCATGGCAGAGGGAACGTCGGAAATAACAGGTGTTGAATTTATCGACCGCGGATATGACAATATAGTAAACGACCTTAAAAATCTCGGAGCAGATATAGAAAGGATCGACTCTTGAGGATAACGGGGCTTTTCAGCGGCTCAAGCGGAAACTGTGTGTTGTTTGAAAATGACGGGGTGAAGCTTCTTATTGATGCGGGAATGAGCGCGAAAGCCATTTTCGGCGCGCTGGATGAAGTGGAGGTTTCTCCGTCCGAGATCGACGGGATCCTCATAACCCACGAACATGACGATCACACAAAAGGCGTCGGGATCCTTTCCCGTAAACTTGACATTCCCGTTTATGCAAACGAAAAGACCATGCACGCATCTCTTTCAAAACTCGGAAAGATGAAGGAAGAGAATATGATCATCTTCGACACGAACAGTCCTTTTGAGATAAAGGGTGTGGAAATAATGCCGTTTTCGGTAAATCACGATGCGAAGGATCCGGTGGGGTATTCGTTTTATGACGGGAAAGACAAGATATCCCTTGCGACGGATACTGGAATAATAACTTCCGACATCCTCGCCAATCTCAGAGGTTCAAAGTGTGCATTTGTCGAAAGCAACCATGACATACAGATGCTGAAAAACGGCCCTTACCCGATGCATCTCAAAAAGAGGATCCTCGGGAATGAAGGACATCTTTCCAACGACAGCGCAGGAAAGCTCTGCGAAGAACTCATACAAAGCGGAACGGAAAACATTATCCTCGGACATCTCAGCCGCCACAACAACACTCCTCTTGTTGCGCTCAACACAGTGGTGGGATATCTGGAAAAGGCAGGGATACGCCGCGGAAAGGATTATGTTCTCAATATTGCCCTGCACGACAGGGTATCGGAAAGTATGGATACGAAAAAAATATTATAAAATAGCAAAAAACACCTTGCAAAAGGTGTTTTTTCGTGATAGAATAAGCCGTTCGCTTATGTGGCGGACATCCTTGGGGAGTTCCCCCATAAGTCCATAAGGAGGTGAAAATAATGAAAGCATACGAAACATTATTTATCACAAGCCCGCTTCTTCTCGAAGAAGAACAGAAAGCTATGACACAGAAAGTTCTCGATGTTATCGCAAGCAAGGGCGGTGAAGTTGAAAATGTTGACGAATGGGGCAAGAAAAGACTTGCTTACGAAATCAACAAGCAGCGCGAAGGTTACTACACACTCGTAAACTTCAAGGGCAACAACGATGTTCTCGATGAATTAAACCACATTTACAAGATCACAGAAGATCTCTACCGTGGAATCGTCATCAAATTAGAGAAATAATCAGGTGAGTTATTATGAATAAGGTAATTTTAATCGGAAGACTTACAAAAGACCCTGAAACACGTCAGATTCCTTCCGGTTCTGCCGTAACGAGCTTTACCGTTGCCATTGACAGAACGTATACTTCACGTGACGGAGAGAGATCAGCAGATTTCATTCCCATTGTAACATGGAACAAGACTGCGGAAAACTGCGCAAAATATCTTGCGAAAGGTTCCAGAGTCGGAATTTCGGGAAGACTCCAGACACGTTCATACGTTGCAAACGACGGAACAAAGAGATACATTACGGAAGTTGTGGCAGACGAAGTTGAGTTTCTTACTTCACGTTCCGAACAGCAGGTTCAGTCAAAACAGCCCGCACAGTTCAACAGACAATCCGGTCAGTTCGAACAGAACGGAGACCCGTTCTTCGGAGTTCCCATTGACGGATTTGAAGAGATCGATGATCTTGATGTGCCATTTTAGGATGTAAGCTTCGGAAAGGAGAAAACAAGTGGCTGAAAACAAATTCAACAAAAACGATAATTTCAAACGTAGAAAAAAAGTTTGCTATTTCTGCGAAAACAAACTTGACTATGTAGATTATAAAGACACAAAACTTCTCAGAAAGTATATCTCAGAAAGATATAAGATCCTCCCGAGAAGAGCTACAGGCACATGCGCTAAGCATCAGAGAGCAGTAACAAACGCTGTTAAGATCGCTAGAAATATCGCATTACTCCCGTACACAACAGAATAATCCAAGCAAAATCAAAGGCATCCATGAGGATGCCTTTTGTTTTTACAGCCATACATATAACGTCTGCATTCCGAATGTTGCTGCAGTGAGTATATAAGCTATTATCTGCACGAATCCGGCAATTCCCATTTCCGGAAGGAACGTCGCGTAAATACTCATCCAGCATACACCGAAAGAAAGAATCGCAACGAGAAGAGTTACAACTTTTCTTTTTACATTATTTTCGTCATAAGGTTTTCCGAAAAGTGCTCCGATATAGTCCACTGCAATACGAGCTGCATTTGCGAATACCATCGCAACCGAAAACCACAGAGCCATTACATTTAATTCAGGCATCATTATTCAGATCCTCCTTTTGTTTGTTTTGTATATTTGCTTTACACCTTGATTATACCCCACCCCTCGGGAAAGGCAAGAAATTTAATCAAATTTTAATGATTGCAAAAAAGCAAAAACCGCCCGTTCGGGCGGAGTTTGCCATAAAAAGGAATTGAAGAGAATTTATAAGAGCTCAGCTCTTACGTTGGAGAGTATAGCACCGGAATGTGAAGATTGGGTGAATATAAGCGGAATTTGACGGTATTTTAAAATTTTTTGCGATATGATTTTTGTATGGTGTACAAAACGGTGTATTTTTGGTATACTGTTAACAAAATTTGTTTTATGAGGTAATACAATGAATAAAAAGCTTGCGTTTATCGGTGCCGGAAATATGTCTTCGTCAATCATCAGAGGACTCGTCAAAAGCGGAAAAGCTGCGCCGAGCATGATATTCGCCACAGACATAGATAATAAAAAACTCGATACGCTCCGTGATGAACTCGGAATCCAGATCACGGAAAACAACCTCGAAGCCATTGAGGATGCAGATTATATTTTTCTTTGCGTAAAGCCGGACAAGATGCCTTCCGTATGTCACGAGCTGAGAAATCACGTTCAGCAGTCTTCCGTTCTTGTCAGCATCGCAGCGGGAATAACTCAGGACGACCTGAAAAGATTCCTTGGCGCGGACAAGAGAATAATCCGGATAATGCCGAACCTTCCCATTTCCGTCGGCGAAGGAATGTGTATGATATGTGAAAACGAACGCATCGAAAAGGCGCATATCGACGTGGTTAAAGATATGCTCCTCTCTCTGGGGGAATGTATAGTGATGGATGAAAAATATATCAACGCTTTCGTTGCCCTTGCAGGCAGCAGCCCCGCGTTTATATTTATGATCATCGAAGCTATGGCAGATGGCGGAGTTATGATGGGTATCCCACGTGACAAAGCTTACACTATAGCATCTCAGGCTGTCCTCGGTAGCGCAAAGATGGTCCTTGACACAAAACAACATCCGGGAGAACTCAAGGATATGGTATGTTCACCTTCCGGAACGACAATCGAAGCCGTTGCGGCGCTTGAAGAAACGGGACTTCGCCACAGTCTTATAAATGCGATGAAGGTATGCATCGAAAAGGCTGAAAAAATGGACCGTTCGGAGAAATAGATGAGAAAACTTCTGAGTAAAATAAGAAGGGCTTGTGATGAATACGGCATGATCGAAGAAAACGAGACCATATGCGTCGCTGTCAGCGGTGGCAAGGACTCTATGGCCATGCTCGCGGGAATGAGGAGCTTTTCGAATTTTTCCCCTATTCCGTTCAAGGTTCATGCATTATGCCTCGATACAGGTTTTGAAAATATGGACTTTGGCGCTCTGGAAGAATTCTGCCGAGAGATCGACGTTCCTCTCACTATAAAAAAGACAGAGATCGCGAAAATCGTTTTCGAAACGAGAAAAGAAAAAAGCCCCTGCTCGCTTTGCGCCAAGATGCGCCGCGGTGCGCTGACGGATGCGGCAAAGGAACTCGGTTCACACACAATCGCTCTCGGGCATCACGCAGACGACCTTATAGAAACATTCCTTTTAAGCCTTCTGTATGAGGGAAGGATCGGGACATTCAAGCCGGTTACGTATATGGACAGAAGCGGCGTAAAAGCCATCCGCCCTCTTATCAACCTGCGAGAATCGGAAATAATTTATATCGTGAATAAAAACAATATCCCCGTTATAAAATCCGCATGCCCCGTAGATGGCATAACCAAAAGGGAAGATGTGAAAGAGCTTGTAAAAACGCTCTCCAAGCAATTTCCCGAAAGCGATGAGAGGATGATCCATGCGGTCAAGACGTATCTTAAAGGACTGTAATGACAGTCCTTTTTCTTTTCAGGATAACATTTTTAGTATTTAAATTTAAGTATTTTCTTTTGTTATAGTGTAAATAATGATTATTTTGAATGTACAATGCTCGCATTTGTGATGCAAAATTGAATTCATCAGCGACAATATGCGTGTAAATACTTGACTGTATCAAAAAAACATGATAATTTTTAATTGAAAGAATCTCAAAAATATTCTTTCAATTGAGTAGAAGCGGAGGTGAGTCCGATGGGCAAGAAAGAAACTTACCCTATAACAAAATCTTATGAAAGGAAGTAAAACGATGGGTAATAAAAAACGAAGATTGATAATTATAGCGGTTGTTCTCATTGTGGGGATAACCACGACGGTTTTTGCCATGCCGAAAATAACGGCGATTATTCAGAGAATGTCCATGTCGGACTCGGAAAAGGCAATATTTGATGATCTTGCCAAAATGTCGACGGAAGAGATCATTGATGAGATGAATATTCTTCTTAATGAGACGGGAAGTGATGATGTTGCTATGTATCATGCAATTTCACTTGCTGAAAGGCTTGATGATATTTCGCCGGAATATCTTATGGAGGTTGCGTGTGATGACAGTAATCACACATCAGTCCGATATACGATGTTACAGCTTTATGCGGATAAGCTCGGAAATAAGGCTTCATCAAAAAAGCTCATTGATTTAATTCTGGATGAGACAGAAGAATTCAGAGTACGAACCAACGCTGTAGCATCAATGCCGTACAACGCTGAAACAGAGAAGTTATTCAGAGGATTTTTCTTTAATATTGATGAAGATGTTTCATATCATGTTCTGAAATATTTATATCAGAATAATTCTCTTGTTGCTGAAGAACTTGCGGATATAGTTCTTCAGGATTATTTGAAATACAGTCCTCAGAAAATTTCTATAGCGCTTACGGCAAAGAGTCAGATGCTTTTGTATAATACGGCAAACAGAACATATGATGAATTGTTGACGGAAAAAGAATCGTTTACGTTAAAAGCGATAGAAATACTCGAAACATACCCCGCATCAAAAATTCTGGCAGGAAGTGATACGGAACTGAAGTATAATGCTATAAACCCGGTTCTCAGTTCTGCAAGTGCTATGGCCTATGTTCAGTGTGAAACGGCTGTAAGATACATGCTTATGGAGTTTCCGGAAAAATCCGGAAGTCAATATCCGGCGATGTCATACCTGAGTAATATTACGGTGAACCAGAACGGAAAAGCTATTGCGAGACTTGCGAAAGAAAGTTCCGATGAAGAAGATATGCTTCTGGTGGCGGAGGCAATTAAGATTTGCCCGTATCGAGAGTTTGTGGAACCTTTAAAAGAAAAGATACTGTCAAAAGATGTTAAAATTGATTCTGCAAAAAAAACAGAAATAGTAAATGTTTTAGCACAGTTTGATGAGAAGTTTGTCTACACGCCTATGCCGGATGTCAGTAGTTGCATAGATTCATGGAGGTGGTAATACGAAAAGAAACGTGAAAAACATTGTACCTTTAATTCTCCTTTTTACGCTTCTCGTTCTAGTGACGGGAGTGGTGTTTGCCAGACCTGTCTTCTGGTCTGTCATCGGATGTTTCAATGCCGTCGGTGAAGGTCAGGAGCTGTCTGCTTCATTTGAGAGATTTCCGGTTTATGTTAAAAAATATACCATAAAATACTACGGAGAGATAATGCCGAAAAAGAAGATCATGAACATCATTTCAGATGAATCGGAGGATTATGAGATCAGGGAAACGGCAGTCAGTGTATTGCCGTCAGATGATGAAAGCGTTGTGTTTCTTGAAAAAATCTTTTGGGAAGTTGAGGATGAACTTTCGTACCGTATCCTGCAAAGACTGTGGGTTTGCGGAGCTCCCGCAGCGGAAGAGATCGCGGATGAGATCCTTACGGATTTTGGGAAATATGGCCCCATAAGGATATGTGCGGCGCTTATTGCGAAAGAAAATGAACTTCGGGAAAACAACTGCGGAAGGTCGGATGAGGAACTTGCCGGCGAGATGAATTCATTCAAAGAGATATGTGCGGATATCCGTGATAATTACGATAGAATAAACAAGATTGACCGGCAAGCCGAAGACTATTCGGAAGCACACGATCCTGTAAAGATCGCAGGATATATATTTAACGATCTTGGTTTATAAAAATACGAAAGGCACCGAAGCAGGCGCCTTTAAATTTGCCTAATATAACAACGCTCCGAAATATGTGATTGTGTTGGGGCCGTTGTTGTACTTTACTTCCGCAAGTCTTGCCAGCTCGCTGACCCACAGGCCGTATCCTTCGAGGGAATGATGCATCTTTTCCGGGAAACGGCAGGGTGCGTCGGGATATGAACACTCTTTGCAGACTCCGCATCCTTCGTTCCATAAAAGGAGATATCCCGGAAGGCTGTCTTTTAAATCTTCAAGTTCTTCGTCAAATTTCCAAACGAGCTTTTTGAAATCCTTCATGCTCTTTCCCCAGCCTTCGAAGTCGAATTGACCGTCCATGTCGTATTTTCCCGTAAAGACGAGCATATTTTCATAACGGAGGAGCCTTTCTTTACATTCTTCAAGCGTTCCCACCGCAGGCGGGCATGCCCATGATTTTCCGTAGGAGTGGCATGAATTTTCTTCACATATTTTTCTGATGTCGTCGCGGAAATTGAGCTGAGATGTCTTTATCAGTCCACATTCAAATATTCCCGCAGATGATGCTTTGGTCAGTATTTTTTCGTACATTTTATCTCCTTTAACAAAAGGCACCCTGTCGAGAAGGTACCGTAGTTGAATTAATTTTCTCTTAAATATTTCACAAGGTCATAAGCAACCTGATTGATCGACTGACTTCCCGCAACGAGGACTATGTCGTTTTCGTCTGCGTTGTCCGCGATGAATTTCACGATGTCTTCGAAAGCCGAAATTACTCTTGCGGAAGAGCCGTATCTTTCGATTGCCGCTTTTGCGAGGTCTTCGGAATAGATGTTCCAGTCGTTTGCTTCGCGGTCGGAATAGATATCGTTGAAGATTACTTCATCCGCATCCTTTACGGCAGAAACGAATTCGTCAAACAGGAAGAATGTTCTTGAGTATGTATGGGGCTGGAAAACGACCCATAATTTGTTGTGCTCATAATTCTTGCAAGCTTCAATGGTAACGCGGAGTTCTGTCGGATGGTGAGCATAATCTTCGAATACTTTTATGCCTTTTTCTTCACCTGCGAGCTGGAAACGTCTGTTGGCACCTGTGAAGGCTGAGAAAGTCTTGTGGATGACTTCTTTTTCGATTCCGAGATGATCCGCGAGGGCAACGACGGAAAGTGAGTTTGAGACGTTGTGGGATCCGGGGATCATGAGGGAGAACGTTCCGTAATACTCTTCGCCTTTGTATACATCGAATGTCGGTTTGCCGAGGGCGTCGTAATTTACGTTTTTCGCCTTCCAGAAGTTATTTTCGCCAAAGCCGAATGTGGTGATCGGGCAGGAGAGGTTCGGAAGGATCATGAGGACCTGTTCGTCGTCGCCGTTTGCGATGAGAAGTCCGTTTTCGGGAATTATCTTCGCGAATTTTTCAAATGACGAACGGATATGGTCGATGCCGCCTGTGAAATAATCGAGGTGGTCTTCTTCGATGTTGAGGATCGTTCCGATGGTGTGTTTTGTGTGAAGGAAGCTGTCAACGAATTCACAGGCTTCAACGACGAAATAATCTCCGTCGCCGCTTCGTGAGTTTCCGCCGATGAGTTCGAGGGTTCCGCCGATAGAGATAGACGGGTCAAGTCCTGCGTAATAAAGAAGCATTGAGGAAAGGGAGGAAGTAGTCGTCTTTCCATGTGTTCCGCTGACGGCGATAGTCTTTGAATAAAAATCGGAGAGGCATCCCAGAAATACGCTTCTTTCCATTTCTTCTATGCCCATTTCCCTTGCGGCTGTTCTTTCCGGGTTTGTTTCCTTGATCGCTGCGGAATATACGAGCAGATCGCAGTCAGAGGGGACGTTCTGTTTGTCGTGTCCGATATGTACGGTAATGCCTTTCTGTTCGAGTTTTTCAGTATAGCTGCAGGGGCGCATATCGCTGCCGAGTACTTCTATACCTCTTTTTTGTGCCATGAGCGCAAGTCCGCTCATGCTGGTTCCGCCGATGCCGACGAAGAATATTTTCTTTATACCATCAAGTCTGTTTGTCATAATATACTCCTTTTGAATAAATTTCAAACTGAAGCAGTTTAAGTAAAATTTTATCACAGAACGCCGTGCTGTTCAATGAATTTTTAATATTAATTTGTAATTTAAGAATTTTGGCCGTTACGGAAAATTATATGCGGAATTTTTTATTTTTGTGATAAATAATGTTTGAAAATTCTAAAGAAATGAGATGTATTTTTCTTCTGTTTGGTGTATAATGGTACTATCTGTTTTTATATTGGGGGAGGCATGTCCCCGGAAGCAGATTTGTTTGATAAATAATAAACGGAGAAATGTATTATGAGTAAGATATCGGCAGTTGTCCTTGCAGCGGGAAAAGGAACGAGAATGCGTTCGGACCGTCCGAAGGTATTGTTTGAAGTTTACGGAAAGGCTATTCTTTCTCATGTTACGGATAATATCAAAGACGCGGGAATAGAAAATATTTCCCTTGTCGTTTCCCCGTCCTCAGACGAGATCAGGGAAAAATACGGCGACAGCTTTGTCTATTCCGTACAGGAAACTCCTCTCGGAACGGGACACGCGCTCCTCAGCGCGAAGGAGTTCATGGAAAACATGGGCGGAAAGGTTTATGTTGCCTGCGGAGATGCTCCGCTTGTTGATGAAGGATGCATAAGGCAGTTTATATCGTATGCTGAAGAAGGGGAATATGACCTTTGTCTTCTTTCGGCGGATATATTCTATAAAAATTCTTACGGACGCATTGTCCGCGATGAAAACGGAGATATGCTCCGCATTGTGGAGACGAAAGATGCGAATGAAGAGGAAAGAAAGATCACGGAAGTCAATTCGGGAACTTACCTCATCGACATAAACAAACTTCTTTCATGCGCAGGAGAACTTCAGAGTAACAACTCACAGAAGGAATATTATCTTACGGATTTTGTGGAGATCTTCAGAAATCACGGATATAAAGTCGGGGCTTACAAGACCGAAGACAGCGACGTTGTTCTCGGCGTGAACACACGTATCGACCTTGCGAAGATAAATAAAGTGATGCAGAGAAGGATCAATGAAGAGCTTATGCTTTCCGGCGTCAGCATCATAGACCCTGAAAATACGTATATCGAAAAGGATGTTATCATCGGAAAAGATACGGTCATCTATCCGGGAACATTCATTTCCGGAAAGACCGTCATCGGTGAAAGAAACGAGATCTTTTCGTCAAGGATCATATCTTCGGTTATAGGAAATGATAACGTGATCGAATCCTCAACCATTGAAGAATCCTCTATGGGGGATCATTCAAAGATCGGTCCTTATGCGCACTTCCGTCCGAAATCTTCTATCGGAAACGGTCTGAAGATCGGAAACTTTGTGGAGCTTAAAAATGCTCATCTTGCAGACGGAGTCAAGGCATCCCACCACGCTTATCTCGGAGATGTGGACATCGAGGAAGATGTAAATATCGGATGCGGCGTTATTACGGCGAATTATGATGGCGAAAACAAACACCGTTCGAGGATCGGACGTGACAGCTTCATCGGATGCAACTCAAACATTGTTTCTCCGGTAAACGTCGGCGAAAGGACATTCGTTGCGGCGGGAAGCAACGTCACGGAAGACACTCCCCCCGGAAGTTTTGTCATCGGAAGAGTCCGTCAGGAGACAAAGGTAAATAAAAAACATCGTTACAGATAGGAATATACAAAAGTCTTTAAAGCGCAAGCTTTAATATATAAACATATTTTTTATGAAGAACAGGAAGAAACACACAATGAATTATTTTTCAGACATCGCACTCATCACAGGTAATGCAAACAGACCTCTCGCAGAAGAGATCTCAAGACTTCTCGACATTCCCCTTACGGAAACAGACGTAAAGAGATTCGCTGACGGAGAAATTTCAGTAACTATTCAGGAATCAGTACGTGGTAAGGACGTTTACATCATTCAGCCCTGCTCACCGCCGGCAAATGATCACCTGATGGAAATCCTCATCATCATCGACGCTTTAAGACGTGCTTCAGCAGGCAGAATCAACGTTATCATGCCGTATTACTGCTATGCAAGACAGGACCGCAAGGAAAAATCACGCGTTCCCATCACATCAAGGCTCGTTGCTGACCTTCTCAGCGTTGCAGGCACAGAAAGACTCGTAGTATGCGATCTTCACGCAGACCAGATCATGGGATTCTTCAACTTCCCCGTTGACAGAATGCAGGCTATGCCCATTATCGCTGATTACATCATGTGTCACGACTTCGACCTCGATAACCTCGTTGTCGTTTCTCCGGACGTAGGAAGCACAAAACGTTCAAGAGCACTCGCAGAAAGACTCGGTGTACCCCTTGCTATCGTAGACAAACGCCGTCCGAAAGACAACGTTGCGGAAGTAATGAACGTTATCGGCGAAGTTGAAGGCAAAGACGTTATCATGATCGACGACATCGTTGATACAGCAGGAACACTCGTAGGTGCAGCAAATGCACTCAAAGAACTCGGCGCAAACAAGATCTTCGCATCATGCACACACGCTCTTCTCTCAGGTCCGGCAGTTGAAAGAATCAAAAACTCAGCAATTGACAAATTCATCATCACAGACACAGTCCCGCTTCCGGAAGAAAAGAAACTTGACAAGATCGAAGTCGTATCAATGGCACCGATCCTTTCAAGAGTTATCAGAAGAGTACACGACGGCGAAAGCGTAAGCGTATTATTTGAATAATTTACGGAGAGAAATATGAATTTAAAAGAAATAGCTTCCAATGTCAGAGTCAATATCATAAACCAGACGGCAGACGCACAGAGCGGTCATCCCGGCGGAAGCCTTTCCGGAGTTGAGATCCTTACTCTCCTCCAGTTCGAAGTGATGAACATTCCGTCATACGATGATCCGGACCGCGACAGATTCGTTCTGAGTAAAGGTCACGCTTCACCGCTTCTTTACGGAGTTCTCGAACAGAAAGGCGTTCTTACAAAAGAAGATTTAAAGACATTCAGAAAGATCAACACACACCTTCAGGGACACCCGGACATGAACAAGGTCACAGGCGTTGACATGACAGCAGGTTCCCTCGGTCTCGGCATCTGCGCAGCTGTCGGAATGGCACTTGCAGGAAAGCTCGACAAGAAAGATTACAGAGTATATTCTCTTCTTGGGGACGGAGAAATTCAGGAAGGAACAGTATGGGAAGCGTTCATGAGTGCAGCTCATTATGACCTCGACAATCTCTGCGTCATCATTGACAACAACGGTCTTCAGATCGATGGTAAGGTAAGCGACGTTATGAGTCCGTATCCGATCAAGGAAAAGATGGAAGCATTCGGTTTCAACGCTGTCGAAGTTGACGGACATTCTTTTGAAGAACTCCGCGCGGCATTTGAAAATGCGAAAAACACAAAAGGCAGACCGACGGCAATCATCGCACACACAGTCAAAGGCAAAGGCGTTTCATTCATGGAAAACAACGCTTCATGGCACGGCAGCGCACCGAACGAGGAACAGAGGATTCAGGCAATAAAGGAAATCATGGAGGGAAGCAATGAGTAATATGATCGCTACAAGAGAATCTTACGGAAACGCTCTTTGCGAGCTTGGAAAAATAAACGACAAGATCGTCGTTTTTGATGCGGACCTTTCAGGATCAACGAAGACAGCAGTCTTCAAAAAAGCATTCCCGGAAAGACATTTTAATGCAGGTATCGCAGAAATGAACATGGCAGGCATGGCAGCAGGTATGGCGGCTTGCGGAAAGATTCCGTTCATCTCAACATTCGCTGTGTTCGGAACAGGCAGAATCTATGATGCAGTAAGAAACGCGATCTGCTACCCGAAACTTAATGTCAAACTTGCCATGACTCACGCAGGGCTCACAGTCGGTGAAGACGGCGCCACACACCAGATGCTCGAAGACGTTGCTCTTATGACGGCACTTCCGAATATGACAGTTATCGTTCCCGCAGACGACACAGAGGCAAAGCAGGTTGTTTATGCGGCAGCGGAAGTTGACGGTCCTGTTTATATGCGTTTCGGCAGAGGCAAGACGGAAGTTATCTTTGATGAAAACTATAAATTCGAAGTCGGCAAAGCAAACGTACTTACAGAAGGAAGTGACATTGCGATCTTTGCATGCGGAATTATGGTTGCAAAAGCACTCAAAGCTTGCGAAGAACTCAAAAAAGAAGGCATCAACGCAAGTGTTGTCAATGTTGCGACAATCAAACCCCTTGATGAAAAGACAGTCATCGAAGTTGCAGGCAAATGCGGATGCGCAGTAACATGTGAAGAACATTCTGTTTATGGTGGACTTTACAGCGTTATCTCCCAGTGCCTTGCAGGAAACAAACCTGTTCCGGTCAAAGCGGTTGCTGTAAACGATACTTTCGGCGAAAGCGGAAAGCCTGATGAGCTTCTTGAAAAATACGGCCTCACAGTTGAAAACATCATCTCAAAGGCAAAAGAAGCCATCGCAATGAAATAAGATGCTCGATAAGATAAAAAAATATTTTCCCGTAATTTTCATAATTACCGTCGTCGGTCTTCTGGTGGCGATGATATGGAATATGGGACTTGATACGCTTACTGACCGGGACAAGCTCACGGAGTATATCGGTCAGTTCGGCGTGTGGGCACCGCTCGTATTTATTACCATACAGACTCTGCAGGTCATCGCAGCCCCCATTCCCGGAAACATCACGGGACTTGTGGGCGGAGCGATGTTCGGGATGATATGGGGGAGCGTATATAACTCTGTCTCAGTCGTTCTCGGATCGATGTTTATGTTCTGGCTCGGAAACAAGTACGGAATGGCGGCGGTGAATAAGTTCGTAAAGCCGGAAACTGTGGAAAAATATATGCCGAAGCTTAACGGGAAGAAGGCTAAAGGAGTCCTTCTGGGGTTGTTTCTCGTGCCGTTTGCGCCGGATGACGCAATCTGTCTTCTGGCAGGGATCACAGATCTGACGTTTTTGCAGTTTCTTGTGTATGTGGTTATCGGAAGGATCCCTTCCTGCATCATCACAAACGCAATGGGCGCCGGACTTTACAGCGGAAGCACGCTGACGATAGGAATTTATGCTGTAATTTATTACATAATTGTCTTTACTATTTACAGCAATTTTGATAAAATAAAGAATCGATTTACCAATAAAACTATGTAAGGAGTGAAATAATGAAGCCTTTTTATATCTTTGTTACGGGAGGCGTAGTGTCATCTCTCGGTAAAGGTATCACAGCAGCATCTCTGGGAAGACTCCTCAAGGCAAGAGGCCTTAAAGTATTTTCTCAGAAGTTAGACCCGTATCTCAACTTTGACCCGGGCACAATGTCTCCGTATCAGCACGGCGAAGTTTTCGTCACAGACGACGGTGCTGAAGCAGACCTCGACCTCGGTCACTACGAAAGATTCATCGACGAAAATCTCTCAAAATCAAGCACTATCACAACAGGCAAGATTTACTGGTCAGTTATCTCAAATGAGAGAAGAGGAGATTATCTCGGTGGAACGGTTCAGGTAATTCCGCACATCACAGACGCTATCAAGAACTTCATCCTCGATGCCGGAACACAGTCCGATGCTGACGTTATCATCAGCGAAATCGGCGGAACTGTAGGCGACATCGAAAGCCAGCCGTATCTCGAAGCTATCAGACAGCTTCGTAACGATCTCGGAGTGAACCGTACGCTCTTCATTCACGTTACGCTCCTTCCGTATCTTGCAAAATCAGGCGAACTCAAATCAAAACCGACACAGCACTCTGTAAAAGAGCTTCGCGGACTCGGTATCCAGCCGGATATCATCATCCTCAGAAGTGAAGTGCCTGTAACTGACGGAATCAAGGACAAGATCAGCCTTTTCTGTAACGTGGAAAAGAGAGCCGTAATCTCAAACCTTGACGCTGACTCACTTTATGAAGTTCCGCTTCTTCTCGAAAAAGAAGGTCTTGCAGATCTCGTATGCGAAAGATTTGACATTAAATATGATAACGTTGATCTTAAGGAATGGACAGAAGTTGTTGAAAGAGAAAAGAACGTTGACAAGGAAGTTACTGTTGCCCTCGTAGGTAAATACGTCGAACTTCACGATGCTTATCTCTCAGTTGCTGAAGCTCTTCACCATGCGGGAATCCATAATGATGCGAAAGTCAACATCAAATGGATCCAGGCTGCTGACGTTACGGAAGAAAACGTTGAAGAGATCCTTGCAGGATGTGATGCAGTTCTCGTTCCCGGCGGTTTCGGTGCAAGGGGCGTGGAAGGCAAGATCACGGCAACAAAGTACGCAAGAGAAAACAACATCCCGTTCCTCGGAATCTGCATGGGTATGCAGCTTACGGTTATTGAATTCGCAAGAAACGTACTCGGACTTACTGATGCAAACAGCTCAGAATTCGATCCGGAAACAAAGAATCCTGTCATCGACATTATGCCCATCCAGAAGAATATCGTGGAAAAAGGCGGCACAATGCGTCTCGGTTCATATCCGATGAATATCGTTGAAGGCACAAAGGCACATGCGGCATACGGTACTGATTCTGCAGAAGAACGTCACAGACACCGTTACGAAGTAAATAACGAATATCTTGAAAAGATGGCTGAAGCAGGAATGATCGTAAGCGGAAAATCTCCGGACGGACTCCTCGTTGAGATGGTTGAAATCCCGACACATCCGTGGTTCGTTGCCACACAGGCACATCCGGAACTCAAATCCCGCCCGACAAGACCGCATCCGATCTTTAAGGATTTTGTCGAAGCTGCGATAAAAGAAAAAAAATAAAAAAGTGTTTCTTAAAAAATATATTAAAGACCGCATGAAAATGCGGTCTTTTGTGTTTTGAAATTATTTGTGTTTTGCACTGACTGAGCCGAACGGGGCATCTTCACCGTCGGTGAGTTTTTTGATCTTACGCATAAGGTTCCAGAGGAGAGGAACCGCGAGGAATGCGAATGATATGAAGTCGGAAAGTGCCTGAGCTCCTGCAAGGCCGTATTCTCCGAAGAATCTCGGGAGTGTGAGAAGGATCGGTATAAGCACAAGGAGCTGTCTTGACATACTCAGAACAAGATTTCCTACCGGAAGGCCGAGGGACTGATAGAGGTTACTTGTTACCATGACCATAATATGCGGAATGAGAACAAGGCAGAGTGATCTTACTTTGAATGCACCGAGAGTGGTGATGACCGCATCAGCTTCTGAGTTGAATACGTCAATGAGCTGTTCCGCAAAGATGAACATACCACCGCCGATAATAAGCGCACATACGCTTCCGATCAGGGCAGTTGTTCTGAATGCTTCGCGGACACGTGAGTATTTCTTCGCGCCCCAGCAATATCCCGCAACCGGACCAAATCCCTGAGAGAATCCCATGATCGCAGAGTTGATGAAACGGTTGAGTTTGTTTGCGATTGAGATCGCTGCAAGGACAGATGTTCCGAAGCCTTTTGCAACGTTGTTGGAAATGATTCCGCCCATGCTCATAAGGCTCATTCTGATGAATGTCGGGATACCCATCTTGCCTACTTCATACATTGTGTCCATATTAAATGAGAAATTCTTCAGTTTCAACTCGATCATTGCTTTCTTTCTGATAAACGGAAGTGCAAGAACCATAAAGCTGAATACTTTCGAAATTGCTGTCGCCATAGCAGCGCCGGCAACTTCAAGTCCGAGAACATTAATGAAGATCGGGTCGAGAATGATATTGAGAAAACAGCCTGAAACCGTTCCGATCATTGCGTATGTGGTGCTGCCTTCGCTTCTGAGGAGCTGGTTCATGATCGTGTTGGCTGTTGTGAACGGAGACGCAAGAAGGATATATGTTGCGTAATCCATTGAATACTGCTTCGCTCCTTCCGTAACGCCGAGCATATCAACGAGAGGACTGCGGAGAATAAAGCAGAAGATCGCAAATGCGAAAGAGAACACGCATCCGGAAATGAGGGTCGTCGAAGCAACTTTCGATGCTTTGTCGTCTTCTTTCGCACCCATAAGCCTTGAAATATAGCTTGATGCACCGACGGCAAAACCCATGGAGATGGCACGAAGAATGTGCATCAGTGAATCATTTACCGCAACCGCCGCCGTAGCATTCTTTCCGAGCTGACTTACGAAAAATGTGTCTGCGAGATTGTAAATTGAATCGATCAGTGTGGAAATAATCATAGGGATCGCGACTTTCGGGATGACGCGGATCATTTTTTCTTCAAGCATCATCTGTCTTCGCTTTTCCCTGTGGAGGGTTTGTTTGTCTGTCATTTTGCCTCGCTTTCCGGATCCGCAGTCCTTTTGCGCGGATCCTTCCGCCGTACTCCTTTGTGGCGGAATAAAATTTCTTTATATTTACAATAACAGATTTTACGCCTTATAATTTGTGTTTGTCAATAAAAAAAATCCTTGGATCGGAAAAATGCGGACAGATTACTGTTTTGTATGACATATTTGCAAAAAAACAGGGTATTTCCCGGGAAATATCCTGTTTCGATTTATATCTGTTCAGTCAAAATTTATTTGTATGGGAAATGATTTTTTATATCACTGACCCCGGAAATATAGTTCATATCTACATTGTAAAATTTTGCAAGCTCTATAAGGCACTCTATGGGGATGCGGACCTTCCCCTTTTCATAATCGGAATATGTTGTTTGCGCCACATGAATTATTTTTGATACTTCTGTCTGATTCAGATCGCTGTCTTCCCGTAAAGCTCTGATTCTGTCTGTGTATTTCATACATTCACCTCTTTGCGGAAATTTTACTGTTTTGTGTATGCATATATTGACTTTTAACGGAATATCCGTTAAAATATCTTTGCGAATGATGAAATTTCATTAAAAACAATACTTGTAGTAAGGAGATTTGATGATTATGAAAAAAATACTGGCTATTTTGGTTGTTGCGCTGATGATTTGTTCACTTGCCGGTTGTGACAGTAGCAAATATAAAAAGGCTGTTGAACTATACGACTCCGGTGATTATCAGGCGGCTATTGTAATATTCTCAGAATTGGGGGATTATGAAGATTCCGCAAAGTATCTCAAGGATGCGAAATGGTATGCACTTCATGATTACATTGAGAAAAATGGCAGAAGAGTTGGAAGTTCATATGCTTTGGAAAAAAGCGGTCCTGTAGAAAATTATGCGATAACTACTGTGTACGTTGCTACAGTTGACTCGGATCCGGATTCATTGATCATCAACGCAACATATGTTAAAGATTTGGGCTTTATGCAATATCAGGATGATTGTGTGTTAGTTGTTTATAAAGATTTATCTTACGCATATTATTCGCTAAATAGCGAACATACATTGGTAACAGGCGGAAAATCCGGCGGTGGTGAATGTTCCGCAGATGGACATGTAGAGATTGGTTATATTACCGAGTGGACCAGCCTCAATCGAAACAGTAATTTCAGCAGTTACTCAAAAGACATTTATGGAAATGTTGAAAGTAGCTATTCGCCGGATGAAACAGATCTGACCGACGCTCAGGGATTGTTGGATGATCTTTTATCATTCAGCAAAAGTATCCTCGAAGAAACAGGTCTCGGAATAACCCTTGCGGATCTCGGATTTACATCATATAAATAGTTTCTGTAAGAGTGGCAGCTGCCACTCTTTTTGTTTTGTGTACTGTTTAAATATGCAGCCAGTGTTGTATTTTCTGAATAAAGTGCATAAATCATATTGCCAAGTATGGGAAGATGTGGTATCATATGCGTTAGTGTGAAAAGGAGGAAGGCATGTCTGTTGAAAAAGTAAGAGAACATTTCCGCAGTTTCGGAATTGAAGACAGGATAATGGAATTTGAAGCTTCTTCCGCGACGGTGGAGCTTGCGGCGCAGGCTCTTGGTGTTGAAGGAAAGAGGATCGCGAAGACACTTTCATTCAAGGTCGGGGAGGATGTCGTCCTCGTCGTTGCGGCTGGGGATGCGAAGATAGATAACCCGAAATATAAGGGATATTTCAAGACAAAAGCAAAGATGCTGAGTGCGGACGAAGCGGTTGAGCTTGTAGGGCACGCAGTCGGCGGAGTCTGTCCTTTCGGAGTGAATGAAGGCGTGAAGGTATATCTTGATGAATCATTAAAAAGATTTGAAACGGTATTTCCTGCGTGCGGATCATCCCACAGCGCCATCGAGCTGACGTGTGACGAACTTGAGAAATATTCCGGATGCATCGAGTGGATCGATGTATGTAAGCTTCCTCAGGAGGAATAATCGTTGCATATAATTTCACGGGCAGATGCGAGTGAGCGTATGTGACAAACAGACAGTTGTTTATTAAATAACTGTTGACATTATTACGGAATTGGTATTTAATAGTGCTGATGTTCCAAAATTATCCGGAACATAAAATATATTTTTGAGAAGAAATATATCAGGCATTTTGGGCAATCATTTTTATTTTTAGAGGTGTAAATTGAAAAAGAAAATTTGGCAAAACATGGACAAACAGCTGCTTGGAGTAATCGTTGCTCTTGCATGGCCGACAATGGTCGAGCAGATAATGCAGACTGCTGTTCAGTACGTTGCAACGGCAATGGTAGGAAGTCTCGGTCCTCAGGCGACTGCTGCGGTAGGTTCCACATCAACAGTAAGCTGGCTCATCATCAGCAGTATTTCGGCTCTCAGCATCGGTTTCCTTTCGTTCATTGCAAGGGCATATGGTGCAAATGACAAAGATGCGGCTTCAAAATCAGTTATGCAGGCGGTTATTGTAACGCTCATTCTCGGAACGATCCTCACAGGCGTTATCGTAATTATCCATCCTTACGTTCCCGTATGGATGAACGTTGATGCTGCAATCGTAAAACTCGCATCAACATACTTCCTTATCGTATACCTTCCCATGCTTCCGAGAGCAGCGACGATCATGTTCGGTACTGTTCTTCGTGCTGCAGGGGACACAAAAACTCCGATGAAAGTCGGCGTTATGGTAAACATCATCAATATCATCCTTAACTTCTTCCTTATTTACGAAACAAGAGTGATCAGTCTTTTCGGCATGAACATCAAAGTATTCGGTGCAGGACTCGGAGTTGTCGGCGCGGCTATCGCAGGCGCAATTGCGGTAACATACGGTGGTATCAGAATAACAATGGTTATGTGGAAACACCCGATGGTTTCTCCGAAGGGTCAGCCGTTCAAGCTTGACACGAATATTCTCCTTCCGTGTCTTAAAGTTGCTCTTCCGAACATGATCCAGAGATTCGCAACATCTTTCGGATTCGTTATGTTCGCATCAATGATCAACTCACTCGGATATATCTCAACAACAGCTCACACAGTAGCGAATACTGTTGAATCAGCATTCTATATCCCCGGAAACGGTATGCAGACTGCAGCATCAACTCTCGCAGGTAACGCGTACGGTGCTAAAGATAAGGAAAGAATGAATGCACTTGCCAAGATGTTCATTCCTATTGAAATCGGACTTATGGTAATTTCAGGTGCGGCATTGTTCCTCTTTGCCAAACCTCTCGTTGGCATCTTCTCAGACAACGCGGAAGTTATCGCGCTCGGAAATACAGTTCTCAAGATGGTAGCTCTCTCTGAACCGTTCTATGGATTCTCAATCATTGTTGAAGGCCTTCTCCTCGGAGTTGGTAACACAAAGCTTCCGTTTATGTACAACGTAGGCTGCATGTGGGGAATCAGAATCGTCGGCACATTCATCACAACACAGATTCTCGGTTACAACCTCGTTGCTGCATGGGGATGCATGATCGCGCACAATATGTGTCTTTGCATGCTTTACATCCGCACGTATCTCTCAGGCAGATGGAATCCGCTTGAATGGGATCCGGTGGCTAAAAAAAGAATATCAGCATAAAATCTGCAGGTCGCACATCGCGGCCTGTATTTTTTTCAGCCAATAAAGTCGGCTTTATGCAATGCATAAAGCCCCTGATGTTATTCCCGAGGTGCGTAAGCGAAATAAAGAGAGATCTGTTCATGTAATTCTGTGTATTGTAAAAAAAGATTCTTTTCCCGCACCTCACCGCACCCACCCGAGAAGAGAGTACATTTCGGTAAACACCCGGCAGTAAGTGTGAACAGAGAGAAGAAAAAGAGCAAAAAAGGCAAAAAAGTATCAAAAAAGGGTTGACAAAAGCGAGGAATGGGAGTATATTAAGCGAGCTGTCCGGGCAACGGCTCAGCGGGCGCGAAAAAAAC
>JAFXKY010000048.1 GCA_017531485.1 Eubacteriaceae bacterium | reverse complement strand
TTCCTGTTTAACAGTTACCGTTCCGCAAACTGTACATTTCTTACCTTCTGTAAGACCTGCCTCTGTGCAGGTTGCAGGTTTGCCCGGGATAATTTCTTCCTTATGTCCGAGCGCTGCGATTTCTGTCTGTTTAACAATTACTGTTTCGCAGACTGTACATTTCTTGCCTTCTGTAAGGCCTGTTTCAGTACATGTGGCTTCTTTTGCAGGGAGCGTTTCTTCTGTGTGTGATTTCTTCTCCACTTCTTCCTGCGCTACAAGTACTTCATCACATACTGAACATTTCTTGCCTTCCGTAAGGCCTGTTTCTGTACATGTCGCTTCTTTTGCGGGAAGCGTTTCTTCTGTGTGTGATTTCTTTTCAACTTCTTCCTGTGCTACAAGTACTTCATCACATACTGAACACTTCTTGCCTTCTGTAAGGCCTGTTTCTGTACATGTCGCTTCTTTAGCGGGAAGCGTTTCTTCTGTGTGTGATTTCTTTTCAACTTCTTCCTGTGCTACAAGTACTTCATCACATACTGAACACTTCTTGCCTTCCGTGAGACCTGTTTCTGTACATGTCGCTTCTTTTGCGGGAAGCGTTTCTTCTGTGTGTGATTTCTTTTCAACTTCTTCCTGCGCTACAAGTACTTCATCACATACTGAACACTTCTTGCCTTCTGTAAGGCCCGTTTCAGTACATGTCGCTTCTTTAGCAGGGATGATTTCTTCTGTGTGACCTTTCTTTTCAACTTCTTCCTGCGCTACAAGTACTTCATCACATACTGAACACTTCTTGCCTTCCGTAAGGCCTGTTTCAGTACATGTCGCTTCTTTTGCGGGAAGCGTTTCTTCTGTGTGAGATTTCTTTTCAACTTCTTCCTGCGCTACGAGTACTTCATCACATACTGAACACTTCTTGCCTTCCGTAAGGCCCGTTTCAGTACATGTCGCTTCTTTTGCAGGGATGATTTCTTCCGTGTGAGATTTCTTCTCCACTTCTTCCTGTGCTACGAGTACTTCATCACATACTGAACACTTCTTGCCTTCTGTAAGGCCCGTTTCAGTACATGTCGCTTCTTTTGCAGGGATGATTTCTTCCGTATGTTCAATTTTTTCGACAGCTGTGTTTTCGTTGCGTTTTGCTCCGCAAGCACACTCTTCGTGCTTCAGACCTTCTTTGTCACATTCCGCTTCTTTGTCGATCTTCCACTCAAATTCATGTTCTGCTTCGTCGATCTTATCGCCGCACTCACATTCCATCCAGTGGTTTGTTTCATCATAGTCCGCTTTATAATCGTGTTCGTGAACAGTAACAACACATTCGCCTTTAACGCCGTTTGCTGCTTCGGCGGTAATCGTTGTCGTACCTGCTTTTTTAGCTGTCACAACGCCGTCTGCAACCGTCGCAACTTCTTCGTCTGATGATGACCATGTGAGGGTCTTGTCCGTCGCATCGCCAGGAGAAACTGTCGCCGTAAGAGTTTCTTCTTCACCGACATTGATCGTAGTTGCTTCCTTATTGAGTTCCACTGCTGTAACGTCTACAGTTTCGGGTTCTTCAGCTTCTTTTACAACTACTTTCGCAAATGCCGGTGTGGAAACGATATCATCCGGATATTCCATTCCGTATCCGCCATAGACCCAGATATACATTGTGCCTGCTTCTTTGAATGTGATTTTTGCGCATCCGTTGTCGTCGGTCGTTACTATAGCGTCAGCGTCATAGGAATCATACTCATCGCCGTAATAAACCATATAATTCGGCTCTATATAAAATGTCTGTCCAACTCCCATGCCAGAATATGAACGGACGAGATTTACGTTGAGAGCTTCCCCTACAGTAGCAGTATACTCATGTATGATATTGCCTTCATCATCGGTGAAGAAATGGAAACCGTATGCAGAATCACTGTAGAAATCCCAGCTTGAGAAGCTTCCCATATCTACATAATCTCCTGGTTTTATCACGATATGATCGCTTGTTGCACCCCAGCCATCACTTTCGAGAGGATATATGCCGTTTACATAGTAATTCAGGTTCTCGTCAAATCCGAAAATGCCGCCTTCAAAGTATGAACTTCCCGGACTGCCGGTGAATCTGACATTAGCCCATTCTCCTCCGTATAAATTTTCGTGAGCCCATATTATGAGATGGAGAGCTGTAACTTCATTTGTGCCGTCTCCGTCTGCATCGTATGCGTACTCGCTGAGGTTGTACGATTCAAGATCTACATTTTCAATATCTTCAAATGATACAGGGACATAAGAGATAAACTCTCTTATTCCCTCAACATATTTGCCATCGTAGCTTACAGAAATATATACTTTGTCGCTTTCGTTGGCAAAAACACCTGTGGGAAGTGTGCCGACGATCATAATAATGGCGAGCATGAGCGCCAGGGCACGTTTGAATGTAATGTTTTTTCTACTCATTTTTTTAATCCTTTCTTTTGTTTTTCCGTTGGTTTTCTTTCGTGGCGTTTTGCTTTTATTTACCTTTAAAGCACCTCCTTTGTTATTGAATAAAGCTCCTCTGATAAATGTGTGAACCGGGTCATCTGAAAAGGTGTTTATTCTTTATTTATTTCAATCGGCTTTGCCGAAAGATGTCTGTAGTGAAAAACGGAAAGGCAGAAAACAAAAATACCTGCCTTTTATGTATAAACACAAAAGCACAGGTGAAAAGCCCGTATATAATTATTGAAACACCGGATTTAGTGGGAAATCTGATATAATCATAAACAAGGCAATCCGTACAAGCTGCTTAGCCGATTTTCCCGACGTAATACTGATCAGGAAAAAATTCGGTCGCTTTTGTGTTGCAGGCGAAAAAAAAATCGCCGGGTATCCGACGATATGTGTTCATATAAAACCAGATTCGCATATTCCGGATACGAAAAGTCATAACATTGACCAAGTCTGCCGGCTATACGACTGCCCATCAGCTCCCGGAATTAACGGGATTCCTTTCAATCATGCATCATATTGGATATATGATACAACGATTTTTTCAATTTGTAAAGTATTTTTGATTTAAAAAAATTGTTTTTTTCAGATTTCAATGAACTGTGGTGCGGTAATATATGTGAGGTTGCCGAAAAAGCTTTCTTACAACAATCATTACATTTTATGAATTATATTCCTTAACCCATGAAAGATATTTTATGCAGTAATCATATAGGTCGTTTTCGTTATGATCTCCATATATGATATTGATCGCGCAACCTTCCACGAAACTTACCGGTTCAAGATCAGGATGAAACGGCTCAGGATATCCGGGATCATCATCAACGAATCCGACGAGCAGAGGACGGTTGACTGAGATGTAGTTTTTCGGCTTAGTTTTAACTGCCCAGCCTATTGACGGATATTTGAGAAATATTTTTGAAAGATACATCCCAATGTCACGGATCACATAATGCGTAAAAACATCAGACGGATAATCACCGTCAGATTTTCCCTTGAATATTCTTCTGATAAGACCCGTTTTTTCAGTTTGAGCGATGCCTGAGAACCACTTCCATATTATTTTCAAAGACTCCGCCGAATAATCGAGCATGCCGATACCTATATGCATCTGCTGAGAGATCTTTCCTCGAAGATATTCAGCTCTCCCATCAACATTTTTCGTGAACCAATCAAAATACTCCCTGACTTCATCATCAGTAAATTCTTCAAAAGGTTTTGTAACCGGCGGGACGAGCGGTGTGTAGTTCATCATTTTTTTCGTTATTCTCACCATACTTTACAACATTTCCCCCTCATTCGCTTCTTCTTCGACGAGCTGCATATCGGAAAGCGCTTCGCTGAAAGACACTCTTATGACAGCCTGCAAAATATTCACCTGAACCCTTGCGTGCTTATCCTTCGCATTTGCTTCTTCTTCGATGATGCTCACGATCTCTTTAAGCCGGTTTCGTGTCAGGTGGTCACCTCTCCAGTGGAAGGTAAGTGTCTTTCCCTTTTTCACGGCCTGTGCGGAGCGCTTTCTCACATCCTCGAGGGTGGTGAAAGAAAGTTTTTTCTGTTTATAATAAAAGCTGTCGCCGTCATCGCACGCAGGCATCTTCCATATTACCGGTTCGTGGTCTGAAAAGATCTTCTTGTCGCTCAGAAGGTAATAATCATACCTGATGTCATCGGCCGTTATCACATTCTGCTGTGCAGCCTCTCCTGAGCCGCGTCCGAGGGAGTTGTCAAAGGTTGCATCCAGATGATAATACTTTCCGCCGACCTTCACCACATTCCATGCGTGGCGGTACTTTATCCCCTTTTCCGGATTTGCTTCGGAAATAGCAACAGTGCACCAGATATTCAGCGCATCACAAAGTATCTTCACGGATTTTGCGATCCCTTCGCATACGCCGACGCCCTGTCCGAGAGGCCCGATGATCTCGTGGGAATACTGCTTTTTGAGCTTGTCATAATACACATTCTGACATATAAAATCGTGAATATACTTTACCTTCTCCGCTTCCGACATATCCGCCGCCGCACGGGAAAGCTTTTCTACACGGGAAGACAGCGCCTTCTGATGCTCTTTTATCTTCTTTTTATCGAAAAGGTATTCCGCAAGGACTTCCACGTTTCCCGAATCCTCGTAATACTTATATCTTATTCCGCTTGACCAGAACAGCTCCGGATGGTCGAGCCTGAGAAGGAACCATATGTCAAACAGCTCCTGCCCTTCAAGCCTCGGAACATAAAATGACGGCGAAAGCGAATTAAGCCCCTCAAGGAGAGCATAATAAGCCGCCTGATGTTGTTTTGAAAGTGTTGTGTAGTAATAATTGGTAAGCATTGATCTATTTCCAGTCATTTACATTATCTGATGCAATCTCGTATTAAATTCTGCAATCTGCTTCGCCCACTCAGAGAAGTTCCCATCAAGTTCACATGATGATATGATGCTGCAATTTTCATCCACTGCAAAAATGTTCGTCCTTCCAATAATGGGAGCAAGGTCGTTCCAACCGACAATATCTCTTATGATGTAGATATCGGGTTTTATGTAAAGCCCCATTTTGCATATGAACAGATTCATCTTTTTGATACCGAATTCTTTTTCGACAAGTTCATAAATCCGGCTGTCTATGGGTTCAACGAGAAGATTAAATACGCTTTTGTCATATTCAAGAACTGATATCTTTTCTGTATCAGGCTCTTTTCCCCAATCGTTCCGCATCTTGAAATCTTCAATCTCATCCTTTGTTGTACTCGAGAATGACGGAACGCACATATAACACATATTATCATAATATTCTATTCGCCCCAACCTCTCACTTTGGACGATAAGGTAATACATCAACACTCCTGAAGCAATGTTTTTTTCAGGTTCTGAAAAATCACTGAACACCGCAAGCTGTGTATGATGTTCACTGCTGTTCCGGGATGTACATCTATAAAGCTTTCTTCCGTATTTATCTTCTTCAAGAAGTTCCGTTTCATTTATATGTGGTGTATATCCATAGAAAGGAACCTGATGTTTTGATAATACTGCAATCGTATCATTATCTGTCGCACCTTGTCTGAATTTCACAGCATCAGAATCATCCTGACCATCTTTTTTATCACGCCAATGTCTGTAATGCACATACATAGACAGCGATATTCCAAGAAAAACTTCATAAACCATAGGAATAAAAACGGAAACCATCACCCATGAATTTCCTGCAAAATATAGAGATTTCGTCTTAATAAAACCGATTATCAGTACAAGCATATATGCAAAAAGCATCATGGGAGCTGCCTTACGGACCCAGTATGACTCGAATTTAACGAGCCTTTTAGTAGGGATTATTTTCCTTTCTTCACGAGAATATCTCCACGAAACTGTCTGCCATTTATATTCCGCTGGAAGATATTTGTCTTCATTCGGATGATGAAACATTTCCAGTCTGTCGGCACTGGTATACATACCACGGATCATAAATAATGTACCTAGAATAAATAATAAACTCCTGTACATATATCACCTGTTCCCCAGCATCCAGAACGCAACAGCGCTTGCGGCCGCGACGTTCAGAGAATCAACTCCGTTTGCCATCGGTATCTTAACCGTATAGTCGCATCCGGATATAGTGGTGTTTTTAAGGCCGTCGCCTTCTGTACCGAGAATGACGGCGATCTTATCTTCCGAGAGAAGGTCCTTATCGTCGATACTCACCGAATCATCACTCAGCGCCATAGCCGCAGTTTTAAATCCCATATCTTTCAGAAGCTTCATCCCCTCATCAGGCCACAGTTCATTGTCGCATACCTTATATTTCGCACCCGTTGATTCTTCTCCGAAATAAGTCCACGGAATGAGAAACACATTTCCCATACTGACCCTGATGGCACGGCGGTAAAGGGGATTGGCACATCCGGGAGTGAGCAGTACCGCATCCATATTAAGCGCCGCTGCTGAACGGAAGATCGCTCCCACATTCGTCGGATTCATGACATCCTCCAGTATCGCGATCCTGCGTGCATTTTTCAGCACTTCTTCCAAGGACGGATACTTCCTTCTTTTCATAGCGCAAAGGGCCCCGCGGGTAAGGTTAAAACCCGTGATCTGCGAGATAACGTCAAATTCCGCCGTATACACGGGAATGTCCCCCATCCTTGCGACGATATCTTTCGCCTCCCCGTCAAGATGTCTTTTCTCTACCAGAAGAGATACGGGCTCATATCCCGCATCAAGAGCTCTTTCTATGACTTTGGGGCTTTCCGCAATAAATAATCCTTCTCCGGGATTGTCTTTTCTTATGAGCTGAGATTCTGAAAGCCTTGCGTACACATTCAGCTCCGATGCGTTGAAATCATTTATATGTATGATGTGTGACATAATTACTCCTTTATTTCATCCTCCCCATGATCTCCCCGCCGTGTTCTTTAAGCCATTTCTGACATTCCTTATATTTCGGGAAGACCTTTTCGATCTCGGCGTAGAATTCCTTTGAGTGGTTCATATGTTTGCGGTGGCAGAGTTCATGGACAACTATGCTGTCGATAACTTCATCGGGCATGAGCATCAGAAGGCAGTTGAAATTCAGATTTCCTTTATCCGAACAACTTCCCCACCTCGTCCGCTGGTTGCGGATGGTTATCCTTCCGTATGAGACGCCGATAAGACGCGCGTAACGCTCCACCTTTTTCGGGATCACTTCAAGGGCCTTATTTGCAAGGGCGTGAATGTCCTCATTGGTCAGCGGCGGCATTGATTCGCTCACTTTTTTCTGATTCACCCTCTTATCCCAATGCTTTTCGATCCAGCCCTTTTTCTCATTCAGAAACGCCATGATGTCACGTTCACTCATCTTCATCGGCGCCCGGATAACCAGGCCGTCTTCGGAGATCTGAATAGCGAGAGTCTTGCGGTTTGAGCGGACTGTCTTTACGGGGATTCCGTTATAGTTTCTTATCATGGTGCCTCCTTGTGATTTATAAATGTATTTTCTTCGTAAGTCTTATTTTGGTGTAAAACATTATACCATATTTTTATTCACCTACAAGTTATTTGCTTACATGATCTTTATCTGAAACCACTCGCCTGTACTTCTTTAACCCTCCGACTTTCATAAGCCTGTTGCAAATAAAAGTTTTTTTATGTAAAATAAAAAAAATTAAAGGTATTTTGTATTGGAGTGCAAATATAGTATATGAGAGTAATTTTAGCATCAAAATCCCCACGCAGAGCAGAACTCATAAAAATGCTGACGGATGATGTCATCATCACTCCTTCCGATGCGGACGAATCATTCAGAGAAGAACTCAGCGTTTATGAAAACGTAATGAATGCGGCAAAGGCAAAAGCTGTTTCAGTAAAATTCGGCGAAATTTCGAAGGAAGATATCATTCTCGGCGCAGACACTGTCGTCGTTCTTGACGGCATGGTATACGGGAAACCGAAAGACAAAGACGATGCAAGAAACATGATAAGATCACTTTCCGGAAGGACACACAGCGTAATAAGCGGAGTGTGTCTTATCAGAGATGAGAAAGTGCTGTCTTTTTATGATGAAACATTCGTGACGTTCGATGAACTTACGGATGAGGAGATAGAGGAGTATATTTCCACCTCTGAACCCTACGACAAAGCAGGATCTTATGCGATTCAGGGGCTTGCGGGAAAACATATCAGAAAGCTGGACGGATGTTATTTCAATGTCGTAGGTCTGCCCGTAAACAAAATTTACAACGAATTAAAAAACTTATAAGCCGGTCAGAGTGACCGACTCAGGAGGTCACAATGAATAAAATAACCGATAAAAACATAATTGCCAACATAACCACAGAGATGAATCTGCGCGGAGCATCCTCCCTGAGTGACGAACAGCTTCTCGCTCTCATTCTCCGAGAAGGAACCCCCTCAAGGGATGTTATGGAAGTATCAAAGGGCATCCTCGCCCGTTTTTCCCTTTCCGATCTGGCGACGCTTCCGAAAAAGCACCTCATCTCGAGAGTTAAAGGTCTTACGGAGGAATCGGTGACATCACTTGAAGCGTGTCTTGAAATAAACAACCGCATCAACAGAGAAAAAACATCCGGCAAGATACTCCGCAATGCGGCGGACATTTACGATCTCGTGAGAAATGAGATGATACATTACAAAAAAGAATATTTCCGCGCCATTTCCGTGAACTGCCGTCTTGAACTTATCGGTACGGAGGATGTCAGCATCGGTTCCGTGGATTCCGCTTCTGCTCATCCGAGAGAAGTTTTCAGAAGTGCAATTGCTCTCGGTGCGTACGGGATATTTCTCGTACACAATCACCCCAGCGACAGTCCTCAACCGAGTCTGAGCGACATTCTGGCAACCGAGAAAATAAAGCAAAGCGGGAATATAATCGGAATACAGCTCATTGATCACGTCATAGTCACGTCCGGAGGATACTATTCATTCAATTCGGGAAAAACAGTTTTGCAGACCCAACAGTCTAAAAAAAACAATAAATGTTCACAAAATGCAAAAAATGTGTTATAATGCCCTCAATGAGAGGTGTATAACAATGAAAATAACTGAGTCCGTAGAAAATTATCTTGAAACGATCTTTACTCTATCCAAGTCAGGACCCGTAAGAAGCATAGACGTTGCAAATGCACTTAATTATTCAAAGCCGAGCGTAAGCCGTGCAGTCAGCAATCTCAAAACCGCAGGATACATCACCATGCATTCCGACGGAGAGCTGACACTTACGGAGCTTGGTCTTCAGAGGGCGAATTTTATTGCGCACAGGCATGAAATGATCACGGAGTTCCTGGCAAAGGTTCTTTCCATTGACCCTGAAACGGCAGAAAAAGACGCCTGCAGGATCGAACACATCATTTCGGAAGAAACGGCAGTAAAAATGGAAGAGTACTTAAATTCCGTTGTTTCGGAATAAAAATAAATATCCGCATAATAATGCGGATTTTTTATTGGTGCAGTTTCTTTTCGGGCGGGCTGTCGGATCATCCGCCATGGATGAAATTCATACCGGATGATCCGACGCAGGGTTCTGCGGCAGATCACCACGTACTGATCACATCGGAGTTCCCACTTCAATAAGGTTGCCGTCCGGGTCATAGAACCTGACAACTTTTTGTCCCCAGCTGTGGGTCATGATCGTATTTACGTATTCCACATCCGGATATAGACTTTCAAGCTTTTCAACAAAGCCTTCAAGATCACGCTCCTCAAAATAAAGTTCGCAGGAATTGCTTTTGGGGATAATATCTTTTCCAAGAAATTCAGCCCATATCTTTTCGTCCTGAAGCACAAGTCCTTCCATAAGGATAACGTTTCCGTCATTGTCAAGGATCACATCAAGGCCGAATACGTCTTTATAAAACTTTTTCGATCTCTCGATGTCTTTTACGACAATGAGTACATTTTTAAGTCGGATCATAATATTTTACCTCTTTAACATAAGATATACGAAAAAAGCCCGATAACGGGCTTTTTTTAGATACACGGATTGGGGCAGTCGGCACATTCAAACACGTCTTTGTCGGGAACACAGATGATTCCTTTTTCGCCTGAAAGGAAGACCGGTTTGTTTTCGCCTTTCTGCGGTGTTATGCTTGCAAGGTCACAATCGAGGTTAAGTCTTGCAAGGTGAGCTGAAACGAGCTTATATCCATCTTCTGTCATGATAGATACGGGGATCTTGACTCCTACCTGAGCGATAGCGTTGGGCTGGACGTATTCCCTTACCCATTTTGATGCACATGCCCAGATAACGTCTGCATCTTCCATCATAACTTTGGCTGTTTCTTCGGAAATTCCTGTTGAGCAAAGACCGAAGCGGTAAATGTTTACGCCGTGTTCTTCTTCGAGCTCAACAAAATCCTTATGAAGGATGTTGTCGTCAGCGGCGATGGATACAGCGATATTCTTGTAACCGAGCTCGATTGCAGCTTTTACGCCTTCAAGCTGGTCGATATTTGCGAAATGCTCGAAAACAGGGATGATTCCCGCTTGTTTTGCAGTTTCGTTGAGTTCTGCTGACGGAGAAGAATAGAAAAGACCTGTCATTCTCTTTACTGCGCCCTGTGTTCCCGGAGCGTTTGTGGTGATGATAGTGCCGAGGTTGTTTGATACGATAACTGCGGCATCAACGCATCCGTCTTCAAATGCTGAGTAGATAGTTTCGCTTGCTCCGAAGAGTACGTTTGCTTCGCATGAGTTAAGGGGACGTGATGTATCGAAATATCCGCCTTTGATTACTACCTGATTGATAAGTTCGCACATCTTCTGTGATTCGACCTTGTCTGCGCCTTCTGATTTGAGTGTCGCGAGCATACTTTCAGCAACGCTTCCGCCGACTTCTTTGAGAAGTTTGAACATAAGTGGGCAGTATTTGATGGGGATCGGCGTTGCCATAAGGGCTTTGGCTTCTTTGTTTTCGTCGTATCCGATGAGGACATAGCTTCCGAACATTCTTGTGATATGTACGGGATGTTCTTCATAATAAGCGAGAAGTGCGTCAAGAATAATATTTACGATATCATCATCTGCACCCGTCGCAACAAAGCGGAGAACATAATCCTTTATTTCAAAATAAAGAACAGCGAAGTTTTCCGGAAGTGTTGAACTGCTGAGGGCAAGACGGTCGAGGACATAATCAGAAATGACCTTTTCGTCGTACTGTAATGATTTGTATTTTTCGATATCCCCGATATTGCCGTAATATTTTTCAACGGGGATCTGTTTGAGCGTGATTGTAATATCTGCGAGAATTCCTGCAGATGTTTCGTAGTTAAGAAGTGAGTATTCTCTGCTTTCGGTTTTCATGGGAGTGATTCCGTCTGTAAGCTGAGATACCTTTTCAATGGACATATTTTCTAAAACGATCATAGTAACCTCCTGTATTACCTTATTGTAATTATATCTTAACATAAACCACAAAGTCAAGCCACATACAGGTATTGCGTATAAAAGAAAAATATGCTACAATAACCACGATCGGAGAAATAACCACATGGATAACAATACACTGCTTAATTTTTACATCACAACAACAATCATCGGACTCGTGCTTCTCATTATTGCATCTGTCCTCTTTATCAGAAATCTCAAAAAGAGTACCTCGCAAGAATACTTCATGGAAGAGCCGGAAGACATTCTTTCTGTGGATATGAAATACGTGAGAAGTGCCCACGCGCCGAAGACAGTGACGCTTCTTGGTATCTGCGCATTCTTCCCGTTTTTCGGAATGGCGTGCATATGCGTTCATCAGGTAGGTCTTGCAGTTGTACCGACGATAATCATCGGAATAATGATCGGGATCTCCGCACTCGTTTCCGCAAGTATCCTTTCTTACGTGACGAGGCTGAAGAGTGACTCATCCATCATTTTTGTTCCGAACACCGAAGGATCTCTCGGAAAAGTCGTCAGCGACATTCCTGCCGCACAGCATGGAAAAGGCGTCATCAGAGTCTATACTAACTCTCAGGTCGCGCAGTTCGAAGCAATAAGTCTTGACGAAGTTACCCTCACAAAAGGAACGCCAATCAGGATCCTTTATGCTGACACGGACAAAGTCGCTGTTGTGGAAAGATATATCAAAAAATAATTTCTCATGGATGCGGTTTCTGCATCCTTTTTTATTGCGCTCTCGTATGTCCTCATTCGCGGGCCCGCGCCGAAGGGTGATCCCGCATGGAACAAACGTGCCGGCTGAGGAAAGACTTCAAACATAAACAAACTGATCATATACATTTGTTTTTATTATATATTTGAAAAAAAATATTGCAAATATTAATTACTTGTTGTAAAATGTAACCGGTATGAAGTGAATATCACTTCGGTCGCCGGTGGAATCTCCGTCATTGACGCGAGAGCAGCATCACTGCTACTGTAAAGCCAGACCTGCCGGATCGACTTGATCAAAACCGTTTCAGTGGTAACGTGCTTATTTTATTTATAATCATTTTGCAGCAGTGCAATCGGACTATTGTAATTTACGTATTTTAACGCCGGACGAGTTTTGCCGGCGTTATTTTTTTCGTCGGAACCACATTTTCTACCAAAGGAAAAACCATGAAATCAGATGCCTTTTCAGAATACAATCCAATAATCAACTTCGCCTTCTTTATCGGCGCCATAGGGCTTGGGATGTTTTTTACTCACCCTGCCTTCGCAGCATGCTCCGTATTTTTCTCGGCGCTCTATCTTTATACCATCAAGGGTAGAGAATCCCTGAAATTTATCGGCGGAATGGGGATCATGTTTATAGTCCTTTCCTTGATCAACGGACTTTTCAACTCAATGGGAGAAACGGTGCTGTTTGTATATTTCGGAAGAAACTACACTCTGGAAGCTCTCCTTTACGGAATGTGCACTTCCGCTATGCTCATCAGCGTATTTTTATGGTTCGCGTCATACAACTCCATAATGTCCAACGACAAATTTATGTTCATTTTCGGAAGAATCATCCCATCAGGGTCGTTGATAATCTCAATGGCGCTCCGCCTTGTCACAATATATAAAAACAAGATCATTCAGATCCACACCGCAAGAAAGTGCATCGGTAAAGGTGCCGCAGATGAAAACGACCGCATTTCCGCATTAAAAAACGGCTCTACCGTCATCTCCACCCTTGCCACATGGGCTCTGGAAGGCGGAGTTATAACAGCGGACAGCATGAGAATGCGGGGTTACGGACTTCCCGGAAGAACGACCTTCTCAAATTACCGGTTCGGAATGAGGGACAAAGCCCTTTTGGGAGGAATGGTGCTCCTCTCGGCAGTAATCATATTCTGTGCGGCAATGGGAGCATCCTCAGCCGAATTCATTCCTGTCATCAACATAACATCCGGCGGAATATATTTTTACGCAGGACTGATATCATACATCTTATTTTTAAGTATCGCACCTATAATCAATATAACGGAGGCTGTCAGATGGCGCATTTTGAGATCAAGAATTTAAGTTTTTCATATCCGGGAAATGACAGAAAGATCCTGGACAACATAAACCTTACCATTGAAAAAGGTTCATACATAACCCTCTGCGGAAAAAGCGGATGTGGAAAGACCACGCTTTTAAAACACTTGAAAAGCGTCATCACTCCGCACGGCAACCGCGAAGGAACCGTATATTTTGACGGAAGACCCATTGAAGAAAGTGACCTGAGAACGCAGTCTTCAAAAATAGGCTACGTTATGCAGAATCCCGACAATCAGATCGTCACGGACAAAGTATGGCACGAGCTCGCTTTCGGTCTTGAATCCCTCGGATATGACCAGAAGACCATCCGCCTGAGAGTTGCGGAAATGGCGAGCTATTTCGGAATACAGCAGTGGTTTCACAAAAATGTAACGGAGCTTTCAGGTGGACAAAAGCAGCTTCTGAACCTCGCATCCATCATGGCCATGCAGCCTGAAGTGCTGATTCTCGACGAACCCACAAGTCAGCTTGATCCTATCGCCGCAAGTGATTTTCTCAACACGGTAAGAAAGATCAATTTAGAGCTGGGAACGACGGTCATAATAACGGAACATCGTCTCGAAGACGTGTATTACTGCGCAGACCGCGTCATCGTCATGGACAAAGGAAGAATAATCGCAGATGACACTCCGAGAAACGTCGGAGATACCCTGAAAAACACAAACGACGATATGTTCGCCGCCCTTCCTTCTCCCGTACAGATATATTACGGCGTTGGAAGCGACCTTCTCACTCCCCTCACCGTCCGCGAAGGCAGAAACTGGCTTTCGGAAGAATTTGAGGGCAAAAACATCACTCACGACGAGATCATTACAGGCGAAAAGATGAAAGAGGACTTTGATGTAGCTGTAACCATGAAGGAGGTTTGGTTCAGATATGAAAAAGACGCCCCTGACATTCTCAAGGGAGTGACCCTCAGTGTGGAAAGAGGAAAAGTTTTCGCCATTGTCGGCGGAAACGGAACGGGAAAATCCACAACTGTGAAATCTCTCTGCGGAATAGTCAAGCCATACCGCGGAAAGATCCTCATCAACGGCAAATACATCGAAAAATACAAGCAAAACGAGCTATTCACAAACAACCTCGCCATGCTTCCACAGGATCCGCAGAGTCTGTTCGTAAAAAAGACAGTATACGAAGATCTTGAAGAAATGCTCCCGAAAGGGCTTTCCGAAGATGAGAAAAAAGAAAAGATCACAGAAGTCGCAAATATCACTCAGATCACGGACCTTCTCGACACTCACCCGTACGATCTCTCCGGCGGCGAGCAACAGAGGGCGGCTCTTGGGAAAGTTCTTCTTACGAACCCGAAGATACTCATTCTCGACGAGCCCACAAAGGGCATAGACAATTTCTTCAAGCTGAAATTCGCTGAGATAATAGAAGAATTGAAGAAAAGCGGCGTTACGATAATAATGGTGTCCCATGACGTGGAATTTTGCGCAAAACACGCGGACACGGTTTCAATGTTTTTCGACGGAAGCGTCGTCACCACCAACACCCCGAACGCATTCTTCTCTCAGAACAGCTTTTATACCACAGCGGCCAACAGAATGAGCAGGCATTTATTTAAAAACGCAGTAACAAACGAGGATGTAATAGAATTATGCAGGAAAAACAGATAAAGATGAAAGGCTCCGGACTTTATACGTGGTTCGGATATGTATACGGCTTCGAAGAAAAGCTCCGTTACATAAAAGATGCAGGATTTGACACCATCTGTACATGGTGGGACAACACATTTATCGGTATCGATGGCGACATCACCACCCACAAAGAGCTTGCCCGGAAGCACGGATTGTTCCTTGAACACTCCCACATCTCATATTACGGATCAAACAACCTGTGGTTCAGAACAGATGACGGAGATACCATCGAAAAAAAACATCTCGAGGTCATAGAGCTTGCGGGGAAATGCGATATTCCGACGCTTGTAATGCATCCGTTTGAAGTAGTAAAACCCGACGGCGGAGATTATGAAGTATTTATGGACAGAATGTGCCGTATCGCCGAATGTGCGGAAAAGAGCCGCGTCAGGATCGCTGTGGAAAATCTCGGGGAACAGGAATATCTCAGAAAGATAGTAAGTACTCTTTCTGACAATCCGTATATCGGAATATGTTTCGACAGCGGACACAACAACGTGACAAACCATAATGATTATTCATTACTTCACGACTTCTCCGACCGCATCTTCGCGCTTCATATCCACGACAACAATTCCCTCAAGGATCAGCATTATCTCCCATTCGAAGGGAATGCGGACTTCGGGAAATTTATGGAAGCAATGAGAAATACCTCTTTTACCGGTTCTCTCATGCTCGAAAGCTGTTATCCATTCGATTTCGATGCGGCGGATACGGATGAGAATCACGAATTCTCACAGCCTGAAGAGCCTGTCGAAAGTTACCTCAGACGGGCAAAAGAAGCCTGCGACAGAATATATTCCCTTTAAGGAGAAAGATATGCAAAGCAGTAATAAAGATAACTCAAAGAAGACAAAATTAAGTGCGTTTATGATAATGCTTCTCATTCCCGCAATGATCCTCATTACATACAAAATGGGAATAAGACAGTATTACCTCACAAGCCTTATGGTAATAATCATGACGATGGTCCCGTTTTTCATGAGCTTCGAACAAAGAAAGCCTCAGGCAAGGGAGGTCGTAATCATCGCCGTACTCACGGCTATGGCTGTGGCTTCGCGTGCGGCTTTTTCGATGCTTCCCCACTTCAAGCCCCTTATAGCCATAGTAATAATCTCAGGCATCGCTCTCGGCGGTGAAGCGGGATTTCTCGTGGGATCTCTCAGCGGATTTCTCTCAAACTTCATCTTCGGTCAGGGACCGTGGACACCGTTTCAGATGTTTGCGTATGGCATCGCAGGATTTCTCGCGGGAGTGATCTTCGCGAAAAAAGATTTCGTCACGAGGAGCAGAAACAAAAAAGACCTGCTGAAATTATCATTTTTCGGATATCTCATGATACAGCTCTTTGTCGGACCGCTTCTTGACATATGCGGAATACTGACTCTTGCGAGCGTGATAAACCTTGAGACAATAGGTGCGATGTTTATTTCCGGCCTTCCCGTAAATTTCATTCACGGCCTTGCCACATTCATCTTCCTTTACGTCCTCGCAAGACCGCTCCTTGAGAAGATCGACAGAGTCAAAACGAAATACGGAATATTAAAATGAAATTCGATTCATACCACCCGACAATAAACTTTCTATATTTCACATCCGTCATTGTGATGAGCATATCTTTTGACCATCCGGTCTTTCTTGTTATGTCGTATGTAATGAGTTATTTATACAGCGCAAAGCTTTACGGCAAAAAAGCTTTTCTCGGAAATCTGCTGACTGTTCCGTTTATTATCTTCTTTGCGTGGTTTTACAGCTATTACAACCATTTCGGCGTCACTTACCTCTCTCAGAACTTTACGGAGAACTACATCACCCTGGAAGCTGTGATATACGGCGCCGTCATCGGCATAAAGATCTCATCCGTAATAATGTGGCTGGAATGTGTCTTTGAGATACTCTGCACGGATAAAGTGATTTACCTTTTCGGCAGGCTTTCTCCGAAGCTGTCGCTGTTTATCTCAATCACTCTCCGAATGGTTCCCCGCGTCATCGCAAGGGCGAAAAAGATCAACACAGCCCAGCGCGGAATAGGACGGGGTGCAGGACAGGGACAGATCGTTGAGAAGGTGAAAAATTCGATCCGCCTTGTAAGCATGACGGTGACGTGGACCCTTGAAAATCTCGTGGACAGCGCTGTTTCCATGAAAAACAGAGGATATTCCTTAAAGGGAAGGACGGCATTTTCAATATACCGCTTTGACAACCGGGACAGGATAATTGTAATAATTCTCATGTGGATGATTTTCCTCATTACATTCGGGTATCTGCTTGACCAGACGAACATTACGTATGATCCGATGATAATAATGAATAAGATAACTCCCGTGAGCTGTGTATTTTACATTTCATATTTCATCTTCGGCATGCTGCCGTTGATGTTGCAGGTATACGGCGAAAAGAAATTCGCCATGCAAAGAAAAAAAGCATAAAAACATAAAAAAGAGAGTGAATGATTCACTCTCTTTTACTTATCTGTCTTTTGCCACTTCAATGGCCTTTTCAAGCTGTCTGTCTTCTCCTCCGGGGATATTATCCACTTCATGATCCGGAGCGATCCCGATTCCGTGAACCTTCTGTCCTGACGGGAGGAAATATTCTTCGCAGACGTATTTCAGAGTGGATCCGTCAATGAACTGAACGGGCTGCTGAACGACGCCTTTGCCGAAGCTGTTCTTGCCGACGATGACTGCGTTTCCCGTATCGGAAAGAGATCCGGAGAGAACTTCGCTTGCAGATGCACTTTCTTCATTGAGAAGGATGACGACTTTCATATCAAGCTCTTCCGCATCGGAATAATGATATTTCGTCTTGCCGTCTGTGTCACGGGTATATATTATCGCGGACTTTGGCATGATCCTGTCGGCGATGTTAAGGGCGCAGTATAAATATCCGCCGGGATTTGAACGAAGGTCGATGATAAGCGACTCCATTCCTTCATCAAGGAGCTTGTCGAGGAATTTTTCGAAGTCATCGTCACAACCTTCGGAGAACGATTCTATCTTGATATATCCGATGTTGTCTTCGAGCATCTTGTAAGTCACTTCGTGGTACTCTATCTTCTGCCTTACCACGTCCATATATATTATCTCTTCTTCGCCTTCCCTGATGATGCCGAGGCGGACGGACGTTCCCGCTTCTCCGCGGATATATGTCACGGCGGAATCGATCCCCGCGCCTGTGAGGTTCGTTTCGTCGGCGCTGATGATGATGTCACCTTCCAGAAGCCCTGCAGCTTCAGCAGGAGAACCATTGAAGACGTTTACGACATATACGTTGAATTCCTCCGTATTTCTTATCTGTACTCCGATCCCGTCGAAATCGTCGTTTGAAAGGCTTTCTTCGTACTGCTTCGCTTCTTCGGAATTCATGTAGGAAGTGTATATATCTTCCAGACCGTAAATAAATCCCTTCACGGCATTGTCCCACATCTTTTCGCTGTCCACATCCCAGAGATATTTCTCTTCGAGAACTTTTTCGATCTCAACCATCTTCATGATGCTTTCATTTGCGGTATCGTTGTTTGTGTAGGAATAAAACGAGCCGAGTTTTCCCACAGCACGTCCCGCAACAAAGCTGACGAGGGCGACTGTGGCAAATGCTGCTATAAGTAATAATGTATTTTTCTTTTTTCGTCTTTTCTCCGCGAGATATTCATCCGGATCATAATTCATATTGTTGAAATTATCCATATTCTCCTCCATATAAAAGTATTATAACACAGTTTTATGAATTAATGATGTATTTATAAGAAACTTATCATATAATCTTCCAAAACTTTCATATGTTAACCAAAAGGCATTTCACATACTGCAAATCATCTTATTTTGAACCGAAGTATTGACATGATCTTTCGACAGTCGTAAAATAAATATATTAAAAGACAAGGAGTAAGTCATGACAAATCAGGAAAAAGCTTTACATTTATTTCAGAACGGTTACAGCTGCGCACAGGCAACAATGGGAAGCCTTTGCGAACAGCTTGGAATGAAACTTGAAGACGGTCTCAAGATCTCTTCCCCCTACTGCGGAGGCATCGGCGGAACAAAAGACATCTGCGGCGCAGTAAACGGTGCGATCCTTCTCATCGCTCTCAAATGCGGATATTCCGACGCACACAACGACGAAGCTAAGAAAGCCCAGAATCAGGAAGTACAGAAGTTCCTTGAATATTTCAAAAACGAAAACGGTTCACTTCATTGCAGAGATATCGCAAAATGCGACGAAGACAAAAAAGTAAACTGCCCGAAAGCTATTCAGACAGCAGTAAAATACATCGAAGAAAACATTCTTTAATACATGAAAAGCACATTCGCATATGCAAATGTGCTTTATTTTAATTCCAATAATTCATCATACGTTATTCTGAGAACCTTCGCAATGTACACAAGTTCGATGTCCGTAACAAACCTCTTTCCGGCTTCGATTCTCTGAATTGCGTTTTTATCAATATCAAGACCTTCAAGCTGTAGTTCGTCTGCGAGTTCTCTTTGGGATTTTTGCATTCCTTTTCTGACCTTGGCAATTTTCTTTCCGCAAATATTATTGCTTCCGTCTTTTGTTTTATTTATAAACATATTTTTACTCCATTTTTTTGACATTCAGTACTTGTCAATGAGGTAATTATATGCTATAATGAGCGCAAGTATGACATTCAGTAAATGTCATCAAGGAAGGAGGATTAAAATGTTCTGGATTTTTGAAATACCTATTATGTTTATCGTAATTGTAGCAATGTTAGTCGGCGCAATCAAGCCGGGGGGAGCGTTGCAAATCCTTGGTTGGATTGCAATAGCCAGCGGTGCCGTCATATATTTCAAATCCGATTCTAACGAACGTATGAGCAAAGACTCTAAAAGTGGATATTACATGCTCAGCATTTTGATTTGCATAACCGGAGGTGTACTTATTCTCTTCGGATTATGGTTCGGAGAACATACTTTATTTGAGTTCCTCTTCGGCACCTACTGGTTCTGATACACACCCACATAAAACAATCCCATCTGTGATGCAGATGGGATTGTTTTTATTCAAATGGTTCAAGATCGTAAGTTTCCTTGATTAGTCTGACGGCGCTGGAATATATCCACATGACGTAAGGCACGAAGATTATCAGCGACCACTCGAAGTTTGCGAAAAGTATAAAGTCATATATCGCATGAATGACTGTCGGCGCGAGAAGCGTCAGGACTTTCGGGACCACTCCGCCCTTTCCTGCCTTGCTCAGTCCCATGAAATATCCCATTGATACGGCAAACACCGCGTGGGCGGGAACGGCGGTAACAGCCCTGAGAAGGCCTGTGGATGTGCCGTACTGAAGAACATAAAGGATATTTTCAACAGTTGCAAAACCGAGAGATACGTACACGCAGTAAATCACCCCGTCAAAGACCTCATCAAATGAGCTTTCTCTTTTAAGGGCAAATTTTGCCGCAAAAAGCTTCACACCTTCTTCGATAAGCGCAACTCCGAAGAACGCATAAAGGAATATGTCCATATAGTCATACGTCGGGAATTCCACAATAACTTCAAGTATTACAGCCGGAATCACCGAAAACACACCAAGCATAAAAAGCTTGAAAAGAAGCGACTTCGGCTCCTTTTCGTTCACGTCATGTCGCCCGATAAATATAAGCAGGACGATAGTTGGCGTTACAGCTATAATAAAATCTTCCAGAAGCGGAAACATTTTCTCTCCTTACTGTTCGGTCCTCGGAAGTCTTCCTTCGTTGACCATTCTGTTGATGATGACAGTTTCCCTGATCCACTGGTTGTCGATGATGTAATCACCTTTGACTTCCCTGTAATTGAGCTTGTACGGGTTTGTCATGAGAGCTTCGCCGTAAAGTCCCATGGGTGCGATAGCTTCTGTGTAAGTATCGTCTGTGAAGCTCATATTGAACTGAAGTGCTTCATCCGTAGCTTTCTTGAAGAAGATGCTCTGAACAGCTTTGTCATCATGTTCTGTGTTGTAGCGGTATACCATAAGCATTTTTACTGCTTCAACGATCTTGTCGTTAAGACCTGCATCGAAGATGAGGATCTTTTCACGGAGTTCGTCAAGAGAACCTACCATTCTGTATATCTTGCCTTCTTCGTAGATATCGGAAAACGGCTCCTGATTGCCGTCGTTCTTGCCTGCGTAGAGGTAGATAGTAACGCCCTGATCCTTATCGATATAGTAAAATGAATATTCTACCTGAGAAACTTCGTAACAATGTTCGCATGAACAGTCAAAGAATTCGCCATCCAGTATCGCTGTTTTAAGCGCCGGTTCATCCTGTGCGATGAGTTCGTCGATCTTTGATGTTCTGCTTGATTTGCCGCAGTGCGGACATCCGTAATATATGTTTTCGTATTTCATATTTCACTCCGTTAGTTTTTATCTGTTTATATATTACCACAATTTCTTCATAAAGAAAACACCTTTTATTGCCGTTGGACAAATTTTGCATGTAACATCTGCCCGAAACTCACATAATATAAATTACGAAGCGGAAATATTCACTTTTCCATTCATTATACCGAACCTTCGGATGCGCCACAGAATTCGCAAGATCAAATTTCGGGGCCCGGCGGGATAATACCTGCCGGGGTTATTTTACTCATGATTTATGGCTGAGATTTTTCTTTATATTTCTGCGGGAGTGTATTATAATTCACAATATAATACACATTTCACATCAATTATTTTACATAAGAGGCAACATGGAAAACAAAGTAATTTTAATATCAATAGACGGCATGCGTCCCGACGGATTATTATCATGCGCAAATCCGTTCGCAGAAAAACTCATGGAGATATCTTCGTACACTCTCACGGCAAGAACCGTCTTTCCGTCAGTCACCCTTCCCTGTCATATGTCGCTTTTTCTCAGCGTTCCGCCCCAAAGGCACGGCATCACCACCAACATATACACCCCTCCCGTACGCCCCATAGACGGCATTTTTGAGCAGGTAAAGAAGTACGGCGGAAGTTGCGCCATGTATTACGGCTGGGAGCCTCTCAGGGATATTTCACGCCCGGGAAGCCTTGATCACAGCGTATATATAAACCTCAGTGATTCTGACGGTACAGACGCCCTCCTGACGGATGAAGCCATCCGCCGCATAGAAAAAAGCCGTCCGGATCTCGTATTCCTGTACATGGGTCAAACAGACGAAAAGGGGCATGATTCCGGCTGGATGAGCAGCGAATATCTCACCTGTCTCTCCCGCGCTACAGACAACGTTAAAAAAGTATACGATCTTTTCAAAGACGAATATACCATCATTATCACCTCCGACCATGGCGGCCATGACCGTACTCACGGCTCGACGGATGATACGGATATGCTCATCCCCATCTTCTTCATCGGCAAAAACTTCACCCCGGGCAAAAACCTCGGAGAGATCTCCATCATGGATGTCGCCCCGACCATCGCAGACATAATGCAGATCCCCTGCGCCGACGGCTGGGAAGGGGGAAAGGTGGTATAATACTTTACTGACAGGCGATAATAAATTTCAACCATAACAAAACCCTCTTCGCTTAATCACAGCGATGAGGGTCTGATTATTTTATTACGTCACACTTTCTTTTCCCATTTAGCATGTAACTTCATGTTGCTTGTTATTCTTTCAGATTTAAGATCAAACGCATCCTCATCGTTCAGATCCACAAACCATCCAACAAATTCATAACCGTCTTTTTCAGATTCAGGAACATCTTTTACGTATGCACCTTTGCGGACAAATAATGTCTTGACTTTGATTCCTCCATGTACATCAAAGGCAACTCTTCTTATGTTCGCTGCAAAGATCACAACAATCAGTAAAAGTGCAAATAAAACTGACATGAAAGATATACCAATCTTATCTGCTGCGGGATCTTCTAACGGCGTATCTGACCATTTTGCGTACAACGTCATATTCTGACACACAACATCATTTTCAAAGTCCCATAATTTAGTTCTGTCAAAATCCGTATACCAACCTGCAAAGTAATATCCTTCTCTTGCAGGATCTTCAGGTTTTACTATCTTTTCCCCATACTGCACGATCTGACCGGGGATCTCACTTCCGCCTGCGGAGTCAAATATTACGACACATCCGCTTGTAACGATAACTGTCGCATCCTTCGACACTCCGGCCTCACTTGCCCCATCAAGATTGGATATTATAAAACTTGTGCGTCCGTCTTTTGTGGATACTTTCACATTTTCGCTTATTATTCTCGTTGCGCCCTGCGTTCCGATAACCCTGAATTGGAAACTTCCAACCATTACTTTTGCAGGCCAGTCTGTGCCACCGCGAAGAGAGAGAAAGTTAAGATATACAGCCCTTCCACCTGTTCTTCTCGCAAGATTCTGTATCTCTACGCCTGAATATGTAGTGCTGCTTCCGTCCACAAATTCAAGGAATGAATCGTCGTACCAAATTTCGTTTTGCATTGCATATATAGGAGAATCCTCATCTGTATCAGTTCTGTTGAGATACATCCTCACAGTAATGATCTCGCCTATTGTGGCCCTGTATTCGCTTTGCATTTCCACAGTAAGATCGACTTCATACGTTCTGTCATTTTCGGACGCCAAAGCCGTGTGCGGGCATATTAATATGAGAATAAGTACACATATTATAATATAAAACTTTTTATTCATAACTACCGTATCTCCATTTATACAAATATTGCAAATCCCCCTCCTCCGAAAGAGGTATATGCCTCATCTGTAAACAGCTTCCCTGCCCCATATGGGGCAGGGAAACTCTTATTGAAATTCATTTACTGAATCGCATTTACGATCGCAGCAGCATCGTTTGTATCAACAAGCTTGTCTTTGTTATTATCCGCATTAAGGAACTTCTGCATATCTACTGCTGTGAAATCCTGATAC
>JAFXKY010000047.1 GCA_017531485.1 Eubacteriaceae bacterium | reverse complement strand
ATCCCCCTTGCCCCCTTACTCTTAAGGGGGAATGACCGGGGGTAATGACTTCATCGGATTATATGAACTTTTACGTGAGCAGGGAAGTCAGTGGAAGCGGACGCTGCGCTTGGCGGCGACTTTATTTTTAATCTCTTTCTTTTTTTATTTTGACATACTCCGTATGAGTGTGGTGAACAGGGGAGATCGTCCGGATGTTCGGAGATATAATCTTGCGCTGCGCTTGGCGGCATGGGCGGCGACGCTTTTTTTATTTCTCTTTTTTTATTATGGGTGACTTCGTAAGGGTGTGGCGGACAGTGGTTATCTTCCTGACGTGAAGGGATTTATAATTCACGCTGACGCTTACGGTTGGTGAGGGAGTGTGGGGTGGGGACGGATTAAAATTTCATTAATTTCATATCCCCTTCTTGCACATAAAGGGAAGGGAATATATAATTATTGTATAATACGTAAGGAGGGGAACATGAACAGACTATATAAAGACAGACAGAATAAAATGCTCGGCGGCGTCTGTTCGGGTATCGCAGACCTTACGGATACAGACGTGACAGTCATCCGCGTTTTTGCCGCAGCTTCCGGACTCGTCTGGTCCCCCCTTATCGCCGTTTATTTCTTTCTTATGCTCGTACTCCCCGATAAGGACGAAACACCCGGAACAGCCCACCTGAGTCTTTCGGATATGCTGGATTCGGTAAAGATGAAGTCTTCGGGCTCATTTGCGAAAAAACTCATTATATGCGTCATTGCCATGGCAGTGCTGGCAGTCATTTCGGAGATATTTTTCAATATAGACATCAAACTCAGCTACATCGCCATATTTTCCCTTATCTTTACGGGACTTTATTTCATAACAACAAAAGATTTTCACCCGGATCCGCCGAGATACCTCTTTGGCGGCACCCTCATATGTATCTTTGCCCTTATCTGGCTTGCATCAACGGCGGGATTTCTGTATTTCCCCATCGCAGTCCTCATTACCACCGCCCTGAATATGTGGCCCGCGCTTCTCGCCGCTGTGGGGCTGAGCCTGCTTCTGCCGAACAAACGTCATATAGGCATACTCTGGAGTATAGTGTCTGCCATAGCCGTTATAATGACCGTCCTGAACGCTCTCAGCGTGCTTTTCCGATAGATATAAATGAATACCCGCCTCACCCGTACCGCACTGCCGTCAGGTGAGGCTTTTCATTTTCTGCAAAGTGGCGGCAGACATCCGCATCTTAGGACGCTTCTGCGTATCGCATCCCCCTTTATCCCCCTTAGGATAAGGGGGACGGACGCGGCTCCCTTAGAATAAGGGAGCTGTCACGGAGTGACTGAGGGATGGGCGTCAAAGCACCGTGCATCCGTCAAAATCTGCGGCAAGCTCCGATTCTGACTCCGCAGGTGCTCCTCCGCCCTGTTCCGCTGAAATGGGATTTCAGCGGGTTGTGAGTAAGTGGAACATCTTTATCTCCCCGACTCTTCCGGCTTATATTCCCCTCTTCCCTGCGGACGGCTTCGGTGAATTTGTGCTGTGGGTGGATGATACAAGTTTGTAATTTTCTGTAAATTAATTCTTCTTTTTTAAAGGTATTTTTTGCAAAAAAAAGCTTTACAAACGGGGAAAATAATGTATAATGTGAACGTTGTGTATTTTTAAATGTAAAGAATTTGAATGACGCAAATGTATTATTGGAAACAGGCGTGAGAACGCAAAAAATATGTGCGATTTACCGACAAAAAGCATATTTTTGTTGACAAACGGGCCGTAAGATGGTAAACTGTAACGGTTGACAGGCTTTGTTTTGTTATGCCTGTTTAAAGGGATAATTTCCGCGAAAGCGGTCATTATAAATAATCATAGGAGGAATAAAATGCCGACAATTAACCAAATTATACGCAAGGGCAGACAGGATCTCGTTGTCAAGACAAAAACTCCTGCGCTCAAAGCTAATCCGCAGAAGCGCGGTGTATGCACGGTTGTAAGAACGGCGACACCGAAAAAACCGAACTCAGCTATGAGAAAAATTGCCAGAGTACGTCTTTCAAACGGTATCGAAGTAACAGCATACATCCCGGGTATTGGTCATAACCTTCAGGAACACAGTGTTGTTATGATCAAAGGCGGAAGGGTTAGAGACCTTCCGGGCGTTCGTTACAAAATCATCCGCGGTACTCTCGATACAACAGGCGTTGCTAAGAGAATGCAGGCAAGAAGTAAGTACGGCGCTAAGAGACCGAAAGCGGGCAAAAAATAATTTAGTGTGTTAATTGCTTGTATGTTTCAGATATATAAGCGCACACGCGGCTGCATAAGGCAGCTGAGTACCGATGAATTTATTTATTAACAGGAGGGAAGAGTAGTGCCAAGAAAAGGTCCTATACAGAAAAGAGAAGTTCTTGCCGATCCGGTTTACAACAGCGTGGTAGTAACAAAGTTACTCAACAACATCATGCTCGACGGTAAAAAAGGTACGGCACAGAAGATCGTTTACGGTGCATTTGACATCGTAGCTGAAAAAACAGGCCGTGATCCCCTCGAAGCTTTCACAGAAGCTTTGAATAACATCATGCCCGTTTTAGAAGTAAAAGCAAGAAGAGTCGGCGGTTCAACATACCAGGTTCCGCTCGAAGTAAGCCCTGCAAGAAGACAGACACTCGGTCTTCGCTGGTTAGTTTCTTACTCACGCAAACGCGGTGAAAGAACAATGAAACAGAGACTCGCAGGCGAAATTATGGATGCTCTCAACAACACAGGCGCATCTGTAAAGAAGAAAGAAGATACACATAGAATGGCAGAAGCTAACAAAGCGTTCAGCCACTATAGATGGTAGTAGAGGAAGGTTAAAAGTTGAGTATTCAGACACTGAAAAATACCAGAAATATTGGTATCATGGCGCATATCGATGCCGGCAAGACTACTACATCGGAAAGAATTCTGTTCTATTCCGGAAAAATACACAAAATGATGGAGACTCACGAAGGTGGGGCTCAGATGGACTGGATGGCTCAGGAGCAGGAAAGAGGTATTACAATTACTTCTGCCGCTACAACATGTTCCTGGAAAGGTAAGACGATCAACCTTATCGACACACCGGGTCACGTTGACTTCACAGTAGAAGTTGAACGTTCACTTCGTGTATTGGACGGTGCTGTTGCCGTATTCTGCGCGAAAGGTGGCGTTGAGCCGCAGTCCGAAACAGTCTGGAGACAGGCTGACAAGTACGGTGTACCGAGGATTGCATATGTCAACAAGATGGATATACTCGGCGCCGACTTCTATAATGTAGTATCAATGATCGATTCACGCCTTGGTGCGAATCCGGTACCCATTCAGCTTCCTATCGGTAAAGAAGCGGACTTCGTTGGTCTTATTGACCTTATTGCGATGAACGCTGAAATTTACAAAGGTGACGGCACTGAAACGGAAATTATCGACATTCCCGCGGATATGCTCGAACAGGCTGAAATGTACCGTGAGCAGATGCTTGAAGCGATCTCAGATTATGATGAAACGATCATGGAAAAATTCCTTGAAGGCGAACACATCGAAGAAGCCGAAATCAAGGAAGCTCTCCGTAAAGCATGCATCGCTACTGACATTATTCCGGTAGTATGCGGTTCATCATTCAAAAATAAAGGTGTTCAGAGGGTTCTCGATGCAGTAGTTGATTACCTGCCTTCACCGCTTGACGTTCCGGCTGTCAAAGGTACTGACGTTAACACAGGCGAAGAAATCGAAAAACCGTCTGACGAAAACGAGCCGTTTGCAGCTCTTGCTTTCAAGATCATGACAGACCCGTTTGTAGGTAAGCTTGCGTTCACAAGAATTTACTCAGGCGTACTCAAGACAGGCGATCACGTTTATAACTCTACAAAAGGCAAGAAAGAAAGAATCGGCCGTATCCTCAGAATGCACGCCAATGACAGAACTGACCTTGAAGAAGCAAAGGCAGGCGACATCATCGCTATCGTAGGCCTTAAATTCGCGTCAACAGGGGACACGATCTGTGACGAAAAGAATCCGGTGCTTCTCGAAACAATGGAATTTATGGAACCGGTTATCTCAGTAGCTCTTGAACCGAAGACAAAAGCAGGTCAGGACAAGATGATCCAGGCTCTCCTTAAACTCGCTGAAGAAGACCCGACATTCAAATTCAGAACAGATGAAGAAACAGGTCAGACCATCATCTCAGGCATGGGCGAACTCCACCTCGAAATCATGGTAGACAGAATGCTTCGTGAATTCAAAGTTGAAGCAAACGTTGGTCAGCCTCAGGTTGCATACAAGGAAACAATCACTCAGTCTTACACCATCGACCACAAGTACTCCAAGCAGTCAGGCGGTAAAGGTCAGTACGCACACGTCGTACTCCAGATCGAACCGAATGAAAGCGGCAAAGGATACGAATTCGAAAGCAAGGTTGTCGGCGGCGCTATTCCGAAGGAATACATCGAACCGGTCAATCAGGGTATCCAGGGCGCACTTGCGTCAGGTGTTATCGCGGGATATGAAATGCTTGATGTCAAAGCAACACTCCTCGACGGTTCATTCCACGAAGTCGACTCTTCAGAAATGGCCTTCAAGATCTGTGCATCCATGGCATTCAAGGAAGCTGCTTCAAAAGCTGCTCCGAGACTCGTTGAACCGATCTTCAAGATCGAAGTTGTGGTTCCGGACGAATACATGGGCGACATCATCGGTGACATCTCTTCAAGAAGAGGCAGAATCGAAGGTACTGACATCAAGAACAACGTAGCGACAGTCCGTGGTTATGTTCCTCTCGCAGAAACATTCCAGTACACCACAACACTTCGCTCAAAGACACAGGGCAGAGGAACTCACACACTCCAGTTCTCACATTATGAACAGGTTCCCCAGGCACTTGTAGAAAAAATTAAAAAATAATTTAAATTTCATTCAGGAGACATATAAAAATGGCAAAACAGAAATTTGAAAGAACGAAACCGCATGTAAACATCGGTACAATCGGCCACGTAGACCACGGCAAGACAACACTTACAGCAGCAATCACAAGAGTACTTCACGAAAGACTCGGCACAGGTGAATTCGT
>JAFXKY010000046.1 GCA_017531485.1 Eubacteriaceae bacterium | reverse complement strand
GATGACGATGATGACGATGACGATGACGAAGTGATCGAAGACGACGATTCTGATGATGATGACGATGACGACGGACAGGTTACTGCGGAAGTAATTGATAATAGTGACGTTGAAGAAGAATATACGAAAGTTATTCCCATTGAACAGATCATTGCTGCCCAGAACGCCGCAGAAGATAATTCCGAAGCCATTGAAGAAGCTGTTGCAACTGAAGAAACTCCGGTGGAAACACCTTCAGAAGAAACAGAAAACGAATCTGTAGTTCAGACTGAAGTAATTGAAGATGCGGAACCGACAAAAGAGCTTCCCGACATTTCAAAGCTCGTTTCTGATGAAGAATAATTTATTTAACGAAAAAAGGATGCGAAACCTCGCATCCTTTTGTTTTTATTATGATAATTTGCAGTTTTCTTCTGCCCATGCCTTTGACAGCTTTTTCTGAATGCCTGAAACGAACGTTACATTTATTGCATTTTCCGAAACGGCAGTAACCTTTCCTTTGCCATAAACTTTGTGAATTATCTCATCACCTTCGCTTATAGTAAGTGTATCGGCAGTATTTCCTGTTGTTTCATTTATGATCTGTTGCGGGAAGGAATTTAAAATACGTAAAAATTCGTTAAAATCATCAAGCTTGTCCGTAAGACCGAGCCTGTAAAGTGAAGTGAAAACAGCGGCAGCTCTTGCCTGACAATTCAGTCCGGTTTTGGGATTGAATTCGATGTCGGTAAAACCGTCATATTTCACCACTTCTTTTGCAAGTTGTTCGTTTTTTGAAAGAGCAGATATGTAGATGTAGTCGTAAAATGCGTTCACGGGGTTTGCGGGAAAGTCTTTTCCTTCGAATCTGAATCCGACGATTTTCCCGGAACTTTTCAATCTCTCATCACGCTTTGCATCTTTCGGAGAAAGATGATAAAGATCGGGGTAATTCATGCCGTTTTCAAATACTTTTCCACCCTGGTAAATGTTCTCAACGCATATCTCTTTACCGATGGAAGGCACGTACATTTTAAGATTAAATGCACTCAGACTTACCCCGAGTTCACTCAGCGATTTGCGGGAGATTTCAAGAACATCACTTTCGGGAAATACATTTCTGAATTTATCATGTATTGCCATGATGTTTTTCTGTTTCTGAGAAGCGGAAAGTCCCTTGTTGTATTCAAAATCTACATCCCACTGAATGTAATACGGGTAACTTTCCTTTGGAAGATACACAGGTCTTGTTGCCATTTGAATTCACCTCTTTTTAATTTCTCGCCTGATGTGAAAGGTGGGGGAGTATCTTTCAAAAAAGTCGGAACTGTATATTACATCATGTGGCGGAAAATGTCAAGAGTTTTCAATGAAAAATTGTTCATAGGTTATCTTCTTTTTTGGTTTTCACAAACTTTACCACCCTTTTGCGGTGGTGAAGCCTGTGATACTGAATATTATAATTTACCTGCTTTGACGTTTTCGGCAGTTGCATATAAATTTTTAGCGACAACAAAGGAGTTTTCCCTGCCATATTCGCTGTTCAGATAATCATAAAATGTTCCCGGTGATAAGATCCCCCAGAAATCAAATAAGTTTATGTCGACCTGAGCCGTGATTTCCCTGACAAGAGTTGCGCAATTCGTGAAAAGCCCGAAATACGTCTTGAATTTGCTGTAATGTCCGTCTTTGAATTTGTAAAATTTTGCATTAGTCTTTTCATATAATGAACTTGCATAATCAAGCTCATACTGTGCCGTGCGGATGATACTGCCATCGTGTAAAGTTATCGGCGGATACCACTCAGTAAGATTGTCGTAAATGTCAAAAAGCTTTTTCTGCAGACGAAGCTCTTCATTTTCCGTAAGCCTTATTCCGAAACTTACGATATGCTTGTTTGCGACTTCAAGGCAAAAACGTATGTATTTCGCCCTGTCAACGATTTCAACGACGCCATCTCCGATCATCCCGTTTAATTTATAACTCGATTCATCATAACTTCCGTATGATATCACGTGTCCTGCATAACACATATCCACATGTCCGACCTGTCCGAAAAGTGTGTCTGCCATATGAATAAACACTTCAAGTTGATGATCATCCTGCTTTTTCAGATTTATCATATTTTCAGGAATGTCTTCAGATCTGAATGCCTTGTTTATCTTCGTCAGTATTCTTTTGGGGATCATCGCCGAGAGTATGTTCGGCAGAGGAATGTGTATTTTGGATCTTTTTCTGTCTGTGGATGCGATCTTTGAGATCAATATGTCAAGTACTGTCGCCATGGAATATACCATAAGGTGTAGCCCGAGAGTCTTTCCGAGAAAAGGCAGGCTGTACTCAGAATTGAAAAAAAGCAGATATGCAAACCTGATTTCAAAGGCGCACATAATGAGAAGTCCGGATTTTATTTCTTTAGTATCGGTATATAACTGCATAAACGCGATGATGTGTATCACACATAAAAGAATAAAATATCCGCTGCATACTACTTTGAATATAAATATCATCGATGCAGGCATAAATATAAGTATCAGCAATAACGCCATGTTGACGGCACCTTCAAAAATTGAAATGACTTTTCTTTTCAATATAAAAAATACTGTCCCTTTTATTGTTCCAAGTAAGAGTGCTATGATGTTTATGTAATACGCATAACGCAGGAGCTGTTCTCCGAAATGGCGAATTGAAATTCCCGCAATAAAAAATATAAACGCTGTAATAAGATCTGCGGAAGATTTTCCGGCTGGTGTCTTCTGAGTCATCTTTTTTCCCCGAATGTAGAGATTATGATTTTATTATATATTTTCTTCGCAATAAAATACACCACAAAATCATCATTTGTGGTGTATATATTATTATTTCGCGTCATTGAGTATTTTGTTTGCGGTTTCTCTCGTCTTTGTGTCCACTTTCGGCCACGGTCCCACCTGAAGTGCGTTGAATCCTGCGGAAATATTCGCCATCATTACCGTTTCAAACGGATCAATTCCTTCAGCGTATCCGATGAGTGATGCTGCTGTTGAACAGTTGCCGCAACCTGTCGGATCCACGCTTTTTTCCACGTTTACAGGCGGAGCAAATACGGCATATTCATTCGTCACCATTCCCGCACCTTCTTCTCCGAGGCGCAAGAAACACGGTTTTCCGATCTTCCTGATTTCATCAATTACTTTTTCAAGAGTTTCTACTCCCCAGAAGCCTCTTGCTTCGTGAAGATTTACGGAATAGATATCTACCTGACCTATCCTTTCGAGGATAGCTTCTTTTTTTGTCGGATCGAAAAGGTCTTCCGTATTTATTTCCCACATAAGCTTTCCGTTCGGGATAAGCGCTTTGACTTCAGGGAAATTATCGGCGATCTTCGCTGAAAGGCTTGCTTCAATGTAAATACCTTTCGTGTTCTCGTCGCAAAGGGGAGCGAACATTTCCGGAGTGATTCTTCCGATGTCTTTTGCCATTGCTTCGAACTCTTCTCCGTAAGAACATCTTTCTGTCCAGCTTCCGTCTTCTGCGTAAATAAGATCGTATGAAAGCGTCTTGGGAAGAACTTCGGCGATATGTGTGGATATCTCATTGTCGGAAAAGAACTTGCCGTAATAATCATTAAAGTCGCTTCCTGCCGTTCCTACATACGCGACGGAATCTCTCCACATCTTTATTCCCGCTGCGGAATAAAACGATCCGCCGGGAGATGCTTTTATTACCCTTCCGTCAGGATAATAAATATCAGTTATCATGTTGTAGCCTGCTACGATATATTCCATAATTATTCTCCGTAAAGCTGATTTTGTTGTGTTTTCAAGTCGTACGCGAGATCATCGGAGTTCTTGAGCTCATGAAGAACATTTATTTCTCCATATTTCTCCTCGATCTCTGAGATCATATCTTTGATGCTCTTTCCGTTCAGTATGCCTTTTCCGAGGGGAACATGGCTGTCATAATGCGTCAGGACGATCTTCTCTCCGTAGCTTTCCTTTTCCTCCCATGTTGAAAGGCTGTCAAGTGTGTCACGGTAAGGCGGATTCATATATCCACAGGTGAAGATCTCTTCTTGTTTCATAACGCAGTCCGAAAGCTGGATCGTCGCAACTTTTCCTGCTGTCTTTTCGTTTAATACGTTATATCTGATCCACATTTCTGCGAAGAGGGAAGCTTCGTCAGAGTATTTTTTCTGCAGAACGCGCATATCTTCATTAATTTCATCATCGGGAAGGAAAAACATTCCTTTTCCGTCTTTCTGTCCGAGTGCGTGAAGCAGATGATTGATGTCCCATGAGATACGGACTTTACCGAGGGGATCGTTTATCTGTGAGAACAGATATTCGTAATCCTTCCACGTCTGAATCCCATACTCAAGTCCCCATCCTGCATTTTCAAGCTCTATAACCGGGCTTTCTTCGTCGATGAAGCCATAATCATAAAGCTCGTCCACGAATTTCTTTGTCATTTTAACCATGCACTCAACGACTTCTGACGGAGAAATTGTGAACTTCCATACTCCGTCCACGGGGAAGTAGTCTATGAGGTGGAACACATAACTCTCAGCACCTGAAAGTTTCGCCAGCATATATTCCTGTGTCCAGCGGGTGTAAAGATGAATGTCCGTAAGTTCCGTGTAATATCCTTTTACGGCGTCTTCACTTCCGAAATGCTCGTAAAGTTCTTCTTTGTTCAGCCCGAAGAGAAATGATGACGGGCTTGCCCAGTAAGATGCGTGAAGTCTTTTAACGGGAGAAGCTTTTATTATTTCAATAAGTTTTCCGAGTTCTTCCGTATTATTATAAAGCGGCTCTTCTCTCGGTACTATGTCTGCGCAGTATACTTCGCAGCCGATAATATTGCAGTCTAATTTTCTTAATACAGAAAATCTCTCCCCGAGAGAGGAAAGATCGTCTGTTTTTATAGTTACATATTCTTTCATTTTTATTACATATGAATGACTTTTGATAAAAAGTCAACAAGTCTGTCGCTCTTGGGGTTGTCGAAGATTTCTGATGGTGTGTTGTCTTCCACAATGTGTCCTTCATCCATGAAGATAACTCTTGAAGCAACTTTTCTTGCGAATCCCATTTCGTGTGTTACTACCAGAAGTGTCATTCCTGCTTCAGCGAGCTCTTTCATAACTTCAAGAACTTCTCCGATCATTTCCGGGTCGAGAGCAGATGTAGGTTCGTCAAAGAGAATAACTTCCGGAGCCTGAATGAGCGCTCTTGCGATGGCAACTCTCTGTTTCTGTCCGCCTGAGAGCTGTGAGGGATATGCGTCTTTCTTTTCTTCAAGGCCAACCCTTCTGAGAAGTTCAACGGCTCTTTTTTCACATTCTGCCTTGTCGAGCTTCTGAGCAACGACGGGACCGAGTGTGAGGTTGTCAAGAACCGTCATATGCGGGAAAAGATTGAAGTGCTGGAAAACGAATCCGATCTGTGAGCAGATCTTTGTTACGTCGTTGGGCTTTTTATAATCAAGTACCGTTCCGTTTACCGTTACAGTGCCTTCTTCCGGAGATTCAAGTCCGTTGAGGCAGCGGATGAGGGTTGATTTTCCTGATCCTGACGGTCCGATGATGCAGATTACTTCACCTTTTTTAACGTGAAGTGATACATCGTCGATAGCCTTGAATTTGTCAAAATATTTTGAGATATGTTCAGCCTTAATCACTTTCAGCCAGCCTCCTTTCAAGCTTGCGGGCAAAGTGCGCGATTGTAAGAGTCATTACGAGATACATTACAGCAGCCATTGATAACGGAATGAGATAATTGTAATATTTTCCGCCAAGGACTGTCGCTGTCTGCAAGAGCTCTACAGCACCGATGGTTGATAAAAGAGATGAATCTTTGATGAGGACGATAAATTCATTTACAAACGGCGGGAGAATTCTTTTGAGTGATTGCGGCAGGATTACATACCTCATAGTTTCAAAATAGTTCAGGCCGATGGTTTTTGAAGCTTCCCACTGTCCTTTGTCGATAGACTGGATAGCAGCACGGAAAAGCTCTGTGATGTAAGCTCCGGAGTTGATGCTTACGGCAAAAATACCTACGATGATCGGGTTCGGCGTGTAAACAAATCCGAAAAGGAATTTTGTGAAGATCGGTCCGCAGAGATAGAAGATCATGATCTGAAGCATCATCGGAGTTCCGCGGAAGATTTCTACGTAAACCGTTGCGATACCTCTGAGGATCTTGGATTTTGACATCTTCATTGCTGCTGAAACGAGCCCTAAGACTGATCCGAAGAACAATGAAAATATAGCAACCATCAGGGAAGTGCCTGCGCCGAGGAGCATATATTCAATAGTGCCTTTGTTGGCGATTTTTAAGAATAATTCCATGTGAGTGATCCTTCCTGTCAGTTTGTCCCGGAATGGACAAATTTTTCAATAGTCATAAGGGGCTGCTCTCAACAGCCCCTTAAAATGATATTAACCGAAGTAATCTTCTACGAGTTTATCGTAGTTTTCGCTTTCGATGAATGATTTAACAGCTTCGTTTACTTTTTCCATTAAAAGTTCGTTGCCGTTCTTAGCGATAACTTTGATTTCTTCTGCTGCGCCCTGGTTGATGATTTCGAAGAGGCCCGGGTTAGCGTTCATGTAGCTTGTAGCAACACATTCTTCTGTTACGATAGCAGCACAAGCGTGAGCTTTAAGGCTTTCTACCATCGGAAGAATTTCGCCTGAACGTACTTCACAGCCATATGTATTGCAAAGTTCTTCAGCGTAGTACATACCTGTTGTGGCGTCGCCTGCAAGGATTACTTTACCTGAAAGGTCTTCAAGTGTTTTGATGTCGCCTGTTGAAGAAACCATAACAGCCTGGCATGATGTGTAGTATGTATCTGAGAAGAGTACATCACGGTCTTCTCTGTAAGAGAAGCATGCGATACCGAGGTCGATTGTTCCTGCGTTTACAGCCGAGATGATTGTTTCGAATGCCATCGGAACGATTTCAACTTCCATGCCTGTGTATTCAGAGATGTAGTTTGCAACTTCGATGTCGAAGCCGCCAACTTCTGTTGTTACGTTACCTGATGCGTCTACTACATAATAGTTGAACGGGGGATAGTCAGCAGATGTACCCACACGGATCTTACCTGCAGTTCCGAGCTGGTCTTCCCATGTTGCTGCTTCTTTATTTCCGCAGCCTGTGAAACATACGAGTGTCATTGCTACTGCAAGACAAATAGCGAGAATTTTTTTCATTTGTTTCCCTTTCGTTTTGTAAATTTAATTTTATATATACGGATTATATCCGAATATAGACTATCTGAGGCTTTCACGCAGTGACCTTACTTCATTCATAAGAAGGTTTACGTGATCTTCACAAACTTCGCCGTCATCTTTGAATGTGTCTTTGAAGAAACTTCCGACAACTGCTCCGTCTGCTACGGAAAGCTGTCTTCTGACATTGTCCGCCCTTACTCCGGAACATACATAAAGAGGGAAGTCGCCGAGGATGTTTTTGAATGAAACGATCTTGTCCATATCAGTTTCTTCACCTGTGGCATTCTGAGTTACACATACTCCGTCGCATCTGCCCGTTGCGGTGATGAGATCTTCTTCAAGCGTTCTTTCGGAGAGAAGCGGCTGGTATTTGAATCTTACTCCACCCATCAGGAAGAGTGAAGGATATTTTTCCTTGTAAAGTCTGAAGAATGCGGCGATGGATTCTTCATCCCTGGGTTTTACATGACCGATAACGGAATCGATCTGTAAAAAATCACAATCAAATTCATTTCCGAGCTCAAAGCCCATAGCGTCGACGTTAAGGCAGTTAACACCGTAAGTCACGCCGTCAGCGTTCTTTCTGAGATAATCGAGCATTGTTTCTGCCTGAGAGTATGTACCGAAGTATGTTTCCACCATTACGGCATCAACTCCGCACTTTCTGTATATCTCAAATTCCCTTACGGCACGTCTGAACGTGTCGTTGTTGTCATCACCCTTTAAGTGAAGCATCCCGATAATTGCCTTATCTTCCTTAAAACATGTTTTCATTGAAGCTGTGAAGTTCCTTTCAGAGATCATTTCTTATGTACTGACACATACTTGTATCTGTCGCTGTTTATGATCTGTTCGTTAATGTAGATCACGTTGTTTTCGTTGTCGAAAACCTTTTGATATATTCCCAGAAGGGGAGTTTTTTTCTTTACTTTAAGCCATAAAGCCTGCTCATCGTTTGCGCGGCGAATGTCGATAGTATCGTCATATCCGCCGAATACCTTATGTCCGTGAGTTCTCATTGCATCAAGGAGCGATGCATCTTTGAGCGGCATATCGAGAAGATATGCATGACCGTCTGCCGGAATGTAGTCTGTTTCAAAAATAACAGGCACATCGTTTGCGTATCTGATCCTCTTTATAAGGATGATATCCCTGCTTTCTAGATGCAGATCCTCAGCGATATCTTCACTGCACGTTGTCTTTTCGCATGTCACGATCTCTGTTGACGGACGGACACCGCTTTGCAGACAGGAAAGCGTGAAGCTGCCCTGAGCGCGGGCACTTTCGACAAAATTTGATACGGCCACGAACGTTCCTTTACCCTGTCTTTTTACAAGGAGTCCTTCGTTTGTGAGAAGCTGAATTGATTTTCTGACGGTAACACGGCTGATCTGGTATTTCGCGCAAAGGGTGTTTTCAGAAGGAATCGCATCGCCGGGAGCAATAATACCTTCTGCTATATCGTTTCTTAATTTTTCCGCAAGCTGTTGATAAATGGGTAATCCCGCGTCGAATCTGATGTCCATATGATCCTCCCTTTCGGTAATACATTATAATACATCTTATGAAAAAATGTCAATCTTTTTACAATAGTCACAGGAAATAGTACCATTGACCGGAATGTATCATTATTATGTCCGACGAACGATATATCTGCGATTTTGATTCGCCTTTCGATTGACATTTTGTAATGTAAGTGATAAAATACCAACATATCAAAACAAATTGTATGTGCGGGTGTGGCGGAACTGGCAGACGCACCAGATTTAGGATCTGGCGACTCAGTCGTGGGGGTTCAAGTCCCTTCATCCGCACCATTTGGAGATTTAAAGAGGTGTAGTACCTCTTATTTTTATATTTCGATAAAATGAATGGGACTTGAAGCCTAAGAGGGTGAGGGGCGTGAAAAAAACAGTCCGGTGGACTGTTTTTAGCCCCGAAGTCCGAGGAGTGTAAGCGTAGCGTCGACGAGGACGTCAGACAAAGTATGCAAAGCATACGAATGTCTGCGTCCCTTCATCCGCACCATTTTTAGGAAGAAGAGAGGTGTAATGCCTCTTATTTTTATGTTAGAGTAAAAATGAAGTCCCTGAAGAATAAATTATAAACGCAATTTATAAAATTATCCCGAAAGCTTGACAGTGTTATCTCCATGTGATATATTTATAACAAGTTATAAATATATCACATGGAGGATGTATGAAAAATTTAAATATACGCAAAATAATTTGCATTCAAGCGGCTGTAGTTTTTCTTATTCCGATATACCTGATTTCATGGTATTTGGGATATAGACCTGATTTTTGGTTCCATTGTACCGTGCTTACTGCTTATATTTTTCAGCGAATTCTTGAAAATAAGTCCAGAAAAGAAATGGATGAAAGGACAGAAGCTGTGCTCGATAAAACGAATGCTTTCTGTTTTGATTTGTCAGTAGCCATAATTGCTTTGTCTAGTGCATGGATGATAATTATGGAGAAAACAGCCGCCACACTTGGGATAATACTGGCTATAAGTGTGTTCTTGTTGTATGTTGTCAGAGCTATACTGTTTTTGTATTGGGACAAAAACGGAATGTTTTAATCTTATTGATAGGTATCTGAAGGGGAATGATCAATGACGCTTTTGACAAAAATCAGAGAATACCGCGAGAAATTCTCAATGACACAGAATGATCTGGCAAAACTTGTCGGTGTCAGGAGAGAAACTATTGTACATCTTGAAAACGGAAAATATAACCCGTCGCTGAAGCTTGCCATAGATATTGCTAAAGTGTTCGGATGCACGGTTGAGGATATATTTGAGTTTATGGAGGATTAAAACAAGGCATCACACGAGTGTGTGATGCCTTGTTATTACTCATTTTCTTTCTCTTTTTCAGCCATTTCAGCTTCTTTTGCCTTCTTTGCCGCTTCATCCGCAAGGATCTGGCTCTTTGATCTTGTTTCGTTTAGGTTATTTCCGTCGAAACGGATTCTGTTTGAATTTGTTCTCATGTCGCTCTTTGAGAAGATGACTTTGAATGTCTTTAGTACCATCTTCACATCAAGCCAGAAGCTTACGTTTTCAACATAATAAATATCGTTTTCAAACTGCGCGTTCCATGTCCATGTTGAAGAGTCGAGAGTATCTGTTCCGCCGATCTTCCAGCAGGCAAGGCCCGGACGGACATGATGACGATATTTGTGGCGTTCGTTGTAAAGTGGTAAATATTCAACCATCAGTGGTCTCGGACCGATTATGGACATTGTACCGTTGAATACATTGAAAAGCCCTGCAAGCTCATCAATCGAAAAACGTCTTATGAACCTTCCGAAAGGTGTGATCCTCTCATTCGCGGGCTTGAGTTTTCCGTTTTCGTCGGTTTCGTTTGTCATTGAACGGAATTTGTACATATCGAACAATTCCCCGTCTTTACCCGGACGTTTCGCAACGTACAGAACAGGTGAACCGTGATATATCAGTTCGAGAATGCAAATGATGAGTAAAAACGGACTGAGTGCGACGATGGCGCCTCCGCTGAGTACTATGTCGAGAAAACGTTTTATGTATTTTGAATATATGCTGTCTTTTGGTGTGGGAATGTCCGTGCGTATGGGCATTTCTCTAAGGTCTTCGTTCATTGTCCCTCCGTGGTTTGTCGTAAGTGTATAAGTATTTTGGTGAATTATATCACAGCTTTATTTTTATTTCAAGAATATGTACATCAAACATCCGTATTTCTTATAAATATTCATGAGATACATTGTAAAACGTATTTTTTGAAAAAAAATTCATGTGAATTATTGACTGAAAATTATCTTGCATATATAATTCTTACCAAGGACAAAGCATACAAAGGAGAAAAAATGAAACAGCTTTATTATAACGGAAAAGTATTTACAGATAAACTCCCCCTCGTAAGCGCATTTGCTGTAGAGGACGGAAAATTTGTTCTGTCAGGTACAGACGAAGCGATCCTCGCTCTTTATGCGGAAGGCGATGAAAAGATCGACCTCGAAGGAAAATTTGTAGTTGCGGGATTTATTGATTCACATATGCACGTAGTAAACTACGGCAGCGCTATGGAATGCTGCGACCTTATGAGCAACACATCAAGCCTTGAAGCTCTTATCGACGCAATGAAGAAATTTATTGCCGACAACGAGATCCCCGCAGGTCAGATCGTAAAAGGCAGAGGCTTCAACCACGACTATTTCTGTGATTACGATCAGATCCCCACAAGAGAAGAACTCGACAAGATTTCTACAGAACATCCCGTAGTTATCGTCCGTTGTTGCGGACACGCCCTTGCGGTAAATACATACGCTCTTGAAAAATTCGGCATCGACGGAACACAGCCGCAGATCGACGGCGGACAGTATGACGTTGACGAAAACGGAAAACCGACAGGTGTATTCAGAGATGCAGCTATGGGAATGATCTATTCTCAGCAGCCGGAAGTCACCAAAGACGATGTAAAGAGAATGATCCTTACGGCGCAGAAACTTCTCAACAGCTATGGTGTAACAAGCGCACATACAGACGACCTCACAAGTGTTGCTATCGGATATGAAGACGTCATTGCCGCATATAAAGAACTCGAAGCGGAAGGCAAGATGACTATCCGTGTTTATGAACAGAGCCAGGTAACAGATCCCGAAGAACTCAAAAAATTCCTCGCCAAAGGATATAACACAGGCGTTGGTACAGATCACTTCAAGATCGGACCTCTCAAACTCCTCGGAGACGGATCTCTCGGCGCAAGAACAGCATATCTCGCAGGCGAATATGCAGATGCACCCGGTGAAAAAGGACTTGCAATCTTCACTCAGGAACAGTTTGACGAACTTATCGGAATCGCTCATTCAAACGGCATGCAGGTTGCTATCCACGCAATCGGCGACGGCATCCTCGATATGATCCTCAATTCGTACGAAAAGGCATTTGCCGAAAATCCGAGAAAAGACCACCGCAGCGGTATCGTACACGTTCAGATCACTCGTCCGGATCAACTTGAAAAGATGAAGAAACTCGGTCTTCACGCATATATCCAGAGTATCTTCATTGACTACGACTCTCACATCGTTGAAGCACGCGTAGGCGAAAAACTCGCTAAATCAAGCTATTCATTCCATACACTCAGAAAGATGGGCGTTCACGTTTCAAACGGTACAGACTGCCCGGTTGAAATGCCCATAGCTATGAAGGGTATCCAGTGTGCTGTAACGCGTCAGCCTATTAGCGAAGACATTCCGCCGTACCGTCCGGAAGAAGCTATGACAGTTGAAGAAGCACTTCAGTCATACACAACAGAAGGTGCTCACGCAGCTTTCGAAGAAAATGTAAAAGGAAAGATCAAAGCAGGTTACCTCGCCGACTTCGTTATTCTTTCGCAGAACCCGTTCGAAGTTGCTCCCAACAAGCTCGCTACGATCGTTCCCGAAAAGACATTTGTCGGCGGAAAACTCGTATACGAAAAATAACATATCCCGGAGCAGGCTGAAAAGCCTGCTTTTTATTACATGAACATGAAGTATAATAATGTTATAAACACTTTCAGAACGTGGTGTTCGGATGTTGTTGAGAATTTGTACAAAACATCAAAAGGAAATATCCCTTCGGACTTTATCTGTGAATTGCATGATATATCCTATATCCTTGGAATGATGACCGACTCGGATTTTTTCAGTATCGATGAGCTGAAAGAACAGATCATGTGTATTGTAAATAATAAAGAAATTCCCCGGATCAGCGAAGAACGCATATATTATATAAAGAAAGCGAGAAATGATTTCATTCATTATATGAACTCTGTTTCGGATGTCAAAAGCGTAGAGATATTTCCCTATGAGCGGATCGTGTATGGACAGGAAGGCGAAGAGATCAGTGAATGTTTATTAAGATATTTTGATTATGACTGCGAGGAATACTGGTATCCGCTGACGGAACGGAATTTCGATGGGGAAGTGATCTGTTATGATGCGGAATTGATCATGCAGTATATGCCTCGGATCTCAGGTCATCTCGGTCTGCCCGAACGTCATGTTTTTACATTCGGCGAAGCGTGGAGCGAAAGATATTCATATCACTGTGCGGAAGTTGACATTATTGAAAATTATTCCGGTACGGAGGCGGTATATTTCGACAAGACGTATTCATGGCTTATATATTTCAGCCATGAAAATACTGTCGCCTTTGCGGGAAATATTGTTCACGAAATAAAAAACATTCTTCCCGTGATATGACACAATATCAGAATTTTGATTTTGACATCAAAGTTCCTGACGCGTTTTGTGTTTTTTAATTCAGACTATTGTCTTTTTTACTTTTTTATGTTATACTCTGCTCAGCATCAAGCAAGAAGAACTGCTTCGGCGGAAAAGTTATTTGAAAGGAATAAAGATATGTTTAAAGTTTACGGAACAAATATCTGCATCGACTGCAGAAACTACATCGCAATCCGCGACAACCGCGGCTTCAAAGATGAATACATCGACATTACTGAAAATGTCCTCAACCTCAAAGAATTCCTTAAATACAGAGATACGGATCCTGTCTTCGAACCCGTCAAGGAAAAAGGCGGCATCGGAGTTCCTCTCTTCGTAAAAGAAGACGGAACAACAACTCTCGACATCAACGTTGCTTTCTCATGGATCGGCCAGCCGGAAGTAAAAGAAGAAGAGATTGTCGAAAAACCGCCTGTAGCGCCCACATGCGAAGTATGCGCTGACGGAAAAGATGAATAATAAAAACGAAAATCCGGGTGATATATCCCCGGATTTTTTTATTTTATATCTGCCCCGAGCTTCTGCCCTATGACGTTCATGTCTTTTGATGAAAGTTCGTTGTCCGTGCGAAGGATTATGATATTGTTCGGATAAAAGACGAGATATCGGTTCATCGGCTCTGTTTCCCGGTAATATACCCTGTAAGCATCTTTCGCGAGAAAATCCGTCGGATCGACAGGAATGAGAGATGCGATGATCTCTCCGTCATTGGTGTAACTGTCCAGAATGTCCTCGAATATCTTCTCTGCCATAAGGTTATAAACAGGGGAGAACTTCACTTCATATACCGTATACCTCAGCGACGGAACTTCATCGCTGTCGGAAATGTGCGGCTCCTGAACACAGTCGTATTTTTCCGCGAGGAAAGATGACTGATGCCATAATTCATATGAATATCTGTCGTAGCTTACTTCCTGCATATCTTCTATTTTCAGCGGGATCGGATCGTCATACACTTCTATTTCAAATATCCCGAATTCATACGTTGAAACCGGATCATGCCCAAGGCTGCCCGTTCCGCTTGCAATAATGTATACGACGCTGACGGATAAAATGATCCCGAGAAGAATGCTTCCGCCAAATGTAATAAATCCGTTTACGCTTTTTGATACCTTCATCTTTTTAAGACAGTTTGAAATAAAAATGATAAGTATCGTTATAGCGGTGATCCCGAACAGCATGGCTATGAGCGTTCCGAAAAGAGCCGCATTATGAAGACTTGATATCATCAATGAAAGCCCCGTGAGCATTACGGCGAGAATGAAAAGCTGAAAACCTTGACATGATGAGGTTCGTACAAATTCACCGTTGTCTTTGGCCACTCTCAGCGCTTTTCTTCGCCATGAATAATATGCTCCGATCTCGCTCAGACTCATCATCAGTATCAATATCCAGCAAAGCCCGTTAAATAAATTTACATTACTCGTCAATACATCCGCAGGATCGTTCACCCAACGCTGAAAGAATGTGAGTGCGTGTAAGATCCCGTTTGTGAGGAAAATGTAATATGTTGGAAGATGACTCTTCTTGGCACTTTTGTGTATGTTCTCAAGCTCTATAAGCGCGTCCGTTTCGATAGGAGTGGGGTTTTCAGATTCATTATAATATATCTGCATCTGCGCATTCTGCGCGGCAAAGATCCAGCCGGTGTGTTCACAGAATTCATTGAATGTCAGCTGCTCTTCTGTCGGTTCAGGGTCGAATGCCGATGCTTTCGGAAAATATGTTACTGCGAAGTTTACCTTTTTCGGCTCACATCTTCTGAACACCCACCCGAAATTCGCGATCTTTTCAAGCATCCACCCGCTTCCGGCTTTTTCTTCGAGGTAGTTTTCAATTCCCGTCCGGTCATAAAATGCAAATATCGGGAAGAATCGTTTAGTGTCTTTCATATTTCCTCCTCAGAATAACAATTCTATCATTTCCCTGTTCCCCGTAACGAGAAGAATGATGTAAATGAAAAAACGTACAGTAATAAATGAAACAATGAGAGCTACGATAAACGACAGAAATTTGTTCATATCTCTTTCTACGTTCAGATGTTTGAACATATCCTTCGCTTTGTTGACAGCGATAGCTGCCACTGCAAAGCTCGCATAATACGAAAATATGGACAACATCATCAGCATATCAAACTTTATAAACTTATTCAAAAGCCATACAGCGAGAATCAAATAAGTAAAATATATCACGCATCTCTGTACGATCGACGTGTTCGGGGAAGGGCAGAATTCGCCGTTTTCCGCAAGGATGAGCGCTTTTTTCCTCCAACGGAAATATACTGTCAAGTCAAAAATGGTGTACACCGCAAGGAGCGTGACGAGAATGCCGACAAAAAGACCTGTGCCGCTTTTTATGACTTCTTCGGGAACTCTGATCATCCCTGCAATAAACATGACCGAAATCGGAATCGAGATCAGAAGAATTATGATATTGCTTATAAGGTAGTTGCTCCACATCGCTTTGTGCATTGCTTCAAGACGGATGTTCGGATCTGTCTGGATCGGGGTGGGGGATGTCTTTTCGTTATAATATATCTGCATCTGATGCCACGAAAGGGCGAGCTTCCAGCCGGTATGTTCACAGAATTCGTCAAACGTTTCCTGATCATCACTTCTGTGCGGATCGAATTCGGATGCGGCATGATGGTAAGTTATTTCAAATGTTATATCTCTCGGCTCTGTCTTTACGTACGTCCAGAAATAATTGCTCATCTTCTCGATCATCCACCCATTCTTTGCCATCTTCTCGAGGTGAGATTTCAATGCTGTGTCGTCGTAAAACGCGAACAACTCCTGTCGTCTTTTTCTTTTCATTATTTACCTCCGAACAGTTTTTCGTAATCACTTGCCTGCGCTGTTATTCTGTCATATTCCTCCCTGAGCCTGTCAGAACCTTTCGGGGTGATGATATAACTGCGTTTTCGTCCTTCGACTTTCGTTTCTCTTATCATCTCTTCCGCCAGAAACTGTTCAAGAAGGTTGTAAAGCGTTCCCGAGCCGACGTTTACCCTTCCATTTGTCATTTCAGGCACCCTGTCGAGAATATCCATCCCGCAGCACTCTTCTTTAAGGCAAAGGAGAATATAAAACATCTGCTCAGTCAGAGTCTTGAATTTTTCCCTTGGCATCGTTTCCTCCTATTCTCGAATATCGAGATAACTTATGCTTATTATATTCTCGATATTCGAGATTGTCAATATTATATGTCAATTTTTGCAAATGAAAAGAACTTCACCCCAGGCAAAGTTCTTGAAAATATTAATGTGAATGTCCTTCTTCCACATGGCTGATGCTGAATGAACCTTTGTGGTTTTCTGCCGTGACAGTAATCTTCACTTTCCCTTCCGCAAGAATGTGTGTATGTCCGCTTTGCAGGTCTTTTCCTTCGAACAGTACTTCATCGCCACACTCTGCCAGAATACTGATGCTTCCGTCTATTGTTTCTGCAGAGATCGAGATCTCCTGCGGATTGGTACGCGGGTATATCGTCTTTGAGAAAGTCCCGTCGATCTGTTCATATTCTGCGTGCCAGCTGTAACGTGTGGCATTGTCTGTATAACCGATCTTTGTACCGGAAGATTTGACGGTGCTTCCTGCGAAGAAATATAAACCTATAAGCATCATCCCCACAAGGGATAAAATAAGCAGATACATTCCTGAATTGTCTTTTTTCTTTTTCATGATATTCTCCTTCTGATTTTATAGATATTTTACATCATGTATCACGTCTTTTACAAGTAAATATCAGCATTTTCTCTTACTCATTATGGAAATTCCTGCATTAAAACAGAAAATATATATGATAATGATAATTATTATTGACAAATCAAGGCTTGTATGTTATATTATATTCACACAGGGACAATCCCCCAAGTTCAAAAAAGGAAGAAATCAAGATGGAAAAGAAAATACGCCACTCCAGACAAAGGGATCTTATATATGAATACTTAATGTCTACCAAAGCTCATCCTTCGGCGGATATGGTGTATGAATCATTAAGACCCACTAACCCGAACCTCAGCTTAGGAACGGTTTACAGAAACTTAAAACTCCTCGAAGAAATGGGACTGGTCAGAAGAGTAACCACCCTTCAGAGTACAGAACGCTATGACGCAAACGTAGCTGATCATGCGCACTTCGAATGTGACACATGCGGATGCGTAAATGACCTCGAGATCCTCGACCTTGATAAGGCAAAGGAAAGCTGCGGGGTAAATAAAAAAGACAATATCAAATGGATGAACCTCGTCTTCGGCGGCACCTGCGAGTGCTGCATGAAACAAAGAACATAAAAATAAAGGGAATATGTCCCTTTATTTTTTTATAATTTATATGCAGTTGTGTTTCTGAAATGTATGTAATACTTATAAAAAACGTAAGTCCTCCATACTTTATATACAAGTCCGATGGGGGAGAGTATTCCGTATGCGAATAATAAACCGATATTTACTGTGAAGGTATAAATTATATGCATTATTATGTCGCAGACAGAGAACGCAAGGGGAATGACCATCCACTTATGTTTGTCGTAATATATTTTTAACAGTGAAACAATAAACAATCCCATAAATAAGAACCCGAAAAGAAACAGAATGGAGTGACCTTCTGACGGTGCGAATGCACAAGCAAAGATAAACGATGCAAACGAGTTATGCACGCTGATGGGATCATATATACAGATTATGGGCATGAAAAAGCTTGCGAACAGCAAAAACAACAGATGATATCCAACGTTTTTTGTAATTTGTGCGGAATGCATAATAACCTCCCCTAGAATAATTCATGTCTTTTCACTGCAATTATACCATATTTCTCCTTTGTTCCAAAATACAATAATAAATTAATAGCACAACAGACAAAAAATATTAACAATAATGATAATTATTATTGACAAGCAGGAATTTATGTGTTATATTATACTCACAAAAGGAAATAACTTCCACGAAAGGTCAGAATGACCCGGACGGAGAACAGAATCCCGGATAAACGGGAGTGAATAAGTTTAAAATAAGATAAAAATAAAGGAGACAAAACTATGTCAATGATCAACAAAGAAATCTCAAACTTCAAAGTACAGGCTTACCAGACAGGCGAATTCAAAACGGTAACAAAAGAAGATGTTTTAGGAAAATGGTCAGTATTCTTCTTCTATCCGGCAGACTTCACATTCGTTTGCCCCACAGAACTTGAAGACCTTCAGAACAAATATGCTGAATTCAAAGCAGCAGGCTGTGAAGTATATTCAGTATCAACAGACTCTCACTTTGTTCACAAAGCATGGGCAGATGCTTCAGAAAGAATCAAAAAGATCGAATACATCATGCTCGCAGACCCGACACATGTAATTACAAAAGACTTCGAAGTATATATCGAAGAAGACGGCATGGCTGAAAGAGGAACATTCATCGTCAACCCGGAAGGCAAGATCGTAGCTTACGAAGTAAACGCAGGTAACGTAGGACGTAACGCAGATGAACTCTTCAGAAAGCTTCAGGCTCTTCAGTTCGTAGCAGCTCACGGCGACGAAGTTTGCCCCGCTAAGTGGACACCGGGCGCTGAAACTCTCAGACCGAGCCTTGATCTTGTAGGTCAGCTCTAAATAAAGCTCTTGATGAAAGGGTCAATAATATGAACGCTGTGGATAAAAAGAACTTCTACGACGTTGTAATAATCGGCGGTGGTCCTGCGGGGCTCACCGCCGCAATATATCTTGCAAGGGCAAAATATCGCGTTGTGGTGGTTGAAAAAGAAAAGTTCGGCGGACAGATCACCATTACTCATGAAGTGGTCAATTACCCCGGCATTGAAAAGATCTCCGGTGATGCTCTCACAGAAAAGATGAGAAAACAGGCTGAAAGCTTCGGAGCAGAATTTATGCTTACGGAAGTTGAAAGCATCGACACAAACGGAGATATTAAAATCGTAAAAACATCAAGGGGAGAACTCAGAACATTCGGCATCCTCATTGCAACAGGCGCTTCCCCGAGGATGGTGGGATTCAAGGGCGAAGAAGAAAACCGTGGCAGGGGAGTTGCGTATTGCGCAACCTGCGATGGCGAGTTCTTTACGGGAAAAGATGTTTTTGTCATCGGTGGCGGTTTTGCGGCGGCTGAAGAAAGCGTATTCCTTACTAAGTTTGCGAGAAAAGTAACGATCCTTATCAGAAAAGACGACTTCTCCTGCGCGCAGTCCGTTGCGGATCACGCAAAGAACCACGAAAAGATCGAAGTTCTTTACAATACGGAGGTTGAAGAAGTTGCAGGAAATAACGGTCTTGAGTATATCAGATATAAAAACAATAAGACCGGTGAAATCACTGAGTTCAGAGCCAAAGACGGAGAAACATTCGGCGTGTTTGTTTTTGCCGGATATTCTCCTGCAACATCACTCGTCAGAGATATCGCAGAGCTTGACGAAAGCGGATATATCATCACCGACCGCAATCAGAAAACAAACATCGACGGTCTTTATGCGGCAGGGGATGTGTGCGTAAAAGTCCTCCGTCAGGTTGTAACGGCTGTCGGTGACGGAGCGATCGCCGCAACGGAGCTTGAAAAATATGCGGCATCACTTCAGAGAAAAACAGGCATCATTCCCGAATTCAAGGAAGTCGAAAAGCCCGAAATAAAAGAAGAACCGGCGCAGGAAACAAAACCTGCATCAAACGGATCACTCTTTGATGAAAATATGCTTTCTCAGCTTAATGCAGTCTTTGCGAGAATGCAGAACCCCGTAACCTTAAAGCTTTATTCCGACGAAAGAGCTGTGTCAGGTGAGCTTGAAGGATATATGACGGAACTTTCATCCCTTACGGATAAACTCGTTCTCGAAAAATCAGGTGAGAAGGTCGAAAATGCTCCCTGCGTGAAGCTTTACCGCCACGACGGCACATATTCAGGTCTCGCATTCCACGGCGTTCCCGGCGGACATGAATTTACTTCCTTTGTCCTCGGAATCTACAACGCATCGGGAACAGGCCAGCCCATTGACGATGTGCTGAAAGAAGATATCAGAGCGATAGACAAAAAGGTCGATATGACTATCCTTGTATCCCTTTCATGCACAATGTGCCCCGAACTTGTGGTTGCGGCGCAGAAGATCGCATCGATGAATGATAACATTACAGCGGAAGTTTATGACATCAACCACTTCCCCGAGCTGAAAGACAAGTATAAGGTCATGAGCGTTCCGTGTTTTGTAATAAACGAAGAAAACATAAACTTCGGAAAGAAAAATATTCCTCAGCTTCTTGAGATCATTAAGGAAGCTGTAAGATAAATGTAACTTTGTGTGAAATTTAGGTGATTGTGCAGTTACAGGTAAAACGCCGCATAGCGGCGTTTTTTACGTATTTGATCACAATGCAAAATAAATATGATATAATAAAACATATCATTGAGGAAGGTAATTTGAAATGTTCAGAGCAAACGGATTTATCGTTCAGGATGAAAAATATCCATATGATCATGCCGGAAAATTTTCATATCGCGGACTGTGTTCATACGACCTGTTTCCGCTTATGCACATAAACGACCCTGTATGCCGGAAACTGACTGATGAACAGTTCAGTCGCGAGGTCGCCGAGAATGAATTTGTTATACCGGAATTTGTTTCAGATTACGGTCTGTTGAAAAGATATGTCATGGAATGTGTAAAAAGAGAAATCGGAGTGAGGATATTATTTGCGGAAAGTGAGTATTCCGAAGAAACGTACAACGGTGATTTGCCCGTAAAAGAATTTCTCGGATATGAATACTGTCCCGTTCCCATCGACTGTCAGATAATTACCGATCTTGATCTGTACGAGCCGTTTTGGAAATATCACCGTCTTTTGAACCGGAGTGGTCTTTTTGATTCATATGAAGAAGTCATTTCTTTCGCAGAGGAATACTGTTCTGAGTTTGACAAAGGCAATATCGGGGACGGAGAAATTGATGCATATATCTTTAAAGTGTATGAGATCGACGTGAAAAATATATTATAACCCTGCGGACAGACCTGAAATTGTCCGCAGATGTTTTATTACTACCAAATATCCCCATAATGTGCTATAATAAGACAAAATATTTTTCAGAGGAGAATTTATATGAGCATTACGGTAATCGGCGCGGCATTCGTTGACATAAAAGGCTTTCCCGACGACACATATTATCCCACAGGCAGAAATGTCGGAAGAATAGAATACGTTCACGGCGGAGTTGCGAGAAACGTCGTTGAAGATATTGCAAACGCAGAATTAAGACCGATCTTTGTTGGGATCGTAGATGATACCCCCCTTGGATATGACGTAAAGAGAAAACTTGAAGACCATAAGGTAAATACGGATTATATCCTCACAATTCCCGACGGTATGGGAACATGGCTTGCGGTCTTTGACAATAACGGAGATGTTGCGGGAAGTATTTCAAAACGTCCCGATATGCTTCCGATAGTTGATCTGTTGAACGAAAAAGGGGATGAGATATTCTCAAAATCAAAGAGCGTCGTTCTGGAAGTTGACCTCGATAAGGAGATCGTGAAGAAAACACTCGAGCTTGCAAACAAACATAACGTAATGACATTTGCCCTCGTGTCAAATATGTCACTTGCGGCGCAGAGAAGGGATTTCCTTCAGAGATTTACCTGTGTGATCTGCAATCAGCACGAAGCGGGCCTCCTGTTCGTGGAAGATTATGATAACTTCACTCCCGAACAGATGCTTGAAGAATTGAAAGAAAAAGTCGTTGCGGCAAATTTCCGGAATATGGTTGTAACCATGGGTGGTCAGGGCGCTGTTTATGCAGACAATGGAGGCAATGGCGGATTCTGCCCGGCAAAAAAAGTACAGGTCAAAGACACCACAGGCGCTGGGGATGCGTTCTGCGCAGGAGTTGCGATCGGAATGACTTACGGCGACGGAATGGCTCATGCATGCGAGATCGGAACAACCCTTGCTGCATCGGTAATCACTTCATCAGAAAACGTATGTCCGAGATTCCTTCCGGCGGAACTCGATCTTGACGTGGTTGTTGAATAGACAATGAACGTCGAAAAAGAGATCGGATACAGAGGAGAATTGCTTCAAAAGGTGTATGACGGCGGAAAGCTGACAAAAGAAGAACGGGAATGGTTGCAGACACACATCGTATACAGCGAGAAATTCGGTTTTCCGATGCTGTCAAGAGATATGATACAGATCGAGAAAAGAAGAAAGTATCACTTCCGCATTGAATTTGTGTCCTGTACTACGAAAACACCGTTTTCACCAATATTTGTGATCCCTCTGGGAAAAGGTGGAATCGATATCGACGGAGATGTGACCGACTTTTACGGAAACGTACAAAAGGGTATAAACATCAAAGTCCTGTCTACACGTAATTCATCAGAAAAGCCTGTCGTTGATATGCATGTTATCTCGGATACGGGCCTTTTAGGCGTTTGTTATGAGTGCGAAACATCCGATCACCGCGGAGCGAAATACATGGCGGACAGCTCATCATTTTATCCGCTTGCGATGAAGAAAATGGTTATGGATGAAAACAAGGTAATGTATTTCTGTAAAGATGTCGAAAGTGACTCATTTGATAAATACGTTTTTACGGTGGAATTTTATCCTGAAAATGATTGACGGACAGATTGCGGTTGATAAACACATAATTACAAAATTACAAAGAGGCAAGTTGCGATGAAATTTGTTGAATATGGCATAGATAATGAGGACGTGATAATCCTTCTCCACGGCGGTGGACTGAATGTATGGAATTATGAGGAATCGGCTGAAATACTGAAGGACAGATTTCACGTGATCCTTCCCGTACTCGACGGACATGCAGGGAGTGATGATGATTTTACGGGAATCGGCGACAATGCGAAAAGAATAACAGACTATATTGACAAAAATCACTCGGGGAAAGTCCTGCTTATCGGCGGTGTTTCCCTCGGTGGACAGATCGCTCTTGAAATATTGTCTTTACGTCCGGATATATGTCGCTATGCCATAATCGAGAGTGCACTCGTCATTCCCATGAATCTTACGAATCTTCTTGTGAAGCCGATGCTGGATATGTCTTATTTTCTGATAAAACAAAAATGGTTCGCAAAGCTTCAGTCCGGATACCTTAAAATAAAAAAAGAGCTGTTCGATAAATATTTCAGGGATACTGCCCTGATCTCGAAACAGAACATGATCTCATTTCTGAAAGCAAACAGCAGTTATTCTCTGAATGATAACATAATCAATACTTCTGCGAAAGTATATATCGTTGCGGGAGGAAAAGAACAAAAGAAGATCCTCCGTTCCGCCGAATTGCTTAAAGACACAATTAATGGCAGCAGGCTTGTAATAAAAGACAAATTGTATCACGGGGAATATTCTCTTAATCATCCTGAGGAATTTGCAGAGAATATTCTTGAGATGACAAAATGAATTCATGAAAAAGCTTTGTGTGATATTCACACAAAGCTTTTATTGTTTATTCTTTCGGTTTGAGTTCACCACTCTTGAATGCGTATAAAAGCATTTCGAGGTAGTAGATCTGACGTTTTAATTTTGTTCCGATGTCTGTGTCTGAAACGAGGAGACGGTGAGATGATGAATCCACGAATCGCATTTCACTTACGATGTCGATTCCTTCGTCAACGGCCTTTTCGATTGACTCAAAGGGCTGATGAGTTATGAGAGTCATGCCGTAAGAGTTGTAAGTAAGAGTGCATCCGGCTTTACCTGTTTCTTTCTGATAAGCCTTGGCAAATCCTGCGTCAATACACAGAACCCTTCCTTCGGCTTTTACGGGGTCTTCGCCTTTAACGTATTTTACAGGCACATGACCGCAGATAAGATATCCTTCGTCGATGTCAAGGCCGAATTCATTCATGATGACATTTGCCATCATTTTGTCTTCGAGGTGCTTGTAAAACGGCGTGTAGCGTTCTTTATGCGTTGTTTTGTCGTCAATGAAATATCTTTCATATGTGGCCATCTTGTCTTTTCCGAAGAGCGGGGAAGATGGTGCGCACCATAAATACCAGAAGATATCATTGTTTCCGTCTTTCGTGTAATAGGCTTTTCTTGCCATCTCATCAAGCTTGTCGAGAAGGGCTTTTCCTGAATATGTTTCACCTTCAAGCGTTACACTCGTAAACGAATAATCGTCATTTACCGGCACACATGCATGAAGCAGGAGATTTTTATTGTAAAGGAGATAAATACTTCCTTTGTTAAGCATGAACTCGATGTGGCTTTGGAGTTTTTCGGAAGATGTAAATGATCTTACGAGTGAACTCATTACTTTTTCTTCCTCTTCCGAGAGCTTGTCGGGGCATGACGGGTCGATGGTCGGGAAGAGATCTGTGTTGAGAGGATATGTCTGTCCGTCGATCTCAAGAGTATAGTTTGCATAATCAACTTTGTCGATGAGTTTTCTGTCATCCATTCCAAAAGTGGGATTTCTGTCGATCACAGCATTTTCAAGCTTGAACTGAATGATTGAGATCGCCTTCTGCATTTTTGCAAGGACGATGTCGTCGATGTCGGGAATCTCATCGCTGATGCGCGGCATGAATTTGTCGAGATCAGCATCTGAATACGTATTCATCGCAAACATCATAAGCGGAAGGATGTTGATTCCGTAAGCATCTTCGAGGATTCCTGTGTTGCCGTAACGCATACAGATACGTACTGCGTTTGCTATACATGCGGCATTTCCCGCAGCGGCACCGATCCATAAGATGTCATGGTTGCCCCACTGAATGTCGACGGTGTGATAATTCATAAGCGTGTCCATAACGAGATGCGGAGCATATCCGCGGTCGTAGATGTCGCCTACGATATGAAGATGATCAAGACAATGCTTTCTTATTGTCTCGCTCATTTTTATGATAAAGTCTTCGCAGGCATCCGTATCGATCATGGAGCGGATGATCTGCTTGTAATAATTTTCCCTGTTTCCCTTTACGTCGCTTTTAAATAAAAGCTCCTGAATTATGTATGAGTAATTTTCCGGGAAGGACTTGCGTATCTTTGAATGAGAGTATTTGCTGGAAGAAACTTTGCACACTTCCACAAGGTTCTTTATGGTCTTTTCGTACCACTCATCGTTTATCACACCCTGTTCGTGAAGCTTCATAAGTTTCTGTTTGGGGTAATAGATCATAGTAATAAGCTCATTGAGTTCATCCTCGCTGATCTGTTCTCCGAGTGTTTCTGTTGCTTTTCTTCTGATGCTTCCGGAGCAGTTTCTGAGAATGTGTTCAAATGCTTCGTATTCTCCGTGGATGTCTGAAATGAAATGCTCTGTACCTTTGGGAAGGTTAAGTATCGCATTCAGGTTAATGATCTCTGCCGTTATGGAAGATATACTTTTGAATTTATCACTCAAAAGCTGCAGATATTCTTTGTTTGCTGAAATGGTCTGTTTATCAAATGTCTTCATGTTGCACCTCTCTACATTATTATACAATCAAAATATTCCTTTCACAACAAAAATTTCATTGTCTTTTGTAACAGACTTGTAATTAAATGCCCGAAAATGCTCATTTGTCATTGTTTTGAAGGAATTTGTATAGTATAATCTATACAACGAGAGGTTTAAATGAACTTTTATAATAAAGACCGTAAGTATCGCAGGCTGTTCAGAAATATCGGACGTCGGAAAAACAATATACTCCGTGAGGTCATATTTATCGGACTGATCGCGTTTATGCTCATATCGCTTTCTGACGGGACATTGTTTCTGAAAGAACATACACAGCCCGACACTCCCACCATTCTGGACACACACGAAGTGACATCTTCTCCCGGCAAGGATACATCTGAGTTCATGGAAAAAGATATTCCCGTAACAAGGCCATCAGAAGCAGATAAGAGCGCATACTTTCCGGATCATACTCCTGCGGAAGGAGAGATAACCGACGGCTACGGTCCGAGAACCGATCCCGAACCGTCCATACACTACGCCGTTGACATCGCTTCAGTTTTTGCAAGTCCGGTATACGCCGCGGCTGATGGGGAGGTTCTGTCTTCAGGAAGTGATGAAATATACGGACTGAACGTCATCATCGATCATATTTATGACGGCTACAAGACGAAATACGCACACTTGTGCGCATATGTTGTTACTCCCGGACAGAAAGTAAAAAAAGGCGATATGATCGGTTTTATGGGCTCTACGGGATATTCAACCGGAGTTCATCTGCACTTCGAAGTAATAAAAAATGACAAAAGACTTGACCCTGCGGCGTTCATCAGGATAAAAAACGGCCGCGCAGTTATAGATTAAGCGAGGAAGATATGAAAAAAACAAACGTAAACAGAGTAAGTTATGAACAGGTAGAATCAATTATTTCAAACGATATCGTATTTGTCGGAGATATCACAGCAGGCGGATCAATGCGCTTTGACGGGTCATTAAAGGGAAATATCGCACTTACAGGCAATCTCATTGTCGGAAGAAACGCCCTTATAAGCGGCAGCGTCACAGCCAAAAACGTGCACCTTCTCGGTGCAGTCGAAGGTGTCATATCCTGCGAACAGCTCCGTATTCTCTCCACAGGTCGTCTTACGGGAGATGCTAAGATTCAGAGTCTTATCATAGATGACGGAGCGATGTTTGTGGGAAACTGCGTTACGATGGATGATGAAGGAAGAACGACATCAGTCGCGGAATTTGATGACAGCGATGATTATGATATCTTTGATGATAAAGAATAACGGAATAATAAAGGGTGCATGAATTCATGCACCCTTTGATTTTGTTGTATGTTCTGCCGTTTTTATGTAATATACTTCCACGGTCTTTTCGCCCTTTTCAAATGTTCTGTCTAAGATTCCGCCGCTTGCGGTAATTATCTTCTTTGAAGCTTCATTGTCGCTGTAGCAGGCGAGCATGGCTTTTTCTATGCCGATTTTATTTGCGTATTCAAGAGACATTTTAAGTATCTTCTTTCCGTATCCTTTTCTGCGTTCCGATGGGCGCACACCATATCCGATATGACCGCCGAAAGTCGAAAGGAAGTCGTTGAGATAATGACGTATGTCTGCCATTCCGATTATTTTTCCATCATGTTTTCTCACAACGAAAAACGTGCTTGCCACGACCCAGTCCGAATGTACGGTATCCGGAGATGAATTTTCCGTTGTCAGAGTAAGCCACTCATCAAATTCCATGCTTCCGTACAAAGCTCCGCCGTGAAGCTCTTCTTCATCGTTCGCAAAATGTTCATTTTTATATTCTTCTGCGGCATATTTTATTTCTTTTGTCGGTGTTACAAAAATAAGTTTTTCGTTTGTCATAATGTTTTCCTTTTATTTGATAAAAATACAGCCCGTCTGTGCGGGCTGTGTACTTTTTAAAGTGGGTACTGGCTGAGGTCGATCTTTTCGCCGTCCGGATTGAGAAGAACTGCCAGAAGTGCGAGTCTACCGTCTTCGATGACGTTTGTGCAGGTGGACAGAGTGATGATCTTGCTGTCTTCGTTGACAACAGCTGAAGATTTGATCATTGAATCTTTTCGCATCGCCTTGATGTGCTTCATGAAATCCTTGCCGTAATCCGCTTCACGGTAGTCATAATCCGCCGGGACAATGTTTGCTGAGAAGATCTGATAGTAGTATACTTTTCCTTCCAGAACGATGGTTATGAACGGAGCTTTTTTATACTGCGCCTGTTTTTTGTAATGAAGAACCTGGGCAAACATCGTTCCGTCATAACGTGCATGACCGTAGATTACTGTGTTCTGATCCGTGAAGTCATCGCTGTTTCGGAAATCAACGAAGATGCTTCCCGCATCATTCCATTTTTCGGTGTATGAATACTGAAGGTAATAATCATTGTTGGAACACTGCAGAACAGGGAAGTCCACATTCGTATTCGGGATGTTGATCCATCCTATGATATCTTTGTTGATCTCTTTGAGATATTCAATGGAAGGGATGCGTGAGGTGTCTTTTTCAGTGTCGATAATGGGGGATACCTGCTGAATGTCCTTGATGTTCTTCATGTTCTCGATTCTCGGAAGAATGTCAGACATAAGGAAATATCCGCTTACCATAAGACCGACTATGCAGAAAACGAGTAACGCATCAAGCAGCCTTTTCTTTCTCTTTTTTGATTTCTTTGATTTTTTTTCTTTTGAGTTACTTCCTGCCGCAACGCTGTTATCTGTCTTTGTAAGGGCGGTTTCTCCCGCACTTTCCGAAGGAGCATCGCCGGTTTCGGATTTTAAATCGTCTCCGGTCTCTTCTGTTACGTCTTTGGTAATGACCTCTTCGCTATGTACGTCATCTTCTTTTATTTCTTCCGATGTGACATCTGTGACGTCTTCTGAAGTATTGATTTCGGAAATATCGTCCTGTTTTTCGTCTATTTCATTAACTTCGTCCGTAGATGTTCCGTATAATACGTTTTCATCATTTTCCGGAGTTTCAAATGGGCTTTTTTCTTCGTTCATTTGCTACCTCTTTATGGTTTTTCCGACATTAATTGCGTACTCTGTGCATACGCTTAAGTATTATATCACAACCATGCCCAATAAACAATATTTTATGGATAAGGTTTTTCATCCCTGAGAATATTTCATCTCTTTTCTGAGTGTTTTTACTATCTTTTTTTCAAGCCTTGATATGTACGACTGAGATATATTCATGATATCGGCAACTTCTTTTTGTGTCTTTCTTTCATTTCCGTTCATTCCGAATCTCAGTGAAATAATCAGCCGTTCATTGTCTGTCAGCTTCTTCATTGCTTCTTTAAGCATCATCAGCTCGCTTTCTCTTTCGAGCTCGCTTCCCACGGGACTTTCGTCTGACGAGATTATATCACCGAGAACGAGTTCGTTTCCGTCCCAGTCCGTGCTTAGAGGTTCATCGAGGGAAATCTCACTTTTCTGCCGCACGGCCTTGCGGAGATACATCAGTATCTCATTTTCAATGCACTTAGATGCATACGTGGCGAGCTTTATTTTTTTGCTGCTGTCAAATGTGTTTACGGCTTTGATAAGACCTATGGTACCGATGGAGATAAGGTCTTCTGACGATGAACCGGAATCATACCGTCTTGCGATATATACCACGAGGCGGATGTTGTGTTCGATAAGAGCCTTTTTAGCATCCTCATCTCCGTTATGCATGAGAAGGATAAGGCGATCTTCCTCTTCTTTTCCGAGAGGCTGTGGCAGATAGTCATAAGATGCCGCAAAAAACATATTTCTTCGCGTCAGGATCATTTTTCTGATCATTTCAAGTAATTCTTTCAGCATTTTTTTCTCCTGTTAAATTTATTATTCCGTCGAAACGGACCTGTGCAATATCGGCGGATGTCACGTATGCGGGGGAAATGAGTTTATCTGTCTCCGGGATGTAAAGACTGTCTGCCTTTAAAACGTGAAAGACTTTTTCTCCCGCGATAGTTTTTGCGGATACGAAACTTATATCAGGGGAGTAAGTAATTTTTTCATATATATTTCCGAATATTTCTCCGAACAGTTCCTGATCTATCACTGTTATCCTCTCGCCTCCGGCTGTAGTCAGCAGATTTCCGCTGTCGTTATACAGCTTCAGCGTATAAGTCTTTCCCGAATGAGTGAGAATTGCCATAATGACAGAATGATTTATCGTTTCGGTATTTCTTATATGCATATTGACGATAAAGAATATTTCAAGTATCGCCATTGAAACGCATATAGTAAAGAATATGCCCGATAAATGCTTTCCGGACATCCTCATGACCATTATGACTCCTCCGCCTGAAAGTATGGAGCATATGTACAGAACAAGAGTCGTCAAAAGTATATTTTGGTTATCTTTGCCTGAGAGAATTACACCCATTATAAGGCACACCGCGATCTGTGAAAACATATTCTGTTTCACGTACATCACACTTACCGCATATATGCCTCCGATCAGCGCGCATAAAAAAGATCTGCTGACACGCTTTCCCAGCCTGAGGATCTTCGAAGTGAACATCGAAATAATAAGATCCATCAAAAAATTAACGAAAAACACCTCTTCACCGTATACGTACATCACATCCTCCCGTAAGACTATACAGCTCTTGTGATGAAAAATATGTAGAAATTTATGTTTATTTTATTCAAAATTTATGGCTTGAATTTTGATTTTATTGCGGCATTACTCAGTTTATTTGCTCGACACGTGTCGAAAAATAGCGAGAAATGTAAAAATCTGCTAAAACACCCCTTGACAAAATCTCGAATATAAATAATATATAAATATAAATTATTTTAAAAACCGCGAGGACGCGAAAGTGAAAAGTGATTACAAGAATTGTCTCGATATACAACTAATAAATCTTTTTGTGGATACATCGGATCAGGATGCATTTGAGGAACTTTTGAAAAGATATCGTCCGTTGATAGATCATAACGTTTTTAATACTCATTCGAACTACTACGAAAAGGACGACATCCGACAGATAGTGATGATGTCGTTTCTTACGGCGATAAGGACATATAAGGCTGAGAAAAATATTCCTTTCAGCAGCTACGCGGCAGCATGTGTAAAAAACTCTGTCAGACAGATTCTCCGCGACAGCAACTCACAGAAGCGCAAAGGAATGTATACAGTCGTGTCAATAGATGATGAACATATGGTATCGGACAAAAGACTGTCTTATGATGATTCGTATCTCGTTACCAGCGTCATGCAGGCGGAGGCTTTCGATCTCATGAAGAGGATCCTTTCTGAAAGTGAGCTGGAAGTATTTGTATATTCACTTTCAGGATATCAATATAATGAAATTGCAAAGATACTGAATTTAAGCCGGAAACAGGTAGACAATGCGATCTTTCGTGCAAAAAAGAAACTCGCGGAATATTATGATCCGGGGAATAATGAATAAAAAACAGCTCAGGAGGTTTTCCTGAGCTATTTTTATAGTAAGATTCTACATCAGTTTTACAGTCTAAATTTTCCTGTGACATTTCTCCGGAAAAGTCTGAATGTGTGATGCAATATATAAGATCTTTTCCGTTATTGTCAGGGCCATGCAGAACGGAAACTTATGCGTATTGCCCGATAATGTTTCTGATTCTGTCAGCAATCATGGCGATAAATTCTGAGTTTGTCGGTTTTCCCCTGGAATAATCCACAGAGTAACCAAAAAGATTGTCAAGTTCATCCATTCTTCCTCTCGTCCATGCTACTTCAATGGAATGTCTGATAGCTCTTTCAACCCTTGATGGAGTAGTGTCATACTTTTCCGCGATCTGCGGATAAAGCACTTTTGTTACCTGACCGAGGAATGATATATCTTCGACAACCATCTTTATAGCATCTCTCAGATAGGTGTGTCCTTTGATGTGTGCCGGGATACCGATCTCTCTTAATACTTCCGATACGAGAAGATGGAGATCTTTTATATCCCTTTTCTGATCAAACCATGTCTGATTGAACGGTGAAGATACTTTTGACGGGTTTTCGTACATTTTGGACTCATGGATCTCTTCATGAATTTCAACGATGTTTTCGAGTTTTGCTGTAAATTCTTCGAGATTAATTGGTTTTACGAAGTAATAATCCGCGCCGAGTTCGATGCATTTTCTTGTGTATTTTTCTCCGCCTATGGCAGATATTACGATAATGGCGGGTTCGTAATTTTCTATGTCTTCACGTACGGTTTTGATGATGTCGAGTCCATCACGTACCGGCATCACGATATCCGTGATAATAATGTTCGGTCTGGCCATTTTTATGTAAGCCAGAGCATCTCTTCCGTTTGATGCCACAAATTCCACGTTGAATTTGGAGGATGAATTGAGTCTTTTTTCTAAAGTGCCTGCAAATTTGAGATTATCATCAGCAATACAGATCTTCATATGTATAAATCCTTTCTTTGTTGAAAAATATTTGTTGTACGGTCATAATACTATTTTCCGTTTGCAGAGGCTGTCGTATTTTGACAGCCGATGCATTTTTTGATCATCCATTCGGAATAAATGGCATATCCGCGCTTCGGATCGCCTGTTAATACGTGAGTCACCACACCCACAAGCTTTCCGTTTTGTATTATCGGACTTCCGCTCATTCCTTGGATTATCCCTCCGGTTTTTTCGATAAGATCCTCATCTGTGATTTTTATCATCATAGATTTTGTTGCCGGTTCGTCCTGAGTGTAGACTTCTTCTATGATGATGTCGTATTCTTTTCGCTCATTGTCTATGGTTGTGATAATTTTTGCATCTCCGGCATGAACTTCGCTGCGAGGTGCAAGTTCTATCAGGTCACGATCCGAAATAAGCTTGTCAGAAATTATTTTGCCGTAAATCCCAAATTCGCTATTTTGTGTTATGGTTGCTTTCAGCTCATCGGTCTTCCGGATTATGCCCCTGATCTCTCCGGGATGATTTTTACGTCCTTTAACAATACTCAGGACGTCTGCACCGATAAGTTCACCGTTTTTTACGGGAACGGTTATCCCTGTCGATGAGTCGCTGATAGGGTGTCCGAGTGCTGCGAAGTCTTCTCTGTCCTGAGTAATGAAACTTATGGTGCCCAGCCCCATTACATTGTCGCGTACCCATAATCCTATCCGTTTTGCTTTATCATCGCATTTTACAATTCCGACCTTCTTTTTCAGCATCACATCCTTTCTTTTTATCGTCACTTCACAAATATCCTGCGCAAGGTCACTGATTATACGTTCGAATTCGTCTGCACTGTCAACTTTTTGACCGTTCACATGCGTTATGATATCCGCATGGAGTATCCCTGCTTTTTTTGCCGGAGAGGAGATGATTTCTCCTCCTGCCTTCAGATCCTCGAATTCGACACAGATTATGCCATCAGTATACAGATCAATTCCGATGAGGTCTCCCCCCGGATAAACGTAGGTTTTTTCGGAGAATTTTTGCCGTACACTATATATATTTGCAAGGACTTCCAAAATACCTTCCCGTTTTTCATAATTTTTTATTATTTTTTTTTCGGAGTCACCGTATCTGACATTATCCTGAGGATTTTTGTCGAAACTTGTTGAATAGCTTCTGTCCACACATGGAAACTGCAATATTTTTTCATTGTATGAATAATTTATTGCTCCGAGTGAGAACATAGTAACGAGTAAAAAAGACATGAATTTTAATTTTGCGTTCTGCATTTTCTGCTCCTTTCTTATCCGGACTTAGTATCTGCGTCGGCAAGAAAAATACTTAGACAAAAAATGCCCGCCTTATTTCACATCGGAATATAGTGAAAAAGGATATCTGAAACTTAGCGATAATTCATGATGTGCTGAGAGTGTTGAATGGTATTATCAGTAATTGTAAAAGGTGAGAATGGAAAATGACGGAAAGTAACAGACCGCCGGTTTTCTCCGGCGGTCTGTGTGTTGTATCACGATTCTGTTATTGGCTTTTTAGGTTTGATCTTTGCTGTTTTGATTACTGTAGGTACGCCCTTTTCATTGAGCGACATTACTTTGAGTTTTGTGTTGGATACGAATATCTCCGAGAAGCAGTTTGAGCAGAAATATTTTCTTCTGCCAATTTTACCCAGGTATTTGTACCCGCATTGTGGACACTTATTCATATTTCCTCACTCCTGAACTAATCATATCCAAATTATAACGCATTTTTGCAAAAAGTAAACCCCTTATTGCTTATGTAAACGTTTTCTCATTAAATTTTAATAATTCCTTCACATTTCATTCAAATTTCTTCAAGGGAAAATTTGATGTATTGACTTGCTAAAAGAGAAGCTAACGCTTATAATTAAATAAAAAAACAGGGAGGCACATATGAGAATTTTATTGGTCGAAGACGAGATCGGAATTGCCGAACCGCTGTGCAAACTTCTGGAAAAAAATAACCTGCCCACAGATGTAGTTTATGACGGTCTGAGTGGATTTATTCAGGCTAAGAAAAATATCTATGATGTCATAATCCTTGATATCATGCTTCCCGAAATGAACGGTCTGGAAGTTCTGAAAAAGATCAGGGATCTCGGACTGCATACGCCCGTACTCCTTCTGACTGCGAAAGACAGCGTTGATGACAAAGTCAGGGGACTTGAGCTCGGTGCAGATGATTATCTCACAAAACCATTTTCCGCAAAAGAACTCATCGCAAGAGTCAGGGCTCTTTCAAGAAGGCGTCCGGAGATCGTCGAAAGCAATAAGATATCTTTCGGGGATATTACCCTTAATCCGAACAACGCGACTCTGTCTGTCGGAAACGATGTGCAGGGACTTACGGCAAAAGAAGTGCACATTCTGGACATCCTCATCAGAAATGCAAACAATGTGGTTTCAAAAGAACATCTTCTCGACACTGTATGGGGTTTTGAAAGCGATGCCATAGATAACACCGTTGAGATATATATTCACTATCTCAGAAAGAAACTTCAGAACAGCAAAAGCGTCCGTATCAAGACCAAGCGCGGACTCGGTTACAGCCTTGTGGAAGAATAATGAATGAACTGAACAAGATAAAATTCAAACTTACTGTCATCAACACCGTCGTTTCGTTTTCTGTACTTCTGGCGATGATCGTGTTTATTTATATGAGCGTAGGTGTCACCACCGTACAGAATGCAGACAGCGAACTGATGTCGAATGCGTATCAGCTTAAAAGATATATTTCAATAATCCCACATGTCTCATCATCTCACGATAAGGAACTTACGGATGATTATTATTACTTCACAGAAAGACTCGACAATTCTCTTTTATCGTTTTGTGTATGGGGAGAATCAGACAGTCCGCTTCTGATGCATAAAAACTTCTCTTATGATGACTCGGTTCTTAAGAAAAGCAAAGAATCTCTTTTTACGAAAGACACGTTAAGCGTAAATGAAATAACCGAATCAGACGGTACGTATTATATTCACGAGTATCATTATGAAGAAACGAACATACGTATCTGTTCCACGATCCTTTCAAACGATGCGGGAGATATAAGGATTATCCAGCTTATAGGCAACATGAATGAAAAGAATGCCTTCAATGACAAATTGCTTCGTTCGCTTACTATAAGTGCTTTTTTCGGCGCTTCCGTATGCTTCATATGTGGATATTTTGTTGCCGGAAAGGCGATGGTTCCCATTATAAACAATATGGAAAAACAAAAGGAGTTTGTTGCGGATGCATCGCATGAACTCCGTACACCGATAACCATCGTCAGGACAAATCTCGATCTGGTCATGTCAAGCCCCGACGAAACGGTGTCGGGACAGATCCCATGGCTTGAAAACGCGTACAACGAGACACAGAGAATGGAAAAACTCATTACTGATCTGTTGTTCCTTGCTCGCACAGACCTTAAACAGGCGGATCTTGAGATGAAAAAGGTGGATCTGAATGAAATAATGGATGATATATATTTCTCCGTATATCCTGCGGCGAAAGAAAAGGGAATAGAACTTAATATTTCCCTCGATGAGTCAGATCCGGCCATCCACGCCGATCCGTCAAAAATAGAGCAGCTTATGCTTATTGTAATAGATAACGCCATGCAGTACACCCCATCAGGAGGAAAAGTCGATGTGAGCACCGTAAGTAGTTCAGGAGAAGTCATAATCGGCGTCAGGGATACGGGCATAGGCATTTCCGAAGAAGATATCGGAAAGATATTTGACAGATTTTATCGCGCCGACAAAGCGCGTTCACGCAGGCAGGGTGGCACAGGTCTCGGACTCTCCATAGCGAAATGGATCGTCGATATCCACAAAGGAACCATTACAGCGACCTCAAAGCAGTCCGAAGGAACATTAATAGAAATCAAACTGCCAATTTACGAAGAAGGAGTATAAATGGATATATTAAAAGGACTTAACAACATGCAGTCCCTTGCCGTCACAACGACGGAGGGGCCGCTTTTGATTCTCGCAGGTGCGGGAAGCGGTAAGACAAGGACCATCATTCACCGCATCGCATACATCCTTGACAGCGGTCTTGCAAGACCTTACGAGATTCTCGCCCTGACTTTCACAAACAAGGCTGCACAGGAAATGAAAAACCGTATCGAAAGCTTCGGTATTGATTATATCTCAGATATGTGGATGGGAACATTCCACTCTATTTGTGTAAGGATCCTCAGAAGATATGCGGAATACGTCGGCTTTGACAGATCTTTTACGATTTATGATGACAAAGACAGCGAAAAGGTAATAAAGGACTGCCTTGCCGAAATGAATATTTCCGACAAAGTCATCTCAGCAAAACTCGCAGCAAGCGTCATTTCAAAAGCCAAAAACTCATACATATCCCCTGAAGAATTTGCGCAGGAAAACAACGACACCATTACGTCAAGACACCTGAGCGGAATATATAAGCTTTATTCCGAAAAACTCCGTGAATCCAACGCAATGGATTTTGACGACTTGTTGTTTCATACCGTAACGCTTCTCAGAACGAGCGATGAAGCGCTTTTGTATTATCAGAGAAGGTTTAAATATGTCCTCGTGGATGAGTATCAGGACACAAACCCCCTTCAGTACGAAATGACGGCACTTATTGCATCGGGATGGGGAAATCTCTGTGTTTGCGGGGATGACGACCAGAGTATCTACTCATGGCGCGGTGCCGACATTCAGAACATCCTTAACTTCGAGGAAGACTTCCCGAATGCACAGGTCATCCGTCTCGAACAGAATTACAGAAGCACACGCACTATCCTTGATGCGGCAAACAGCGTAATTGCCAACAACAAAGGCAGAAAAGGCAAAAATCTCTGGACGGAAAACGAAAGAGGCGAAAAGATCAAGATCATCGCAACAAACCGCGACCTCGAAGAAGCGGAAGTTATTGCCGCTGAGATCCTCGCTCTCAGGAATTCCGGCATTTCCGAAGATGATATTGCAGTGCTTTACAGAATGAACTCCCAGTCGCGAAACATCGAAGAAGGTCTGAGCCGGAAGGGAATAAATTATCGCCTTGTGGGATCAATGAGTTTCTATTCACGTGCTGAGATCAAGGACATTATGGCGTATTTAAGATTATCCCTTAATCCGAAAGACACAGTTGCGTTTGCAAGAGCAATAACCAAACCCAAAAGGGGAGTGGGAAATGTTGCTATGGAAAAGCTTTCTGAGTATGCACAGTTCAAAGGATATTCCATCGTGGAGGCGAGTCTTGATGCGGGAAATATCCCTGGAATCAGATCAGCCGTCAAAGAGAGTCTTATTGAATTCGGAAAACTCATCAGCGATATAAAGATCCTGTCCGACGGAAAAGCACCGCTTCCGGAAATAATTAAAAAAGCAATTTACGAAAGCGGATATATGAAGATGCTCAAAGAGGAAAACAAGGAAGATTCCGAGGGACGCATCGACAACCTCGGAGAACTTTTAAATGCCGCAGAGGACTTTTACAAGCTCTCTGACGATACTACTCTCGAAGGGTATCTTGAATACGTTTCTTTACGTGATGAACTTGAAAGTAAAGAAGAGGAAGGCACGAGAACTCCTCAGGTCAGCCTTATGACGCTTCACCACGCAAAAGGCCTTGAATATAACTATGTCTTCATGGCAGGAATGGAAAACGGCATCTTCCCGCTTACAAGAGCTCAGTCTGAACAAAGCGAGATGGAAGAAGAGAGAAGACTTTGCTATGTCGGAATGACAAGGGCGAGAAAAAGACTTTTCATGACTTATGCAAAGACGAGGAGGGTATACAACGAATTCCGCAATCAGGAGCCGTCGGTTTATATCGACGAGATACCGGAAGAATACGTGAATTTCGTAAACCTCGTCAAGGACGAAAGAGTAATTCCCAACCGTCCGCAAAGGGACTACACCGCAGGAGGACGGTTGTATGCGGCGAAGAAGGAATATACAGAACCTGTCCGCCCCGCAAAACCGTCTTCATCGAAGATAAAAAGCGGCTCATTTGCTCCGGGCGATAAAGTACAGCATCCCGCATTCGGTATCGGGACGGTGGTTTCGTCTGTGGTGCAGGGAGGAGACAGTATCATCACTATCGCATTCGCCGGAGTCGGCATTAAAAAAATCATGCAGGGAAGCGTTGAACTGAAGCGAATGTGATTTTGATTGGGAGAGATCATATGAAAAAGAAATACCTTAGTACAAGCACGATTGTGGAAATGCTCGCAGGCTTATTCTTCGCAGGTGGGTTTGTTTACATGGCATTCGATATTGATTTTCTCGGATACTGGATAATTATAATATATTTGTTTGCGTTGTTCGGTCTTTGGCTGGGTGTGAAAAATATATCCATAGCATTTATGAAATATTGTGTGGATCAGAAAAGCATTTCTCTGAAAAACCTTGGAAAAGTGATTAAAGAAACAAAGTACAGTGATGTCAGGGAAGTGTATAAGTACAGTATATATACGTTCGGAGCAATAAATCAATCGAAGGCTTTTTATAGAAACGGTAAGAAAAATCTTGAAAAGGAACTCCCGATAGAAGCGCCTGTATTTTGCCTGTCTGAATTTGATCTGGCCGGTTATGAGGACAGGGATGTATTTATTCACCTGGGGGTACTTTCGCAGTTTGCGTTGAATTTCAGACTGCTTTATCCTTCGGAACTGTATTACTTTACGGTTCTTTATCTCATTCCCGCAATGGAAAAGCCGCTGTCGCCAACATCACTGATTTCGCAGATCGTGCATGAAAAAGACATATATGAAAGGCTTGTCAGACTCCGTGAAAAATATAAGACTGTGGATAAGCTGTCTTCGAAAGCATATTCCGTATTCGGTTTCTTGCCGATGAAAAATGCAGTTAAAGAAGAATGTGAGCTGTATAAGGCAATAGCTAAACTTCCCGTTATGCAAAAAATCCTTGTTGTTGCGGATGATGGCCTTGAAGAGGACAGAATAGTTAAGCATATCCCGGAAAGAGTGATGAGAATATCCTGGGCAAAGGAAAAAAAGGTACGTTGTATATATGAAAGTACCCCGGGCATAAGAAATATAGATTTATGTTTTATGCAACGGGTAAGTGAATATAATCACATAGAAAATTCACTTTTCAACAGTACATCCGATAACGTCAGAATATCTTGGGAAACTCTGAGTGCGAAAAATATATACGCACCGAAAAGGGCATATATTTCATATGGGGCACTGATACTGATATCGGTAATTACAGGACATTTATTGTCTTTGCTGTTCGGAGGATACGAACTTGAATTTCCGCTTCTTGTTGCGGTTTTCCTGTGGCTCGGAACAATTTGTAATGCTCCGATGCTTGCTTCATATTCATTTTGCAGGGAGTGTGTGTGTTGTATGGTTCCGGCTATGTATCTTGGTGAAACCCGAGGAAGTAACCGAGGCGTAAGATCGTGGCGTCCGTGCAATTCCGCATTCAGGGAATATTTGTATATGTATTCATATTCATCCCTTGTGGAATGCGGATATTTTGAAAAAGACGGAACGGAATACATATACGCATCGAAGAAGCATCTTTCAGATGAAGAATTAGAAGAATTCAGAAGCAGGTTTGTACTTTGCGATGAAAATACTTTTGCCATGGTGTTTGACGGTGGTGTGAGAAGTGCTATTGAACGTATACCCGGAATCAGAAGATCCGGCAGAGGTTGATCAGAACGGAAAGCAAGTTAAATAAAAAGCAAAAGGCGGTTTTAAGCCGCCTTTTGCCTTATAAGCTTATTCTTTGCTTTGTCTATGGTTATTGCGAGCAGGATTCCGAGGGCCGCGCCGACGATGACGTCAGAAGGATAATGCACGAGGAGATAGATCCTTGAAAGTCCCATCAATACAGCCGCCGCATATGCGGGGATCTTTGATTTCGGTATGTTTCTTCCGAGGATCTCTGCACACACAAAACTCATCATCGTATGTCCCGACGGCATGGAAAAGCTTGACGGAACATCTACGACGTCGGGAATGCTGTTCAAAAGTTCCGGCACCAGAACAAACGGTCTCGGCCTTCCGATGAGGTCTTTTAAGATACTGTTGCAGAGAACGTGGAATGTTATAAGCCCGACGATCATTGCCAGAGCTGTCTTTCTGTGTTTCGGGAAAAACAGCAACAAAAGTGCGATTCCGATCCACAGTTTTCCGTCATCACCGAGATATGTGATGGCAGAAAATATAAAGTCCGTCATGGGGTTGTGGATGGATTCCATAAACCTTAGAATTACAAGATCAATGTTTGTTATCATATTTGCTCCTTAATTTTTGGGATGTATCCTTATTATGAGATGCTTTTCATTGGTTCCGTAATTATATGTCTTTGCGCCATATCCGTCATTCTGGGAAATGACGTACAGAAGCTTCTGAAACTCGCTCTTTTCCAGAGCTTTGTCATATGCTTTTTTGTCCGTGAATCTGATACTCACTCCACAGAAATCTTCTTCCTTTTGTTTTTTGAGAAATTCTCCTGCGGCTTTTCCCACGGTGTTTCTGTTGTAGCTGTTGAAGACAAGACCGTTTTTGACGAAGAAGTTGTCTGTATCGGAAGATACTTCAGGGATCACCGAAGCGATCTTTTCGCTGATGAGGTAAGGTTCGGAAAGACTTGATTCATCCGTGAGAAAATAATCATACGCGACGTAATTTTTCGGATATCCGATTGCCTGGGTAAAGGAATCGTGGGTAACGTCTGCGTAATAATAATTCCCGTTTATTTTTACCATATTCCACATATGTCCCACTCCGTCTTCAGACTGCGACTGGTCGTACATTACCATAAAGCATTCCAGTCCTGCCATATTGCATAAGAGTGAATACGCCCTTGCATAGCTTTCGCATTTCCCCGAAGCCCGGATAAGTGCGCTGTAAGGGGTGCAGTGCATGACGGTGGTATGTTCGTCTGTACTGTAGGACACATTCGTTGCAAGATAGTCATGGAAATATTTAGCGATGTAATATTCATCGTCGTATTCCGGCATATTTTCAATTATTTCTTTTGCTTTTGAAATACTTTCAGTGATCTCTTCATGAGGATCATCATAATTCATCGAAAACGGAATGTCGAATTCCGTAAGATAGTCAATGATCTCCGAATCGAGATCGTGAGTCATCTTATATTCCAGCAAATTATCCGTGAGCACAACAAACGGGTTGTCGAGGGTTATGTAAAGAGCCACTTTGTTTACCGTATCCGAGTCGAAATGCCTGATGGTATACTCTTTGTCGTGGAGTATTACCGCAGACAGGATCTCGTCATACAGCAGAATTTCCTCATCATCCGTAAGGAGGGAGCGGTAATACTGAGATGATGTATTTTTCACTTCATCTACAAATGCTTTTTCTTCGTCAGTAAGTATATTTTGTTTATCACACGAATAAAGGGTCATGGATGATAATATTATCATCAGCACCAATAAAACTGATATTATTTTCCTGTTCATTTTTTCTCCCATTCAGATATATTATTGCTATTTTAACACATATCCGCCACGTAATAAAGAAAAAGATTCCCGCTTATAAAGACAGAAAGAGTATATTGTTTTGTCCGATTGTCATGTGATGCTCATATCTTGCTTTCAATGCCGCATTTTTAGCCTTACACAGATTGATTTTTATAAAATCTCTGATTTGTGGAATAAAATGTTTTTGATTTGTCTGAAAATACATCCTTTATTTTATCCGAAGAATATGTTATAATCTACAAAAGAGGTGTTTTTATGGACAAAATAATCAGTTTCTCACTCACGGATTATCCCGTAAGGTTATATATAGCTTTTTCAACAGAAACGGTAAGAACGATGAACCGCCTTCACGGCACAACTCCCACTGCGGCGGCTATGGCGGGAAGAACTCTTACCGCAACAGCCCTTATGGGCAGTATGCTTAAAAACGACACGGACGTTCTGACTGTAACGATCAACTGTACGGGACAGATTCAGCGTGTCGTCGCAACGGCTGATAATTCAGGTAAAGTAAAATGCGATATTCTCAATCCGCAGACGGAAGTCCTCAGTAAATATCCCGGTAAACTCGATGTTGCCGGTATCGTCGGAGAAGGCACACTTACCGTCGTCAAAGATCTTGGCATGAAAAGCCCGTATGTCGGACAGGTAGACCTTGTCAGCGGCGAGATCGCACAGGACTTTACTTATTATTTCGCAACGAGCGAACAGACTCCGTCGGCAGTTTCTCTCGGAGTATTTGTAGGCAGAGATCTTGATATTATTTCTGCAGGAGGATTTATCCTTCAGCTTATGCCGAACTGCCCCGAAGAAGCACTTGTCGTTCTGGAAGAAAATATCGCGAAGATCCCGACAATAAGCGAAATGCTTACAGGCGGATATGATGAATATATGATCGCAGAAGCGCTTTTCGGAGATATGCGCTATCATAAGCTCGGAGAAATGCCGCTGGAATATTACTGCGACTGCAACGAAGACAAAATCCATAAGCTTATACTTGCTCTTGGTAAAAATGAGATCGAAGATATGATCGCATCAGGCGAAGATATCGAGCTTGTATGCCATTTCTGTAATAAAAAGTATGTCGTTTCCGTGGACGAGCTGAAAAGTCTGCTGGAGGCGGCACTATGAGCAGGAAATACCCCGTCGATCTGCACATCCACACCACAGCCTCTGACGGGAAGTACACCCCTGAAGAAGTGATCCGGAACTCTGCGTCGAGAGGGATCAAAGTCATAAGCATTACCGATCACGACACTGTCGATGCCTATGAAGACGGGAAGGTCTACAGTCTTGCGGATGAAGTTGGAATAAAGCTCGTGTCGGGTATCGAATTCAGCTGTTTTTTCGGCTCCCGCTCCGTACATATTCTCGGTTATTTTATAGATACAGCATCTGAAGAGCTCAAAAAAGCCATTGACATCCAGAAAAACGAAAGAGTTCTGCGAATGGAAAAGATGGTGAGAAAGCTGCATGAAATGGGACTCGAAAAGGTTTCATTTGAGGAGATAATGAAGACTGCAGGCTCGAGTGTCGGACGCCCGCACCTTGCAAGACATCTTATAGAAAAGGGGTATTGTAAGGAGTTTACCGAGGTATTTGAGAAATATATCGGAGAAGGAAAACCGGCGTACGTAAAAAGGGGAAGTCTTTCTCCCTGCGACATGATCGGACTTATCCACTCCCTCGGCGGAATAAGCGTCGTCGCACATCCGAAGCTCATAGGTGATGATTCACTCCTCACGAACCTTGTTTCCTGCGGAATTGACGGCATCGAAGTCATATGCCCGTCCCATCAGAAAAGCGATGAATACCGCTACTCACGTTTCGCGGAAGAACACTCCCTTTTAAGAACAGGTGGAAGTGATTTCCATGGCGGAAATAATTCCGAATGTATCGGCACAAGCGGAATGAGCTATAAGGATTTTCTGAAAATAATACCGGATGACCTTGCGTAAGCAAGGTCTTTTTTATTGACAATATGTGGAAGAATATGTTACGATGAAAAAAAATAATCCGGAGAAAAGTATGAAAAAACTAATCAGTCTTTTTATCGTAATGTTGCTCCTTATGGCATTTATTCCCACGGAAGTTTTTGCATCCCAGAGCACGGTGGTTTTGTTCTCAAAGAAAGCTGACGGAAACACGAAACTCAGCGCCAATTTCAAAGTCAGCGAATTCGCAAGCAAGGACGGAAGCGATGAAGTGTATATTGACATGGAGCTTATTGCGATCCTTCAGAACATCAGGGACCATTTCGGAAAAGCCGTAACGATAAATTCAGGTTATCGTACTCCTGCCCATAATAAAAAAGTCGGTGGTGCGACAAACTCGTATCACATCAAAGGTATGGCGGCGGATATCGTGGTTTCGGGCGTAAAACCTGCGGAAGTTGCAAAATATGCGGAATCCATCGGTGTCAGGGGAGTCGGAAAATATACCACATTCGTTCATGTGGACACACGACCGACAAAGTATTACTGGGACAATACTTCCGGTTCTCAGAAAACAGTAAAGACCCACGGCGGAACATATAAACAGAATCCGTATGTTTTTGATCCGGATGACTATACTCCGCTGAACAAAGAATCCACATTAAAAATAAACCTTACGTCTTATCCGAAAAATATAACCAAAGGAAATTCTTTCAACCTTGTCGGAACGATAAGCTCCAACTATAAGATATCTTCCGTAACCGGATATATACTTGACGCAAGCGGAAATGAAGTGCAGAAGGTGACTGTAAAGCCATCCGCATACACTCTCGACATCAAATCATCAAATATCAATTATTCCCTCAAATTCGGTGAACTGAAAAACGGACTTTATACTTTGAAGATCACGGCAAAAGACACGAAGAAAACCGTTTCCTGGAATAAGGACTTCATTGTCGGCAGCAGCACGTATACCGTTTCGTTTGATTCAAGCGGAGGAGGCGTCGTTTCCGCGAAAACGGTAAACCTTGGAGCGACTTACGGAGATCTTCCAAATCCTGCGAGAGATAATTATACGTTTACAGGTTGGTATACCGCAAAATCAGGCGGTGAAAAGGTTTCCGACTCTACAAAAGTCATAACTGCTAAAAACCACACACTCTATGCGAGATGGGAAGCCGATGAAATAATGCTCGTAACCGAAGTTATGATCAATACCCTTCCGGAAAGGCTTTCATACTCCATAGGTGAGGAACTTGATCTGACAGGGTTGAGCATAAAAGTCGTATATTCAGACGGCTCAAGTATAATACTCGATACGGGATATGACGTAACGAGTTACGATCCGTCAGTTGCCGGATTCCAGCAGGTTTCAGTATCATTCATGGGAATCAGCGCCGAATTTGAAGTCGAAGTATTTGGTAATGTCCTTTTCATCCTCGGCGATGTGAACCTTGACGGAAAAGTAAATGCGCTTGATGCGACACAGATCCTGAGATATTCGAACAACAAATCTCCGATCCTCACGGGTGAAGATGAATACGAAGCAGATCTCGCAAAATTCGCAGCAGATGTAAACGCAGACGATAAGATCAACGCTCTTGATGCGACACAGATCCTTCGTTATGCGAATAATAAATCTTCCGCACTTAAAAAGTAAAATGGCTGATAAGTTAAAAGTTTTCATAAAAAAGCTGAAAGATGATTACGTAAGAAACCAGGTCAGAAGGCTGAAAATGGGGGAGTTTGAAGATTCACCCATAAAGAGATATTCTGTCATGTTCTCCGGACGCGTCCAGAGGATCGGATTCCGCCTTGAGGTTTATGAGCTTGCAAATAATCTTTCGCTTACGGGATTTTGCGAAAATCTGAAAAACGGCGATGTTTACTGTGAACTGCAGGGAAACGAAAACAAAATAAAATATCTTCTTGATTTTATGTGTTCACTCGTGCGCATAAAAATAAAGAAAATGGATGTGACGGAGATCGATGTGATCGGAGAATGTCAGTTTATCAGAATGTAAAAAATCGGCTCATCTGAGCCGATTTTTTAATTTCAATATATTTTTTATCAAACAATACCCTGAGCATACATAGCTCTTGCAACCTTAAGGAAGCCGGCTACGTTAGCACCGAATACGAGATCTCCGTCTTTTCCGAATTCTTTTGCTGCGTCAGAAGCGTTTTTGTAGATTGATTTCATGATACCCTGAAGTTTTTCGTCAACTTCATCGAATGACCATGACATACGGAGTGAGTTCTGGCTCATTTCAAGACCGCTTGTGGCAACGCCGCCTGCGTTTGAAGCTTTGCCCGGAGAATAGAGCATATTGTTTGACTGATATACAGCGATAGCGCCCGGTGTTGACGGCATATTAGCGCCTTCCGCAACAAGCCAGCATCCGTTTGCTGCGAGAGCTTTTGCGCTTTCTTCGTCGATTTCGTTCTGTGTTGCGCAGGGAAGAGCGATGTCTGTTTTGATAGTCCAGATGCCTTTGCAGCCTTCTGTGTAAACAGCATTCGGTTTTCTTACAGCGTATTCTTTGATTCTTCCTCTTTCAACTTCCTTGATCTGTTTTACGAGAGCGAGGTCGATGCCTTCTTCGTCGTAAACATAACCGTTGGAGTCGCTCATAGCAACAACTTTAGCGCCGAATTTCTGAGCTTTTTCGCAAGCGTAAATTGCTACGTTACCGCTTCCTGAAACGAGGACTGTCTTTCCTTCGAGTGTATCGTTTTTGTCAGCGAGCATTTCGTTTACGAAGTAAATGAGACCGTATCCTGTAGCCTGTGTTCTTGCAAGGCTTCCGCCGTAGTCAAGACCTTTGCCTGTGAATACACCGTGATATACGTCTGTAAGGCGTTTGTACTGACCGAACATATATCCTACTTCTCTTGCACCCACACCGATGTCGCCTGCGGGAACGTCAACGTCAGCTCCTACATATTTATAAAGCTCATTCATGAAGCTCTGGCAGAAACTCATAACTTCATTGTCACTTTTTCCTTTCGGATCGAAGTCGCTTCCGCCTTTGCCTCCGCCCATGGGAAGACCTGTGAGTGAGTTCTTGAAGATCTGTTCAAAACCAAGGAATTTGATAACTGACAGGTTTACTGACGGATGAAAACGGATACCGCCTTTGTAAGGTCCGATTGCTGAGTTGTACTGTACGCGGAAACCTCTGTTTACCTGTACATTTCCGTTATCATCAACCCACGGAACCCTGAAAATGATCTGTCTTTCAGGTTCAACGATTCTTTCGAATATACCTGCTTTTACGTACTGGGGGTATTTTTCGGCAACGATCTCGAGGGATTCAAGTACCTCTTCAACTGCCTGTAAATATTCGGGTTCGTTTGGATTTCTCTGTTTTACTTTTTCAAACACATCTGCTAAAATCTTCATATGTAAAACATTCCTTTCGTCTGTTATGCGAAAAATTATACTACGAAGAAGGAATTTTTGCAATATCTTTTCCCTAATTTTCAGAAAATATACACACTTTTCTTAGGTGAAGAAAAAAAATAATTTTTTTATGTAATGTTTTCGTTTTAAATGCTACTATATAAGTGAGGTGGCATTATGCAGGACATAAAAATACTGGATCTTTTCTTTGCCCGTTCCGAAGAGGCTATAAAACAACTGAAAGAAAAATACGGAAAGCCCGTTCTTCGCATGGCTTATAACATACTATACGATTCCCTCGATGCGGAAGAATGTCTGAATGATTCCCTTCTTGCTGTATGGAACACGATTCCTCCGAAACGACCGGACAATCTCGGAGCGTATTTCGCAAAGATCGCGAGAAATATTTCCATATCAAAATACAGAAAAAAGCATGCAGAAAAGAGAAACAGCGTGTATGATCTGTCTCTGGAAGAACTTTCCGAATGTATCCCATCAACGGAAAATGTAGAACGGAACATTGAACTTAAAGAAATAACGAAACTGATCGAAGAATACCTTGACAGCATTTCAAAGGAAAACGCCGATATTTTTGTTATGAGATATTTTCTTTGTCTGTCATTGAAAGAAATCTCGAAAAGGACAGGACATTCCGAGAGAAATATTTCTGTAAAACTCTTCAGAATAAGGAATTCATTGAGGGAATACCTCATAAAACGGGAGGGGATGTGATGAACGTAAATAAGCTCAGTGACGCTATCGGACATATTGACGAAAGATTTATTGCCTCCGCTATGAACCGCCGTGCAAATAAAAAACGCAGAAGATTCGCGGCAGCAAACTTTCTGATTCTTGTTCTCGTGGCGGGATTTAATATGACGACGCTTTTCAGGTGCGGCAGCAGTGATAAAAAAGGTGATGACGGCGCAATGATTCTGAATGTCATAGAGTATAACGGCGCGTATTATGAACAAGTCGATATGAATGACACATATCTCCTCGATATGTACAATCTCCCTTATGAGATAACATCGGAAATGGTCGGGAAAAATCTCGGAAGCGGTAAGAATGCTGTCGGGGAAAAGTACGGAAATATATATGTTTACGCACCATATTCCAAAATAACCACAAAGGACGGACGAACGTGCCGCAGTGTATATGTAAGCGAAGAAAATGGAGAATATTCGTTCCTTCTGTTTTGTAATATTGTGTCTTTCGACAGTAATACTCATATGGAATTCACCGAACTTATGTCATTTTTCGGCATTGACGAGGCGGAAGATATTGAAAGTATGACGATAGGGGATGAAAAATATATATCTCCCGAGGATATTTCGTGTCTGTATGATATTTTCACATCATCACTGTCTATGGGAAGCGACGATTTCAGTTCAATAAACGACGTCGGAACCGATGAATTTGCGCATATGGAAGTACTGGATATGAGGATCGTTTCGAAAGAAGGAGTCGTTATAAACAACATGATGTATTATTCCGGCATAAACTATATCCGATGGGCGGATAATTATTTCCGACTAGAGGAAGGACTTTAAACAACAAAAGCTGTGGACATTTCCACAGCTTTATTTCTTTTTGTACTTCTTTTCAATAACTAGAGTGTATACGATCATCATCACGATCATTTCCGCAACGACGCCGAAAACCGAGATTATCGCCCATGGCGAATTCTGCCCCGCAAGGAGAGGGGTACCGAGAAGGATAAATACAAAAGAGAACGACAGAAATAACTTGCTCATTGCCCTGTTGTATTTTTTCACGTCACTTACTTCAAATACCTTTGCATTTGCCCAGAATCCGACAGGCTTTTTCGCAAATAATGCGTATATACCGATAAGAGCAAATATTCCACCTGAAAGGCACCATATCAAAAATCCCATGATCATTCCGTTCATACTTACCTCCGATCATGCAAGGATTATACCATATATCCCTTATAAAAACAATATTTACATACTATTTGCCCGTGTTGTCAAATATCTTCACTCCGAGGATCTCAATGATCAATCCTTCAATAAACATTTCTTCGGATTCCATGTCGGGATTGATTCTGTGAACGTCATAAATGCTGTAAAGAAGAGCTTTGTATTCTACTGTTCCGCCGTCTTTGTACTGAAGACGAACGGGAAAGAGAAGAATAAATGCGAGAATTACGCAGATGATAGTGGTTAATTTTCTTTTCATATTTTCCTCCTTACCATATATGACGCAGAATCTTTCCGGATATTACAAAAGGCACCGCATCGTGCAGTGCCTATGATTTTATGCGCCCATAGCATCTCTTTCTGCGTTTGCTTTGGCATACATTGCCGCTTCGTCGTCAGAGAGCTTGTAGAATAAGAGTGTGATGATGCCTGAAACAGCACCGATCACTGCCGGAATAAGTCCGATAACCATCATGTAACGGTTCATGTGTGTAAAATAGCCGAGAGCATCAGGTGTCGGAGGAACATATCCTGCCCAGGCGATAAGGTAACCTACTGAGCTTCCGCCGATGGCGAAACCGATCTTGGTGGGGATGTTCTGAATCGCAGAAGCAAATCCTCTCATATCCTTGCCGGTTGTGTAGTATCCGTATTCAGCGCAGTCGAGCCAGTAGTTTACGCCGAATGACATATATGTATATGTTGCAATACGGCAGATGCACATACCGATCGTCATGAGGATGAGGTTTGCAGAGCCGTCTTTATTGAGTGCGAATGCGTAAATGAAGAGAACTCCTCCGCACCATAAGAATCTGCCGAGAACGAGAGAATTTTTCTTTCCGATCTTCTTTCCGACAGGCGGAACGAGGATACTTGCTGCGAACGCAACGACACTGCGGATGGTGATGGAGATAGTGTACTGAGAGAACGTTCCCGTAACTCTGAAGAAGTATGTCATAACGCCGGCGTTGATCTGGGATGCGATTGAGAAGAGTGTGTATGTTACGACTAAAACGAGCATCTGCTTGTTCGTTACGATGGTCGCGAACATATCTTTTACGGATGCACTCTTTTTAACTGTGTTTACAGCCTGTGGCGGATCAAACGGGGATGCGATCTTGATAAAAATCGTGTTGCATACAGCGAAACATGTTGAGAAAACGAGTGCTACGAGGAAATATCCCATTGTCGGTGAGCCGGTGAGTTTTTCGACGAACGTGATGCACGGAAGTGTGATTGCGGATGAAATTATAGTAACGGCAGCTCCGACCTGTGACTGACGGGTAGTAAGCTTTCTTCTGTTTTCCATGTCGGCGCCTGCGAGCTTTCTGACAAGAGAGCCTCTGACGGCAGCGTTGAAGTTCATTGATCCGTGGAACATGCAGTACCCGAAGCATACAACGAGAAGCTTCAGCGTGGCATTTTCGATGAATGCATTTGTGTCAAGCATCTGGATGATGTTGCCGAAGAAGAGTGTTGCTGTAAGTATTCTCAGCCATGAGAGATACTTTCCGTGCTTCATATTGGATTTTTCAATGATGGGGCCTGAGATGAGGCAAACGATAAAGTCGAATGTCTTTGCAATACCCATAGCCGTACCGTAAGCGACGGGGCTGATTCCGAGGAAGTCCGTGCAGTACATCATCAGGTACTGTGTCGGAATCTGGGATGCCATGGTGTTGAGACCGTTTGACAAAGCATATGTATTGATATGCATTGACGTCAGTTTAGGTTTTTGTTCCATATTATTCTCCTTATGTATTATTCAACGAAATATTACCAAAAGAACAAAATCCGGTAAACCCACATTATGTATGTACTTATGTTTGTTTATGCAACAATCTGATATTATAATTTCGTATATACACAAAAATATGTTTATTATACGTTTGTAAATCTGTCATCCAAAAACAATTCGCACGCAAGTTTGCTTATTCTGTCCGGATGTTCCGGTTCGTCACTCATTATCCATTCCTTGAGCATTGCGTATGTTCCTCCGGCAATGAAAGTTGCAATGAATTTTATGTCTTTCGGAGATGCAGAGAAATTGATATTCAGGAGATCTTTATCTTCCATTATCTTTTTATATATTTCATTAAAGAGCATAGCCATTTTTTCGTCTGCATTGTTTTTCAGAATAAGCCTGACGAGTTCTCTTTGTTCATATAAATGTGAAGCTATCTTTTTTATTGCATCCCTGACTTCGCCTGAATTTTTCGGTTCATTTGACATGAGTCGTATTTCTCTGACGAGTCTGTCCTGCATCTCGTCCATGATATCTGAAACAGTTTCATAATGCCTGTAAAAAGTCGCTCTGTTTATTCCTGCCTTCCTGCAAAGCTCCGTTACGTTTATTTTGTCAAGATCCTTGTGCTTTAAAAGCTCCGTAAGTGCATCCGCAAGCAATCTTTTTGTCAATACTATTCTCTGATCTTCTTTTTTCATAAACCACCTTAGTATGTGTAAAAGTATATATCAGCCGATCTGCAACAGTTTTTATTAAACTGTGTGTTGCAAATGCGACAAGTGTATATTATAATATCATTATACACACTTATTGTCAATACGGTCAATTTGTAATATAATTATAAAAAAGTATAAGAAAGAAAGGTTATAATATATGAATCTCAGTTGGAAAACCTGTTTTAAGATCACGGTAAGCTTATTTATGCTTTACCTTGCCATATTATTCTGGCCGTCTGCGGCGAAGTTTATCGGACTTATAATAACCGCTGCAATGCCGCTTATTATAGGGGCGGCGACAGCTTATATCGTCAATATCCTCATGAGTTTTTATGAAAGACATTTCTTCGCTAAAAGTAAAAATCCGACAGTGAATAAACTCAGAAGACCATTGTGTATGACGGGAGCGTTTGTAAGCCTCATCGCGGTAGTGATACTTATCGCAAGACTTATTGTCCCCGAACTTACGAACTGCGTCATGCTTCTCGTTGATAAGGCACCTGCTGCTCTCGAAAAATGTGTCGCCATTATTGAAGAGTGGGGTATCTTCCCGGAAGATATTATCGAGCCGTTGAAACACATTGACTGGAAGTCCAGAATAGGGGAGATCATATCAATGGTCACCTCAGGAATAACAAGCGTGATGGATGTCGTTGTTTCAGCTGTCAGCAGTTTCGTATCCGTTATAGTCACGACACTCCTCAGCGTCATCTTCGCCATATATATCCTCTCGGGAAAAGAAATACTTTCCGGTCAGTTCGGAAAGCTTATGAAAAGATATTTTTCCGAAAAAACTGTCGGAAACGTATATTATTTGCTTGGAGTTCTTGACAGCAGCTTCCACAAATATTTTGTCGGTCAGTGCACGGAGGCCGTCATTCTCGGAGTGCTTTGCAGCCTCGGAATGTGGCTCCTTGGTCTTCCGTACGCATCCATGATCGGTGCGCTTATAGCTTTTACCGCCCTCATCCCTGTAGCGGGAGCATATATCGGTGGTGGGCTCGGCGCGTTCATGATCCTTACGGTCTCTCCCGTAAAAGCTGTTATATTTATTATTTATCTCGTCATCCTTCAACAGATCGAAGGAAACCTCATATATCCCAAAGTCGTCGGTTCTTCACTCGGACTCCCGGCAATATGGGTTCTCGCGGCTGTGACCGTAGGTGGCGGAATAATGGGCATTATGGGCATGGTTCTCGGAGTACCGCTTGTCTCCGCGCTTTACCGGATCATCAAGGATGACCTTGCGAAAAATACATCGAATGAAATTTTCGATACATCCGATGAGGATAGTACGGAACATGTGGATGATACAGAAAAGCCGGAACTTATTTCTGATACCGATGAACAGTAATAAACATCAAAGCCACCCGGATATCGGGTGGCTTTGTCATCAGTATATAAAATGCCTGTATCCGCCTTTGATCTTCTCCTCTTTTTCTTTCGTGAGTATGAGAAGCTTGTCGTTTGCCTCATACACGGCAACGTGTTTGAAGATCTCCTTTGCTCGTAGGTGGGAATAGTTTTTAAGGTAATTATTTACAAACTCTTCATCGTTTAACAGCTCAAAAGTTTTTGTCTTGTCGTATCTTTCATACACTCCGAGAGAATTGTTGATGTCGAGATGTTTCATGCAGTCAAGTGCGATTTCTTCTTTTGCATCGATATGATATTCATCACAGAATCTGATAAGTATCTCATAAAGTTCCTTTTTGGAAAGTCCTCTGTCAAAAAGCCCGTTATTAAGATAATACTCAGCAAGACATTCAAACATCTCGTGCGGTTTTTTGAATGATGCTGAAATCTTGTCAAGGCTGCCGTAAAATGACATGGAATTATAATATTTTTCCACAACATCTTCCATATGGTTTATCTTTATCATGTCGTCCACACTAAGCCATTTCGTTGAAAAAGCATTGTACGGACTGTCGGAGGAGTATACGATGCCGAATTCTTCAGCCTGATCGAATATCTTTGATCCTTTCAGCACTTTCAGGATTCCGACCTGAAGCATATGAACCTTTAAATCAAAGAGATAATCTATTCCTTTCATAAAGCTCTCATATCCTTCGTATGGCAGGGCGGCGATAAGATCCGCATGAACGTGAACATTGTCGTTTTCGAGGACGTATTTTATGTTTTTTTCAAACTTTTCAAGCTCGTTTTTTCTTTGAATCGCTTCGAGCGTTTCAGGATTTATGCTCTGAAGTCCGACTTCGATCTGAAACATTCCGACGGGAGAGTTTCTCAACAGTTCCATAAACTTCGGCGTCATATGCTCCGCTGTCACCTCAAAATGGAAGTTTGTCGTCTTGTTACTTTTCAGAATGAATTCAACGATCTCTTCTGCCCTTGACGGGTGAGCGTTGAATGTCCTGTCAATGAACTTGACCTGCCTTACTCCTGCGTTTATGAATTTTAAAAGTTCGTCACATGTTCTTTCAACACTTTTGTATCGTACTTTATTGTCGCTTCCGCTAAGGCAATACGTGCATCTGTGGGGGCATCCTCTTGATGACTCGTAATATATTATCTTGTCTTTGAAGTTTTCGATTTCATCATCCGTGTAGGGAAAATTCATTTCATCGGCAGATGTCTTTTCGGTGAAGGAGTTATTTTTGCACCCTTTGGCATAAACTCCCGGAAGTGTTGACGGATCCTTGCCTGATAAGATGCAGGAGAGAAGTTCGTTTATTATACTTTCGCCTTCTCCGCATACGATGTAATCTGCGTACTGTTCATAATCCCACGGATTGTAGGATACTTCACTTCCTCCGAGAACAATGACGCAGTCCTTCATCTTTTTCAGGTCCTTGATTATGGACAGTACTGTATCTATGTTCCATATATAACAAGAAAAGAGATATACATCTGCTTTTTCTTCGTAAAGCTTTCTGAGAATATAATCTTTCGGCTGGTTTATATTGTATTCACCCGTAACCACTTCGATATCCCCCGTTATTTTCTTTGAAAGAAGATAAATGGGAAGGGCGGAGTGAGTAAATTTAGAGTTAATTGCTGTAAATACCGCTTTCATTTGAAAACTCCCGTATAATGTGTTAAAATATACCTGACGTATCTGAATTATTTCAGATGCGGGCAAGCCGATAAAAATTATACCACAAGAAAGGTAAAAATAAAATGATAAAAGTATCACCATCTCTTCTTTCAGCAGATTTCAGCGACCTTAAAACAGACCTCGCAAAACTTGCTCAGGCAGGCGCGGATTACGTTCATATGGACATCATGGACGGACATTTCGTAAACAACATCACATTCGGATATGATCAGCTTAAAATGATGAAGAAAGTATGCGACATTCCGTTCGATACGCATCTTATGATCGAAAATCCCGATAAATATATCGAAAAGTTCGCGGAATCAAGCGATATCATCACAGTCCATGCTGAAGCATGCATCCACCTCGACAGAACGATTCAGCTCATCCATTCCTGCGGATGCAAGGCAGGCGTTGCCCTTTGCCCGTCAACAGACGAAAACGTACTTAAATATGTAATCGACAAGATTGACCTCGCCCTTGTCATGAGCGTCAACCCCGGTTTCGGAGGCCAGAGCTTCATTGAATCAGTCGTTCCGAAGATCACAAGAATCAAGGAAATGCTCGGCGGAAGAGATTGCCTCATCGAAGTTGACGGCGGAATCAATGCAAAAACCGCTAAGACAGTCGTTGACGCAGGCGCAAATCTTCTTGTTGCCGGTTCATATGTCTTCGGAGGAGATATCAAAGAGAGGATCGATTCTCTCAGAGAGGTAAAATAATGAATAAGGCAAAGAAAAGAGCAGCTGTGAAAGTTGTGTATCTTTTCACTGCTGTGTTTATATTCTTCTGGAGTTTGTGGAAATATAATCTCGGAGTCAACAAAAACTTCTTCTTCGGTCAGCTCGCCGTAATCGGGATCATTCTTCTGTTTTTCTCTATTTTCACAAAGATGAACAGAAGGCTCCTCGCGGAAAAGATCGATATTGCTCTTGAGGAAAATGATTACGCCCGTGCGGCAGTATTGATGGATGAATATATCTCCGAAGAAAAAGTTCCCGAGCAGACGTATCTCGGCAGATCGTTCATCGCCCTTTTGCAGAGCGATGCGGAAACTGTAGAAAGTTTTCTTGATGAATACGCCAAAGATATTCAGGATGCAGATAAATACGTCATGCACCTCATTCTCGCTGCGATCAGGGCGAAAAAAGGCGATACGGTGACAGCAAATCAGATGCTCGAAGAAAAGGGCTTTGATTTTTCATCCATGCTGAATAAAGATTTTTATCTTCCGCTTGTCGACGATATCAGGGATTATATACATACGATCACTCTCTTATCCCAGCAAAACAGAAAAGAAGCGGAAAAGATCGTCAAAAAAAGAGAGAAGCACACCCTTGCCGGCGCGTATGAGAGCATAATGAACATTCTCTGGGAAAATATCTCAGACGGAATAATTTATGTTCTTCCGAAAGCGGAAAACAATAATGAGAAAAAAAGCGGTATCGGACTCGGTGTGAGATATATAGCGTTTTATATTCTCGCTGCCCTCGTCCTGCTCGTTCCGTCGGACTTTAATTTTAAAGATGAATATACTTCTCTTTCTCAGCTTAACGACAGGATCAACTTCCTGAATGAGGTCGTCTGTGCGTATGGAAACGACGAAGTATATTACCTTAAATATTACGACTTCGAAGGAAACTATAACGATCTTGTCTTCGAGGTGAATGACGGAATATATACCGTCCTTACGGGAGAAGACCGTTTCGAACAGTTCATGAAAGGACGCGTTGACGAAAGGGATATAAAGATCAGCCTTTTCGGTTCGGTAAATAAGGATTCCAACGTACTTGTCATTGAAGAGATCACTGACCTTCCTCCTTCTCAGTCCGCAGAATATCTCGGCAACCGTGCGTTCTGCATGAATCTTCCGCCGTTCAGCGGAAAAGACATGTTTAATTATACGGTCTTTATGGGAATGTATGACGGCAGCCTTTCAGATATCGTTGTTGATTTCGATTGGGGAAGCGTCGATATCTATGATTTGCAGTAAATGCATGAATATAAGGCAGAACATTAGATTGAAGCATAGATAAAACGCATGCTCATGTTAACAGAGGAGAATTCGACATGGACTATTTTACATCAATGCTATCATTTCGTGGGCAATATATCGATTGCAGAATGTTGAAGTTTGAAATAGATTTTTATCAATGTTCGTGGCCTGAACTTAACGCAATAGCTACACGTATACGTCATTGGCTGAGTGAAGTGATTGAACATAGAGCTGTATTAAGATGGTTCTATGGGGATCGTGAAATCCGGTCTGAAAATATACAGACAAAAATAGATAATCCGGACAGTGGTATCTCGTTCGGATTTGACGGTATGATTGTGAGTAAAGAAATCTATAATCAAAAATCGTACAAAGCATTCCTGAAAGAAGCTATGTATGGCTCTACGTATAAACTGCCGCCTGATGCTGATAAGACCATGAATTATAAAGATGTATTCATGTCTTATTTTCAGGACATTGAGAGAAATGATGAAATAAAAAAATCTTTGCTTGAGATTTTTGATATGTCTGGGATGTATCCTGTGTCAATGTGGGCGGGCAGTGACGTATCAGCTTTTTTTCACTCGAACCATTATATAGAAGGTGCGATTAAATACTGTGGTAAATTTGACTTTGCAATTGCATTAAAATCCCTCGGCGAAAATGTTATTCATTTTTCAAATGAGATCATCAGATTTTTGAAAGATTTTGCGATTGAGTTTAAGAATACGAGTAGCAGAGTAAACCTGTCATATTTTAGTATTCTTCAACACATCAGCCCGCATATGGTGTATTTTGGCGGAAGATTGAACAAAAATCCTGAGCATCCGGAGTTTGATTATGGCGACAGTGATATGAACAAATATGCGTATGTACCTGGAGCTGAGTGGTTTAATATCATATCTCCGTTACAGCAACAGCTCTTGCCAAATCTTTTGTCAGAATCGCAGAAATATCCGGAGGTGACTACTGAGGTATTGCCCGGAGGAAATATGATTGTCAGATCTTCCAAAGATATTATCAGTACGGATATTGATGAGTATAAAGCAATAAAAAGTTTACTGTATAATGCGCTGTATCCCGGAAAGAGCGAGATCAAAATGAAAGATCTTCTGAATTTCGATGCGTGGGGCTGGGGTACTAAACCGCGGTTCTATTGGGAATATGTTCCGATGTTCGAAGATGAAATAGAAGTTCTGGATGACAGGGTAATATTCAGACACAGAAACAATATATGAGATGTTTTGTTGTAATTCCAAGAGTAAAAGCGACAATTTATATTGTCGTTTTTTATTTGTGCTCTTGACAAAGCTGTTCTAATGCGTTAGAATATAACTGCTCTAACGCATTAGAATGAAGGAGGTAATATATGGCACCGAAAATACACGAAAGCGAATACCGTTTCTGTCTTATCTTATGGGAAGTCGAACCCATATCCTCAAGAGAGCTGTCAGAGATCTGCCATGAAAAACTCGGCTGGTCAAAGACAACGACTTATACGGTCATCAAGCGCCTTTCCGACCGAGGAGTTGTCAGAAACGAGAACGCCGTTGTAACTTCGCTCATCTCCAAGCAGGAAGCTCAGATTTCGGAGATCGATGAACTTCTCGAAAAGAAATTCGAAGGGAATATCCCGGCATTCATCGCCGCATTTGCAAAAAGCAAGAGGCTTTCCGAAGAAGAGATAAGTGAAATAATGAAGATCATGGGGGAAGAGTGATGAACAGATTATTTTTAAATGCCGTTAATTTGTCGATTACAGCGGGATACATAACCCTTGCGATCCTTCTCATAAGAAAATTCTTCAAAAATTGCCCGAAGTGGTTTATAGTGTTCTTGTGGAGTTTTGTTGCATTAAGGCTCATTATTCCCGTTATCCCCGAAAGTGAGATAAGCCTCATTCCAAGCGGAGATACTTTTGAGATGAATCTTCTTGATAATGGTAATGGTGATTTTTATATCAATACGGGCTTTGACATCATTGACGATCCCGTAAATGAATATATGGGAGATAAGTATTACGAAGGCGTTACTGTGCGTTACAATTTCAAAAACGACCTTACAGATTTCCTTGCAAAAATATGGATCGCGGGTATTACCGTAATGCTTTCTTATGCGGCATACAGCTATATCAGGCTGAAAAGAATGCTTGCGACTGCCACAAAATATAATGAAAATATCCGGCAGAGCGAATTTATCAAAGGACCGTTTGTGATGGGTATATTTTCCCCGAAGATATATATCCCGTACGGAATTTCGGAAAATGACGCGGTAAATGTCATTTCGCACGAAAAGATGCACATAAAACGTCTCGATCATATCAGCAAGATATTAGCTTACGTTCTCCTTTGTATATACTGGTTCAATCCTTTAATGTGGCTCGCATTCAGCACATTCTGCAAAGACCTTGAGCTTGCATGTGATGAGGCTGTGATAAAGAATCTCGGTGATGATGAGAAAAAAAGTTATTCACTCAGCCTGCTTTCTTTTTCAGTAGAAAAGAATTCCTTTGCGATCTCACCGCTTGCGTTCGGAGAAGTGGGGATAAAAGACAGGATCAAAGGAATAATGCAGTATAAAAGACCTACAGGGATCATTTTCTTTCTTTGTACGGTCATGATCGTATCTTTCGCGGTATTTTTCATGACAAATCCTCCCTCCGCAGGCATCGATGATATATCCCCTTGTTGGGAGAACTTATTTGACGATCCGGAATATGTGTACGTGATGAATGGTGTCTTCGGAAAGGAATATCTTCTGACTGAAAAGGAGAGCATAAAGATTGCAACTGATGCTCTCAGAAAGATAGAGATCAATAAACACGAACTTTCCAAAAGCCTTGATGAAGACCGCCCCAAAGACAGGGTTATCGATCTTGGGGATTCATGGATGTATTTTAACAACAAGTGTACAGAAGTCTGGATCGATGATACGGTCAAACCATCATATACTTACCGTGTGAAAAATCCTGAATATGTCCTCCAGACGTTCTTCATCGGATATTTCTCAGATATAACGTTTGCAGAGAAATTCAACGGAGAGATCATTACGGAATTCAGCGATCCGGCCGAAAGCAACATCAGGCGCTTTGAAATCAGAAACAGCCTTGATGAATATATAGGGATTATTGCCGATACGGATAAAACGGTTCTCGAATTCTCGGACGACGAGATCTATAATGCAGTATTTGCACGCGCAGGAGAGGATCTGTGGGACGGAGTCTGCCCGGGAGGGGTATATATAACCCTCGTTCCTCATACAGAACCGGGCAAAGAAATCGGTTCCGGATACGAATGGTTTGATGCCACGGAAATATACTTCGCAGAAAAAATAATTGTCGGCGGAATTGATGAAAATTATTTTATGGCTGACGGAAATTAAAAAACAGGATGCGCTGCATCCTGTTTTGTTATACTGTCCAGCCTTTTTTCTTCGTCCATCCTTCAAATAAAGAAACCATAAGATACATTCCACCGGCGAGAATGCAAAGTATGATTATTCCTGCCATGACGAGGTCCAGATTGAAGACCTGTGAGCCGTACATGATAAGATATCCTATTCCTGCCTTGCTCACGAGAAATTCTCCCATTATAACCCCGACCCAGCTCAGAGATACATTTATCTTCAATGCTCCAATGATCGACTGACAGCTTGCGGGAAGGAGGGCATATTTCAGCATCTGCAGCTGATTTGCCCCGAATGAACGCATGAGGAGTATTGTTTCTTCATTAACGCTCCTCAGTCCAGAATATACGCTTATTACTGTCGAAATGAGCGAGATCGACAGCGTCATGATTATTATCGCTTCCATTCCGGCACCTGCCCACACTATGATAAGCGGCCCGAGAGCCACTTTCGGAAGTGCATTCAGGACTACCAGATACGGATCCATGACTCTTGATGCTACAGGAAACGCCCATAATGCGGAACCGAGTATTATCCCGAAGAGCGTGGCGAGAGAAAAGCCTGTAAGCGTTTCAAAGAGTGTATATCCTATGTGACGGAAAAGGGTCTTGTCGGATATGAGGGAATGGATCGTGAGGATTATCTCTTTCGGGGAGCTTGTGATCACAGAATTTATCCACTTCATATCCGCCGCGATCTGCCATAAAATGATAATCGCCACAAGAAGAGATATCCTTATGAGATTTATGGCGATATTCTTTCTTTTCAGCTCTCTGAGATATAAAATGTGTTCATCAGAATATTTTTCCATCATCCGTACAGCTCCTTTGAGAGAATGTTGTAATATTCCCCGAATTTTGCGGAAGTCCTTTTCTTTGCCGTCGAAAGATCATCAGGCAGATCAATGTCATACACATTCATGACTCTTGCAGGGCGAGGGGAGAGGACTGCGATCTTATCCGATAGACATATGGCTTCTGACAGGTCGTGAGTTATGAGTATGGCGGTCAGTCCCTGATTTTTGATGATCCTGCCGATATCTTCGCTGACTGTGATCCTCATCTGCGAATCAAGGGCGCTGAAAGGTTCGTCAAGAAGCAGAAGCTTCGGCTTAATTGCAAGTGTCCTTATGAGAGCTGCCCTCTGGCGCATTCCACCTGAGAGCTCATGGGGATATGAAGATGTAAAATCTCCGAGCCCATAAGTTTTTAAGAGGTCCTTCGCATAATTTTCACTGTCATAATTCAAGGCTCCTTTTATTTTGAGCCCGAGAAGCACATTGTCAAGAATCGTCATCCATTCAAACAGGCAGTCATGCTGAAGCATATACCCTACGGAAATATCCTCATGATAGCTTATTTCCCCATCTGAAAGCTCCGTAAGTCCTGCAAGAACTGATAAAACAGTGGATTTTCCGCATCCACTCGGTCCGACGAGAGAAATGAAATCTCCTTCGTCTATCCGGAGAGAAAAGCCTTCGACCGCCACAGTTTCATTTTTCGGGGTATGGTAGATCTTTTTCAGATCCTTGATTTCGACCAAAGGCTTTTTCATATGCCCTCCTTATCTGTACGAATTATCTACGAGGATATCATATTCTTCGAACTTGTCGAGCTGTCCGCCTTCCTGCATGATGGTCTGAAGCAGATCGAAAGATTCTTTTGTGAGAGTCGTGTCAACGGCAAATGCGTCGATTGATTTGTATCGGTCAATAACTTTGATCATATCCTCCATTGATGTGTCGGTGAAATGCGGGGAGATGACTGCCGCGATTTCTTCGGAAGAATGGGTGCGTACATAATCGAGGCCTTTTTGGATCGCTCTTGTAAAGCCCTTGACGATATCGGGATTTTCTGTCATGAAGCTTTTCTGTGCCTGATATACGGTATAGGGGATCTTACCGCTTTCCGTTCCAAGACTCATTACCACATATCCTTCACCTGCCTTTTCCAGCGTCGTCGCATTAGGCTCGAACAGAGAAACATAATCGCCCGTTCCTCCGATAAATGCGCCACTCATAGCGTTGAATGCTACAGATGTATCAACAATGCAGTCGACGTTTGGTTCAATGCCGTTATTTCTCAAAATATACTCAAGGATCATTACGGGCATTCCTCCGACGCGACCGCCAATTATGTGACTGCCACGGAGTTTTTCGATGGTGAAGTTTTCATCCGGCTCTCTTGCAATGAGGAAAGATCCGTCACGCTGAGTAAGCTGAGCGAAATTTACTACATAATCATCCTGCCCTGCCGCATAAAGATAAATAGTCTGTTCGGGTCCTGCGAGGCCGATCTGGCAATCTCCGCTGAGAATGGCAGCCATGACTTTGTCTGCTCCTCCCGCGTTTGTTACGGAAACATCAAGACCTTCTTCTTCGAAATATCCCAGCTCTATCGCCGCATACTGCGGGGCATAGAATACAGAATGTGTCACTTCGCTTACATTTATCTTTGTCAGCGTGTCATCCGGCGCTTCATGGCAGGCGAATGCTGTCATGAGAAGCATTAATGTAATGAGAAAACAAAGTATTTTTTTCATTTTTTCTCCTTTCGTTTTTCGGAATATAATATGCTTCCCGGTAAAATATGACATTGAATGGTCTGAAATATTTAAAATAGCATAGATTATGAGTATGAAAAACATACTTTACGTAAGACTCACCACCACCCGTCCGAAGAAAGAAACCGGATTTATAAGACGCACCGTCAGTCTGTTCGGAAACGATAAAAAGGAAAAGCCGTATACTCTCAGCGGCATATTTGATGAAAGACTCGTCCGTACGGGGACACTGATGGAGTATTATTTGAAAGACGATCCTGATATGGATGATATTGAGAAATATCATCGCGATATATGTGATGTTATGAGAAATAATAATTATCAAATTGTTGCATTTGAAGACAAAAACACAGCGAAGAATTACGAGGGCACACATTTGACAGGGGATAAATGTGTGCTTGGTAATGAGATCGGAATCATAAAAAATGACATGCCTGATTGCATAAACAGCTTTGTGGGAGTCATTTTGCCGGATAACATCGAGGAAGAGCTTCTTGAGGTCATCGCAGACAATTTCAGATACCTCATAGTGTATTCTCATGAAAGAGATGTTCGCGCAAAAGCGGCGGAACATATCATGAAGTATAATTCAACAGCAGTTATAACCGCCGATAAACTGTACAGTCTTTACGATGCAAAGGTGATCATATCCGTAAATACCGGTACTTCCCGTCCACCGGAAGGATACCCCGGCAAATTTATATATGCCTATCCGTCGTTTTCAGGTCATGATGACAGGGTATGTGTAAACGCATATACAGAAAATTTCACCGGAATTAAGCTGTCCGCCGCATATTTTGAGGCACTCAGATTGAACGATTAGTATAAAATGGCTTGACTAAACGGGTTTCAGAGTATATAATATTCTGACAGAGCAAATGTACGTCAAATCTTCCGCACAGTAAGGCGTGAGGATTTGTCTTTGTGTGTTTATTTTTTCTTTTGCTCTTCGCGCATCGGCGCAGTCTTTATTAAGTTAAGGAGTGGAAATATGGCATCAAAAGAAGTTTTGTATACAAGAGAAGGTTATGAAGAAGCTGTTGAACGCCTTGAGTACCTTAAAACCAAGAAACGTCATGAAATAGCAGCAAAAATCAAGGCAGCGAGAGAATTCGGCGACCTCAGTGAAAACGCTGAATACGAAGAAGCAAAGCAGGAACAGGGCTTTGTTGAAGGTGAGATCGTTGAGCTTGAATATAAGATCAAAAACGCAAAGATCATCGATGAAAAAACAATTCCCGGCGGAGTTATCCATATCGGTTCTACAGTAAAATTCTATGATTCAGACATGGAAGAAGAATACACATTCACTATCGTGGGCAGCGACGAAGCTGACCTTGATGAAGGCAGAATTTCCAACGAATCACCTGTCGGAAAAGCAATCATCGGCGCAAAAAAAGGCGACACAGTAAAAGTTGTGGCTCCTTTCGGCGATTACGAAGTTAAAATTCTTGATATATTATAATATAAATCACAAGGGGACTTTAAATGATTTCTAAGGAATATTACGATTCATTACCGGACGTTGTCAGAGTTAAGGTAGACAAGTTCACAAGCCTTACAGAAGCGGGAATGTATCCTTATGCGGCAACAAGGTTCACACGAACAACAACAGCAAACGAAATTACAACAGAATTTGACAGATTCAACGGCGCACACGTTTCCATTGCAGGCCGTGTTATGGCAAAAAGAGGACAGGGAAAAGTTTCTTTCTGGGATCTTCAGGATTCAGACGGAAGAATTCAGCTCTTTGTAAAACGTGATATTCTCGGTGAAGAAGAATATAAACTCGCAAAGACATACGATATCGGTGACATCGTCGGCGTTGAAGGCGAAGTATTCATGACTGAAAAAGGTCAGATTTCCGTAAGACCGGAAAAGATCACCATGCTCTCAAAATCAATTCAGGTGCTTCCTGAAAAATACCATGGTCTTAAAGACGTTGACATCCGTTATCGTCAGAGATACGTTGATCTCATTGTTAACCCGGAAGTAAAGGATGTATTCATTAAGCGCACACAGATCATCAAGGCTATGAGAGAATTTATGGATAACCGCGGATACATTGAAGTTGAAACACCGGTTCTCGGTACACTCGCAGGCGGTGCATCAGCAAGACCGTTCATTACTCACCATAATACTCTTGACATTCCGATGTATCTGCGTATAGCAACAGAACTTCCGCTTAAAAGACTTATCGTAGGCGGATTCGACAAGGTTTATGAGATAGGCAGAATTTTCCGTAACGAAGGTATGGATGCTACTCACAATCCCGAATTCACTACAATGGAAAGTTACGAGGCATATGCTGATTTCAACGATATCATGGATATGATCGAACAGCTCTTCTCTTTCGTCGCTACAAAAGTAAACGGAACAGACAGCGTTGAATATGACGGAAATGAAATCTCTTTCAAAGCTCCGTTCAAGAGAGCAAGAATGGTAGACCTCGTTGCTGAAAAGACAGGCGTTGACTTTGACAAAATCACGGACCTCGATGAAGCAATCGAAAAAGCCAAAGAGCTTCGCATTCAGGTAGAACCGAGCTGGGGAATCGGCAAGATCATCGAAGAATGTTTTGATGAATTTGTTGAAGAAACGATCGTTCAGCCCACATTCGTAACTCATCACCCGCTTGAAATATCTCCGCTTTCAAAGAAATGCGCAGACGATCCGAGATACACAGAACGTTTCGAACTCTTTATCGCCGGTCATGAATATGCAAACGCATTCAGCGAACTTAACGACCCGTTTGATCAGAGAGAACGTTTCGCAGCTCAGATGGAAAAGAAAAATGCAGGTGATGACGAAGCTCATCCGTATGACACAGATTTCATCAACGCTCTTGAAGTAGCTATGCCTCCGACAGGCGGCGTTGGGGTAGGTGTGGACAGACTCGTTATGCTCCTTACAGGACAGACAACTATCCGCGACGTAATCTTATTCCCCACGATGAAACCGATTGAATAATTCAGTCAATGACCCTATACATATGTATAGGGTCGGTTTATATGTGAAAAGAGGTCAGAATGAGCGATTTTAAATTTAACAGTCAGAATGATCACAAAAGAGAGTTTCAGCTTGCATCGGGCTATATTTCCGAAACGGAGATACTGTTTGAAAATGAAAATATTACCGTAAAAGTCCATGCCAGGGGACATGTGGAATTTTTCGATTCATGTGGAAAACTATTGGCGGATGTGGATCTTGCTTCGCAGGAAGGCGGCAGGGAAGTTTATATGGATATCGTCTGCGATAAGGAAGATGATCATATTATTTTACAGTTTCCGGAATATAAGTGGATTGACAATTATCCCAACTGCGACAGTGAAAATGACCGCTGGGATACGATAATCATAGGTAATATTACAGTAAAATTTGATGTATCCACAAATGAAGTGTCCGTTTTGTAATACGGAGTTGTAAATTATTTTATTTTTATGTTATTTTTGCTTTGTAACCGCATGCGGGGGTGATATAATAATGCCCTGCCTGTAATACACTCTGAATTCACTTTATATGGAGGAACAAATGAAAGAAGCAAAAGTAATTCATATTAACGACGGAAACTCAGTAGAACTCACAAACGGCAACCACCACTATGCGGAAGAAATGACATGGGCAGGCAAGATGCTCACTATGTATCTCGATGCCGGATACGACATTCAGTGTATTATTCCCGACTATACACCGACCATCAGGGCAGAAGGCGTGCACAGTTTTTACAAAACAGGATTTACGGTTGTTTTCACAAGAGAATATGATGATAATTCTCCGGTAATAACAATGGAAGATTGGGAGAGAGAAAACACCATGGATAATCCTTACGATGATAGGTATAGCTACATCGATGACGAGGAGTACCTCTTCAGCTATGATGAAGACGATGATAGCATTGCAGACGATGACGACGATTATGATGACGATGATTTTTCTACGGAATTCGATGATGACGATGAAGAATTTCCCATCAGCTTTGACGAAAAAGACATGATATTTTAATTTGTCCCCGCATTGAAGCGGGGATTTTTTTGAAGAATGTTGTATGGGAGAAGATGTTGTGATAAAATAACATCGTATAGTTTAGCATAAAGAAAGGATATGACATGAAGAGAACTTTAAAATACATATTCATCTTTATAACAGTGATGTTGCTTCTTGCATCCTGCGCAAATGACAATATGAACGAAAATGAAAAAATATATACTATCCATGATGGAAGTACGTCTTATACTGTGGATACTGTAAATAAAACAATTACTGATGAACTGACAAAAGACGTATTTTCATATGAAATAAACGGCAATACTACAAAAATAATATATCCCGACGGAGCAACATACTGGTGGACTGTGACTGATATGGGCGGTTACGGTGGATGGAGCGATGATTACGATGCAGCGAATCATACAGACGGTGATCTTCTCATTTCTCTTCTCGAACAGGAAACACCGAAACCGGATAATAAAGAAGAACCCGAGGGCCCTCACAGCATGTTTGGTCTTCTGTTTGCTGCGCTGGGACTTTACAGTATATTGAAACCTGAAAAAGCGTGGTATTTCTCCCATGGATGGAGATACAAAAATGCAGAGCCTTCCGATGAAGCACTTACAGCGGAAAGAATCGGCGGAGGGGTCATGATCGTATTCGGAATAATTATGTTTTTATTATAGGAGATAAAAATGATAAAATCACGTTGTGGAATAAATTGCACGAAGTGTCGGTTTGAAGAATGCGCAGGATGTGTTAATATAAATGAACCCTTCTGGGGAAGATGCAGTGTAAAAGAGTGTTGTGAAGCCAAAAATTTGTCGCACTGCGGAGAATGTGAAGACTTTCCGTGCGAACTTCTGATGTCATTTTCTTATGATGAAAACGAAGGAGATAACGGGAAGAGAATTTCAAATTGCCGTATATGGAAAAACAGAGATATGTTACACGGCAAAAAAGCCGTTATCTTTGATATGGACGGCACGCTTATCGATTCCGTCGGTATATGGAATACGGTAGACAGGCTTTTGATGAATAAACTTGGTTCAGATGAATATACAGAAAATGAACTGCAGAAACTCAGGGACGAGAAATTAAAGGAATATTCGTCATATGCTTCTCCTTACCTTAAATATTGCGAATATCTCGGAATTATAACAAATTCGGCAATGTCACCTGAAGATATCCATACCCTCAGATACGATATAGCCGATGATTATCTGAAGAATATAATTTGCTATAAGCCTTATGCGGACGAAGTTCTGAGATCGCTGAAAGAAAAGAATTATCTTCTCGCCATAGCTTCTACAACAAAAAGAGCAAACCTTGAGATTTATACATATCATAATAAAAATATCATCACTCATGCTCCCATCGACAAGACGTTTGATGTAGTGCTTGCAAGGGAAGACGTTGAGACGATCAAGCCTGACGGAGAAGTTTTTGTCAAAGCAGCAGAGATGCTTGGTGTCAGTAAAGAGGAATGTATTGTCATTGAAGACTCTCTCGTCGGACTTATGGCGGCAAAAGATGCGAGAATGGACTGCGCTGTAATATACGATAAATATTCAGACGAAGACTCTCACATACTCAGACGTGATTCAAAGTATTACTTTATGGATCATTCAGAGATTATATCGGTGATAAATCATGGCGACGAGTAAAGAGTTTCACGATCATATTCTGTCCGTTCTCGACGGATGTGAAAAAATAAGGACGAGAAAGATGATGGGTGAGTATCTTCTGTATTATAAAGACAAACTCATCGGCGGACTTTATGATGACAAACTTTTATTGAAAGATATAAGACCTCTTCGTGATATTCATGACGGTTCGGAATTTGTCATTCCATACGAAGGCGCAAAAGAAATGTTCCATGTTATTGACACGGAAAATAAAGAAGAGATTTTTAGATTATTTGAACTCATATATGATTTTCTTCCGGAATCAGCAAAAAATAAAAAGTAATCAGTTGTTTCGGAAAAATTCAGAGATCGGAGGAAATATGAACAGATTCAGCATAGATGCATATGACATTCATTGGCTCACGAGAAAAGATGATCCTGAAGACCGTTGTCTTCACGGCCATGCTGTCGCAAAAATAGGGGATAATATCATAGAGTATGACTGCACGATAAGTGCGACGGCTATGTACCTTCTCAAAAGCCTCAATAACAATAAAACCAAGGATGATCCGTATCAGATGCTTCCATGCTGCGGACATTTTTACATTCCAAATGACCTCCTTACAGATGTTTACATTGACGGATGCGATAACGGTGAAGACTGGGAAGTTATTCATGTCGACGGAGGTGTTGAGCTGATTTACGAGGGAGATTCAGAATTTGTCAGCATGGATGTTTATAAAAAAGAAGTATTTGCATTTTGTGATAAGATAAAAGAATATTATGATTCTTCTTTGCCGAAAGTTTTTTCGGACGAAGAAGATGAATTTACAAAGCGTGGATATATCGCATATTGGAACGAATGGAACAGACGACGCAAAGAACTTCCGCATATTTATCGATAAAATATTATCGAATTTCGATATAAAATTATTGACATTTAATACCATATCTGCTACACTCTGAAAAAAGGAGGGTAGCATGAAAAAGGTATTAAGTGTCATTTTTATTTTTCTGTGTTTTGTATGTCTCTCATCGTGTACTTCTCCGTCTCATAAAATAGACGAGATAGCCGGAGATGAATTTGAAAAAATCGGAGTTTCTTTTAATGAAACTGTAAAAAGTGCCATGTTCGGAAAAGATGAAAAGGCTTTTGCGTTTTTTCTTTCGGAAGGTGACGAAGATATGTGTATTGTATTGGAACTTGACGTGAAAGGTGAAAACAGTTATTCTCTCGTCACTACACATTTCCCCGACAAGCTTTATGACCAGATATATGTATTTTATAAAGAAGAAATAAGCGCGCTGTTTGTATGTAACGAAGATTGCAGTACTGTAGTGATTCAGGGAACCGACGGAAACCGCGTAGACAGCATAAGAAAATCCTCTTATCCATATATGACGGCGGAGGACGGTGAAAAGACATTTTTGTGTTACGATGAAAATATGAAGGAACTAGAGAAATGAAGAAATACCTGCCGTATGTGTATTCATCCACTGTATGTTCTGTCATTTTTAACATTATGACGGATTTTTTCATATCGGACTATATGGCATATAAAATGGACGATTCTGTTTTGTTCATAATGCCGATAATGATATCTGTTCTGAGCGCTGTACTTTTTTATTTTGCCATGATCAAAAGCACGGGGAAGCTCAGCATCGGATTATTGATAAGCGTTGCGATATTTTTTATCGTGAACATAGTTATTATAATTATCAAAACTTCATTTCCGTACACACTCTTCGTCAATACTTCAGGTGACGATCCGGGAAATATGAGCTTTATGATAGTATGGATGATATATTTCCCTTCGTCACTCATAATGACGGGTATAGCGGTTATGATGCATAGTTTCTTATTGGAAAGGACAAACAGCATGCTTTTAAGGAAAAAATATTTAATAATCCTCATAATTATATCATTTTTGACAGTAATATTCTTGTGCAGCAAAGATAATGACGATATAATAAAGTATATTGAAAAGAGATACTCTGTCGACTTGCAGGGATGCGGTGTCATGAAATATGAAGATTCTCACGGAGGATTCTTTGGTGATGGAACGGCGGTTGCCGTGTTTGACGTTTCTTGTTGGGAGAACCGGTCTTATGAAACAGAAAAATGGAAAGATCTGCCGATGACGGAAGATATTGAACTGCTTTTATATGGCGGAACGAAAGATGGCGTTACGTACGGTTTTGATCTCGCTTTAAATAACGATATACCGTACATAGAAAACGGCAGATATTTCTTTTGGGACAGGCTGAATGATACGTTTTCAGACAACGACCTGTTTTCGGGAGCGTCCTTTAATATAAGCGTATTTCTGCTTGACGAAGACGAATATAAATTGTATTTTCTTGAGTTTGATACATAAAAAGATGTTGATGATATATCGAATATATAAGGAGAAATTATGGCAGTCAATATTGAAATAAGACAAAAAAAGCTGTTTAAAAAAGAAATCACCGTTCCCGGAATAGCGGAACTGAAAAATCTTTCATTCGGCGTTGCCAATGAAAACTACGTTATAATAGAAGGTGAAACGGGAAAATATACTATCCTTTATGACAAGGAATCTATCGGCAGAGGATTTGAAGTATGGATCGAAGACAAAGACATATTCATGCGTCTTCCGCTTCCGTCGACGGCAGGGGACATTGTAAAATTTTATACTCTCATTGAGTGCCTTTGCGGAAAGATGGGAGTGAAGGAATTTATCCGAGAAGGCGAAAAGGTCCCTGTTGAGTATTGCAACATGTTTATCCAGCAGGATACCGATGCGAGCATTGAGGCCATTGAGGAGATCACATCCAGCATCCTTTCAGGAGAAAGCAAACAGTTTTTCATCTTCGGTGCTGTAAATCCTGTGGCTCTGGGGGTTAAGGAAGTAAATAAAATAGCGGGAAACATGGATTATTTCGAAGAACTTCTCCATGAACTGCAGACGCTGGATCTTTATTATGCTTCTCCGAGATTCTACAAAAAAGAAAACGGAGAGCTTTTCGGAATGTATTTCATCGAGGAAGATCTTGTAACAGCGGTACCGTACAGTCCTTATGTGCTGTTCGAAATGGATGAAGAAGTAAATGAATGGTATATGTATCTGCCGGGCGGAATAACGGTAAGCTATGATAATTTTATCGAAAAAGCGCCTCACGTAAGGGATTATGACGACGTAAGATTCATTACGACCCTTTCCGAAGACGACATAATGAAAATTGCGGATGAATATTCCGTTGATGTGGATTCGGGCGAAGCTGTAAAGAAATATTACTGGGGAAAAATGATCGACACGGGCTCCTGGCATTCGGACAAGATCGTTCGTCTGAGTCTTCCGCTTGAAAAGAAATGCGGATATAATCACCTCAGCGCCATGCTCATTTGGGCCGCAAAACGAAACATGCTCAGCGACCGCCTGAAAGAGGCGTTTGACGGCGTCGAAGATATTATCTCAGGCGGTCAGACAGACGTCAGGGATTTGATTCACACAAATGAATTTTTCCGCGGTGAACTTAGAACATATCACTTCAATGACGAGATAAGGGAATTTATCAAAAAGTATTATATCTTCAACACTCAGAACGAAAACGGATATCCGTACTGCGTTGATATGAATGCTGAAAATTATTTCGGAGAAAAGTACGGCAGCGATGAATTTAAAAATGAAGCTTATCTGTTTGTCCCGTATGATGAAAAATATATCGATAATATGTCAGGATATATTGACAGGGCATATGAAAGATTTTTAAAGGGAGAATTCTGACATGAAAAATTTGTTTCTTGTCGGCGGCACAATGGGTTCGGGAAAAACGACTGTTTCTCAGATTCTTAAAAGTAACCTTCCCGGAGCCGTATTTCTCGACGGTGACTGGTGTTGGGATATGGATCCGTTTGTTGTTACGGATGAAACGATGGATATGGTGAGGGATAATATTGTCTATCTTCTCAATAACTTTATAAGATGTACGGCATATGAAAATATAATATTCTGCTGGGTCATGCATCAGCAGGAAATTATTGATGACATTGTTTCCCGGATAGATGCAGATGATGTAAATATACTTCCGATTTCCCTGATTCTTACAGAAGAATCACTCAAAGAAAGGCTACGGAAAGATATTGATCAGGGGAAAAGGATTCCCGATATCATTCAAAGAAGTTCACAGCGTCTTCCACTTTACGACTCGCTTAAAACAATAAAAATAGATGTATCAAAAATTTCGCCGACAGAGACGGCAGAAAAAATAGCAAATTTATTATAAGGAGAAAATATGTTTTATATTTCAAAAGACAAATCCAAGATCGATCCGAAAGCTGTAGAAAGACTTTTAAAACAGACTTACTGGGCTGACAAACGTCCGTCTGAACAGATCGAAAAGTCAATCGAAAATTCCGTATGCTATGGAGTGTTCCACAAAGAAACGGATGAACTTATCGGATTTGCAAGAACCGTCACAGACTTTGCAACTACATATTACCTCGCAGATGTAATCGTAGACGAAAATTACCGTGGAAACGGAATCGGAAAAGCTATCGTAAATACGGTTACCACAGACGAAGAAATGAAAGACCTTTTCGGTATCCTCGTAACCAGAGATGCCCACGGATTATATCAGCAGTACGGATTCGTCAAAGACGGTGAAAAATCCATGCTAAAAGGAAAATAAACCTGAAATCAGACTGAAACAATAAAAGTCAGGGGAGACCCTGACTTTTAATATTCTTTTCTGTAAACTTTTGATATGAAGACTTCGCCCGTGTCTGATTTGGTGTATTCACCATATCCGATGTGTTGAAGTCCAAGCTTCTCCATTACTTTTCCGCTTGCGGGATTATCAACTGCATGTTCGCATTCAATGACTTTAACATCCATGATCGATCTGACGTATTCAACAAGAGCTCCTGTGGCTTCAGTAGCATACCCTTTGTTCCACATTGATGGGATAAGATTGTAACCGAAATTCCAGAAATCTCTGTCTTCATGGTAATACATCCCCGTGCTTCCGATCATTTCGCCGGAATCTTTGAGGATGATGGCATATGTGTAGGAATATTCATCATCAAACGGCAATGTTTCGAGCCACTCTTTTACGTCCTGTGGATCGGTATATATCCCATAAGACATGAACTTGTTCACCTCAGGATCAGAGCACCATCTGAAAGCCTGAATATAATCTTCGGCTCTGAGAGGCCTGAGAAATAATCTTTCGGTATAAATTTCCTTTTGCACTGCATTATCCTCCAATTTTTTGGGATAATTATAGCACAAAACGGCATATTGTCAAGCTTTATGAGATGCTTATCACCGTATATCCCGCGTTTTCGATTTTTGAAGTAAGTTCGTCATCAGAAATTTCCGATGAATATGATACTACCGCTTCTTTTTTCCTGAGATTAACCTTTGCAGACGCTCCGTCTATCTCATTTATCATCCTTGTCACTCTTGCAACGCATTTGTCACAAGTCATTCCTTCGATCTTTACGATTTTTTTGCCGATGACATTATCGAGTTTTTTGTTTTCAATATATGTTCCTCCGCTGCAGCATCCGCTTTTGTTCCGGAAATGTTTTCTTGTGGCTGCTGTTCCGATTATGAGTATCACTCCGAGAATGAATATAATAATATAATCTTTCATAAAATCTCCTTGTTAGTTATTGCTAACCATATAATAAAATATATTTCCTCGTTTTGTCAAGGGTGTAAATGTCAATGTTAAAAAAATTATCGTGATAGTTGGTGGAAAATATGCTTTGCAGAGTATAAAATATGTAAAAACACTAAAGGAGGCGTATATGCTGTTTGCAATTATTTACTCTGTTATCAATCTGATCCTGTTAAGTATCATTATATTTTTTCTTGGAAAGTTTTTTATACTTGCATACAGGGCTTTAAGAAAATATCTTTCTTCTTCGGAACAAAGAAGTCAAAAAGAAACCGTAAAACGTAATCTTGGAGAGATCCTCAGGGAATATCGCATAAACTGTAATATGACGCAGGAATTTGTTGCGGAATCACTCGTAGTATCAAGACAGACTGTCTCGAAATGGGAAACAGGGCAAAGCGAACCGAGTACTTCAAACCTCATTGCAATATCCATGCTGTACGGCGTTCATGCCGAGGATATCTTAAAGCAGACATCCGGCAAATATTAATTTTTCATAAAATTCTCCACATATTTCTCTATACGTGGTATAATCGTCATGAATCAATACTAAGGAGTATGAAAATGCTTGATGATATTCTGGAGTTTGCCGCCGACATAATTTTTGACATTGTCCTTGAAGGAGCAATCGACGGTGTCGTATCAAAAAAAGTTCCCATGGTGCTGAGAGTTATTCTCGGAGTCATAGTTGCGTCCCTCTATATTGCCATTATCGGCCTTTTGCTGTATGTGGGAATAAAAGAAGACAGCGTATTGTTTACACTTCTTGCCGCTTTTGTGGCAATCGGTTCTTGCAGGATGGTAGTAAAAAAATACAACGAAACGAGAACTGAAGAATGATAATTCTGATAACCGGAGCAACGCATACGGGCAAAACACTCCTTGCAGGAAAACTCTCTCAGAAATATAATTACCCATATATTTCTCTCGACCTTCTGAAAATGGGACTTATGAGAAGCGGAAAAACAAATCTCCGCCCGACGGATGCGGATGAAGATATAACGGAATACCTCTGGCCCATAGTCCGTGAAATGATAAAGACAGCTATGGAAAATGAACAGGATCTTATTATCGAAGGCTGCTACATTCCGTTTGACTGGATGGATGACATGCCGATAGGGTATATCGGGAAAATAAAATATATATGTCTTATAATGTCTGAACAATATATAAATACACACTTTGATGATATAATCAAGTACGAAAACGTCGCGGAGAAGAGAATGTTTCCGGAGAGTGTAATAAAACCGCAGCTGATAGCTGAAAATAATTACAATCTGGAAATGTGCCTGAAATATGGACTGAAATATATTCTTATTGATAAAGATTACGAACTGTAGGTGAATTATGTTTTTATTTTTACTCATTTGTGATATGCTCATCCCGCTTACGATGTATTTTGCAGGAAGGATGATGAAATTAAATCCTCCGAAGACTATCAACGGCATTTATGGATACAGAACGACAATGTCCCGAAAAAATATGGATACATGGATTTTCGCGCATGACCATGCAGGTTCTCTGTGGATGAAGGTCGGAAAGATAATGATCTTTGTCAGCGCTGCTGTACATATTCCGCTTTATTTTGTAAATAATTACGATATGCTTTCGGTCGTATGTCTGATACTGACAGTAATTCAGCTTATAGTCCTTATTTTGTCGATCATTCCGACAGAAAAAGCCCTTAAAGACAATTTCAATCCGGATGGAACAAGAAAATGATCATTACCGACCGATTCATTATAAGAAAGATCCGCCCGAAGGACTGGGAATGGCTGTATAAGATATTCGAAGAGTTCGCAAAAGGGGATTATTGGATGTATGATTATCCTGTTTTGCTCGAAAGGGAGAATGTCATCCGCCTGACCCTCGCATTTTCTATACAGGAACATTTTTACGGCGTCTTTACTCCCGACGGAGAAAAAATGATGGGATATATTTCTTTTGATGACGAATGCGGAGTTTATGAAATGGGATATTCATTTCATTCGGATTATCACAATAAAGGAATTGCCTTTTCTGCCTGCAAGGAAATAATGGAGTATCTTAGAAGAGAGAATGTGGTGCTGAAATTTACGGCAGGTACGGCTATAGATAATATCCCGTCGGTGAAGTTACTTGAGAAGCTCGGATTTACTCTTGTAGGAACGGAAGAAAACGCCTTTCACAAAGACCAAAACGGCGATCCGATCAGATTTGTAGGGGGAATTTATGAGAAGATTTCTGTTTGACTTACAGAAATGTAGTATGGTATAATAGTAAAAAGCAGTAAGGAGAAATTATGAAAGAATACGAAGTTTTACTTGAAGAATCAAACCCCTGCGGCGGCGACAATCACGCGAGGAAAGAATTTATTGAGATCGAAGCCGAAAGTCCTGAAAAATATATCGAACTTAACGGCAGATATCCCGTTGTTGACATCGGCAGAAACGAATTCGGTGATACAGTCATTTATACAGCTGACGGTGCGGGAAATAAGATCAAATATACTTTTACTGAAATATAATTCAAACTCCATCAGTTTATGATGGAGTTTTTTCTTATAGCTCTAAAAATTCTTTTACGTTTTCAAGATGTTTTCTTCCGACTATTCTTCCGATCTCATAAGTTTCCTTTATCAGATCCGGGTTCTTGTCAATATATCCTATCGGAAGGGCTTTGGGCGGTTTTATTACATACGCACTTCCGATTTGTTCCTGCATCTTTACATATTCAAGTTGTTTATGATACATTTCCGGTCGTCTTTCAACGGTTTTGATGAATTCGGGGTACATTTTCATGGTCTTTTTTATTATTGGAAGTGTCTTGCTCGGAGCCTTGACATAATCTTCGGGACGGGTGAGGATGACGACATTTTTATCATATCCCATGTGCTGAAAGAATCTGAGGGGGATGGAATCCGCAAGACCTCCGTCCATAAGTTTATGCTCCCCGATCCTGACTATCTTCGCCGCAAGCGGCATGGATGAAGATGCCCTTATCCATTCAAGTTCTTCATGGCCCACTTTCTGTATCCTCTTATATATAGCCTTTCCCGTTTCGACGTCTGTGCATACGACGAAAAATTCCATATCTGAGCTTTCGAACGTTGCGGCATCGAAAACATCAAGCTTCTCGGGAATTTCATGAAAACAGAATTCGGCACCGAAATAATCTCCCGTTTTTATCAATGAACGAAGGCTGAAATACCTCGGATCATTGATATATTTCAGATTGTATCTTATGACCCTGCCGGGCTGATTGGATTTGTAATTGCATCCGAAAGCTGCGCCTGCTGAGACGCCGACGATTCCGTCAAATGGTATATCATTCTCCATAAAAACATCGAGGATCCCCGATGTGAAGAGCCCTCTCATGGCTCCGCCTTCAAGAACAAGTCCTTTTTTCATACTTTTCTCCTGATGTGATGTATAAATATTTTATCATACATAACGACTTTTACAAAACGTTACACGGATATCATTGACAGTTTGAAGTGTAAATATATATTTTTATGAAAAGTATTGACAAATAATGACTACAAGTGTAGTATATATGTATACGACAAGTGTAGGAGGTTTTGGGATGAAATTGACAGACGCCGAGTGGGCAGTAATGGAAGTATTGTGGGAAGGCGAAAAATTTTCTCTAAAAGAAGTTACGGATAAACTTTTCTCAATAAAGGGATGGAACAAAAATACTGTCCATACATACCTCACGAGAATGGAAAAGAAAGGATATGTATCCATTGAAAAGCATGCGCAAAAGCCATATTCCGCAAATATAATCAGGGATGACTGTGCAAAGGAAGAGAGAAACGATCTGTTAAGCAGGGTGTATAAGGGTTCCGCAGGGGACCTCATCGCAGCATTTCTGAAAGAAAGCAAGATATCAAAGGACGAAGTTGACAATCTCAGAAAAATGCTCGATGACATGGAGGTATAAATGAACAACATCTGGGAAGTTCTGTTGCAGGGTATTTCCGTAAGCATTACGGCAGGTATTATCCTTATCATCAAGAAAATACTTATGGACAAGCTCTCTCCGCGCTGGCAATACGGAGTGTGGTGCGTTCTCATTTTGAGGATTCTCATTCCCGTGAATACCATATCGTATATCCTTCAGCCCGTACCGCTTTGGCTTGAAACATTAAAATCGTATGTTGAAAAAAATCTCTCGTCGGCATATACAGAGATTTATAAAACCATAAGCCCCCGAATCCCGTTTCCCTGTGTTACGGGTATTCCGAAAAGCATAACTGACATCATTTTCGTTGTATATTTTGCAGGCGTAGTCATAATGCTCATTTCATATATCATAAACTATATCCGCATCAGGATGATATTGAAAAATGCGGAAGAAGCTGGAAGTATTATGAAAGAGCGAACGAAAAATGTCTGTGAAAAATATTCACTCACTTCCTGCAATCTGCTCGAAGTGACTGGAATCGACACTGCGTTTGTTACGGGAATTTTCTCTCCCGTGCTGGTTTTGCCGAAAGGAAAGGATACAGATGAAAAGATCATTCTGCATGAACTGCTCCATCTGAAATATCATGATGTATTGCATAATATGTTCTGGGGGGTTATGAAATCCCTGAACTGGTACAATCCGTTTATGTGGTACGTTTTTAACATCGTCGGAAATGATATGGAATCTTTATGTGATCAGAGGGTGCTCGAAAGGCTTGAAGGTGAAGAGAGGAGAATGTATGGCGGGATCCTGCTTGAAATGGCAAACGAAAAGTATGCGAGAAGCTCTGTTACAAGCAGCATCTCAAACGGCGGAAAGAATATAAAGTCCCGCATCGAATCTATCGTACGATTCAAGAAATACCCGAAAGGTATGGCCGTGGTGTCAGTATGTATCGTGTTTGTTCTTGCGTTTTCTCTTATCGGGGGATATGTGAAAGTGTATTCCCTCAGTGATTATTCGCCGCATTACGAGCAAATTGATAAAGCCATGGCAATTGCAAGGATCAACCGCCCGTTTACGGTCGCCGGTGCAATAGACACATATGCAAAAGCTGTTCTGAATAATAACGCCGTGATGTTTGCATCAGTAAGACCGATTTCAGAGCATGAAGATATTGAAAAAGCAATTAGCGAAAATCCGCCTCATGAACGTTATTTTTACGATCCCGGCAGAGAGCTTGCATTTATCAATCCCTCGGAAGGCTACAGGATATTTAATCTGAAACGCATCGACGAAGATAATTATGAAGCGGTTCTTCTTTTCCACACAAACGGACTTTATAAAGAGGGAAGCGACGAGATGCTCACTTCCGAAGACGGAGAGGTGTATAGTTACTGCGGAGTTTCTGTAAAGATACATATATTCAAAGAAGACGGTTGGTGCGTGAAGGAGATTGGAGAGAGGCGGACAGAAACTCATTTTCTTAATCTTTATCAGCCACCCTTCGACCTTATTGATGCAACAGTGGATATGTCTGCAGACAGCGTTTATGGGACTGTAAGAATCAGGAATTTTATTCAATACGAGATATTAAATACCGTCCAGAATAATAATACGTTTTGGAATACGACGTATTTTGACAAAACTCCCAAAACAGGCGCCACATTCAGCAGTGCATATCAGCATTTTTACTGCGAATACGACACAAATACCCGAACAGTATCCGATTCTCCGAAAGAAACTTACGGTATTCAGATAATATCAATAGATTCTTCCGATGAAAAAGTGGACTGGCCTGACACCCCGATGAATTCTCCTGTTTCGGGAACGAGCAGCGACGGGTTTAACTGGAATGTGGACAGGGTGCGCGAATGGGATGAGGATGCCCATGAAAGTGTGAAAGAGAATTTCGGAAAAAGCCTGTCCGGTTCCGGAGGAAATGTACCGTTTGATAAAATAACGGGAGAAACCGAGCCTTCCGGCATATACAAAGTCCGCATTTTCTGGGACGGGAAGCCCGTTGATGAATTCGTAGTTATGGAGACCGACAAATGAGCAGAGCACAAATCAGCGAAGGCGTAAAAAAGATCGCATGGTCTTATGTCTTCATATACTTCCATTTTAATCTCGGAACGATAGACATTCTGCCGGACTGGTGGGGATATATCCTTATTTTAAAGGGAATTGAGGTCCTTAAAGACGATGAGCCGTCAATATACCTTCTGAAACCTCTCGGCATGATGCTTGCGGTGTATAACGTCTTAATATGGCTCGTAAAGATCCTCGGAATATCTCTTGATATACCTCTCATAGGCATAATCATAAACGTACTTCTTTTATATTTCAATTTCCAGCTCCTGACCAACATCGCTGATATTGCAAAGCGTTATGACTGCAGGGAAGAGAAGAAAATAAGAAAACTGATCATCATAAGAACCATCATAAGCGCCATCGGTTCCGCACCGGTCAACTGGCTTGAAATTGAATGGGCAGTTTATGCGATTGGCATCTCAACTCTTATCATCGCTTTGTGGACAGGGATCCTTCTGTTTTGTCTCAGGGATTCTCTGCGTGAAGGAATTGACGGGGACTTGCAGGAAAATTAAAAGCAAAATATGTCCGTGTGATGCGGGCATATTTTATTTGAAGATAATTTGTGATATAATCATACAAACCGCATAAACAAGCCATTGCAACTGTCGGTTGCGAAATTTAAAATGACAGTTTCTTTACAAATAAGTGTAAATCCTATATACTACCCCCACAAAAGGAGGAAAACAATGGAAAAGATCGGACAAAGAATATATGAACTGCGTCTCAGCCATAACATCTCCCAGGATGCTCTCGTAGAACAGCTCGGTGTTTCACGTCAGGCGATTTCAAAATGGGAAAATTCGCAGAGTGTCCCCGAACTTGAAAAAATTGTTCTGATGAGTGAGTTATTTTCTGTTTCCCTTGACTATCTTGTGAAAGGGGAGTTGATGCCTGAAACTGAAGTTGCGAAAAGCGAAAATAATGAAGACAGCGGCTTTTCCGGAAAGAAGATAAAGCAGATATTCGGATTTGTATTTCTGATTTTTGGATTGATGATGCTATTTTTGAATTTTGTATTTTCCGTGCCGCTCATAGTTGAAGGGTTGTTTCTTGTATTTCATAAAGAGTCAGACATAAAGATTATCATTGGTTACAGCTTGTTTATTCTTATGATAGTTCCCTTTATTACGATAGTAGTCGTCGCGTTTGCAATTGGGTTTGTAAGATGAAACATTGAGTGATTTTAGCATATATACTTGACTTATACGGGGATGTGTGGTATCATTCATTAGACGTGGCAGTAGCTGCGGAGTTACTTAATTATTCCAAGAAACGGAGATATAACATGGAAAGAATTAAAACACTCGAAACTCGTGATTTATGTGAAAGCGCTGTAAACGGCGGTTGCGGCGAATGCCAGACATCTTGTCAGTCAGCTTGCAAAACAAGCTGCGGCGTAGCTAACCAGGTTTGCGAAAATACTGAAGAATAATTATCGAGTTAAAAATGCTGCTTAACGGTAGCATTTTTTAATATACATACGGAGGAATTATGCTGCATCAATATAAATTAAACGGATATAATATCGTTCTCGACACTTGCTCGGGAGCTATTCACATTGTTGACGAAGTGATCTACGATATGATAGCCCTCTGGCAGGAAAAGGACGAAGAAACTATCATGAATGAAATGCTTGAAAAGTATTCACATCGTGATGACGTTACGAAGGAAGAACTTATCCTTTGCTGTGAAGACATCAACGGACTCATCAAAGCAGGAAAACTTTTTACCCCCGATACATTCGAAGACAAAGCAGGTACATTCAAGGAGCGTTCAGGAAACGTCATAAAGGCACTCTGCCTTCACGTCGCTCATACATGCAATCTTAACTGCTCATATTGTTTTGCAAGCCAGGGTAAGTATCATGGCGAGAGAGCTGTGATGAGCTTTGAAGTCGGAAAACGCGCCCTTGATTTCCTCATTGAAAATTCAGGTACAAGAAGAAACCTCGAAGTTGACTTCTTTGGCGGCGAACCGCTCATGAACTGGGATGTGGTAAAAGACCTTGTAAAATATGCAAGAGAGCAGGAAAAGATCCACAATAAGAATTTCCGCTTTACTCTCACGACAAACGGTATGCTCATTGACGATGAAGTTATTGAATTCTCAAATAAAGAAATGAGCAACGTCGTTCTCAGCCTTGATGGAAGAAAAGAAATTCATGATCTGAAGAGAGTGGACTATGCCGGAAACGGAAGCTATGAACGCATCGTGCCGAAATTCCAGAAGTTCGTGAAGGAAAGAGGCGATAAATCTTATTATATGCGCGGCACATTTACTCACGCAAATCCGGATTTCACAAAAGACATCTTACATATGCTTGACCTTGGATTTACTGAACTCAGTATGGAGCCGGTAGTATGTGCTCCGGATGATGAAGCGGCTCTCACTCCTGAAGATATCGAAATCGTAAAGAACGAATATGAGATCCTTGCCAACGAAATGATCAGACGTTATGACGAAGGCAGACCCTTTACGTTCTATCACTATATGCTCGACCTCACAAGCGGTCCCTGTGTTTACAAGAGAATTTCAGGATGTGGTTCAGGAACGGAATATATGGCAGTAACTCCCTGGGGCGATCTTTACCCCTGCCATCAGTTCGTAGGCGAAGAAGAATATAAGCTTGGGGATATCTATAGCGGAGTGACCAACGACGCATTAAGGGAAGATTTCCGCAGCTGCAACGCATATTCAAGAGAAGAGTGCAAAGACTGCTGGGCAAAACTTTACTGCTCAGGCGGATGCGCTGCAAATGCATATCATGCAAGCGGTTCTATCAGGGGAATCTATGAGCCGGGATGTGAACTCTTCAAGAAGAGGATCGAGTGCGCAATCATGATCAAAGCCGCGCTTGACGACGATAAAAGAAAAAAATAATGCAGACACCTTTATATGACTTTATGAAAGCGTATGCGGAAAGTGGATTCACCCGCTTTCATATGCCCGGACATAAAGGAAAGAAATTTGTCGGATATGAAGATATAGATATCACGGAGTTTTATGGCGCCGACAGCCTTTATGAGGCGGACGGAATTATCGCTGCAAGCGAACAAAACGCAACGAATCTCTTCGGAACGAAAAATACTTTTTATTCTGCAGAAGGTTCAAGCCAATGTATAAGGGCGATGATGTATCTTGCGATGATAAATAAAAAAGGCACTTCGCGTCCGAAAATTGTTGCCGCAAGAAATGTTCATAAGTCATTTATCTATGCGGCGACCCTTCTCGATTTTGATATCGTATGGCTATGGCCGAAAGGGGATATAAGAAGCCTTTGCAGTTGTGAAGTATCAAGAGATGACCTTGAAGATACTCTCAGGAACATGGAAGAAACTCCTGCGGCTGTATATATTACCAGCCCCGATTATCTCGGTGGTATGGCAGACATAAAGGGACTTTCGGAAGTTTGTCATAAATACGGCACGATTCTTATTGTGGACAATGCTCACGGCGCATATCTTAAATTTCTCACTCCGTCGTTGCATCCGATGGATCTCGGTGCGGATATTTGCTGTGATTCAGCTCATAAGACCTTGCCGGTAGTTACGGGAGGTGCGTATCTGCATATTTCAAAAGATGCTCCTGAAAGTTTTGGGGAATATGCAAAATATGCCCTCGCTCTTTTCGGTTCGACAAGTCCGTCTTATCTGATCATGGCTTCTCTTGATCTTTGTAACAAATATCTTTCCGAAAGTTATAAAGAACGTCTCGAAAAGACTATCGGGGTCATTGAGGACTGCAAAGAAATTCTCAAAACAAACGGATGGCAGCTTGAAAAGACCGATCCTTTGAAAATAACCATCTCAGCTCCCGACGGTATGACAGGACTCGGGATCGCGGATATTCTCAGACGAAACAGGATCGAATGTGAATATTCCGATCCTGAATATGTGGTTTTGATGGCAACTCCTGAAAACAATGAAGAGGATTTTTCAAGACTGATAAATTCTCTCGGAAAGAATGAGAGAGCTTATTCCGACAAAATATCTTTGCCGATAAAAAATACGGAGAGCGTAATGACTGTACGTAATGCTGTTTTTTCTGAGCATGAGATGATAAGCTCCAAAGACGGATATGGCAGGATCTGCAGAGAGCTTACCGTTGCATGTCCGCCGGCGATACCAATCGCTGTGCCCGGAGAGATAATTTCGGAAGATATGGTAAAGCTGTTTGAGTATTACGGCGTGGAAAATATAAATGTAGTAAAACAGGCAGGTTTTTAACCTGCCTTTGTCGGAGAGATTGATATGAAAAGAGCAGTCGGTTTATGTCTTTTATTCATCATAATATTTATTCCGAATATCGCATTGGGAAATGCTTCATGCGAACACATTTTTGACGAAATCATATTTCTTCCCGACTGCACCAATGAAGGATACACGGTTTATTCATGCAACGAGTGTTCATTCGAATATATTTCTGACCGTATTCCTCCGTATGGTCATGAACTGATCTACTCGACCTTAAAAGAACCAACCTGCACGGAATATGGTGTCACAGATGCGGTATACTGCAACGTCTGTGGAGAAGTGATGAAGGACTGGGATGAAATAATGCCGCTTGGGCATATTCTGACTTTTGTTGGTGAAGAAAAGATGACGGAACTTATGGATTATTCATGTCTGAGATGCGGTGGGATCATTTCGAGAAATTCACACGAATATCTTGATAATGAAATAAAACGGCTTCTCGATAAAGATATTCTGACTTATGAGTATGAGAATATATCCTCAGCTCTGGAAAGTATTTTTAATTCACTGTCCCTCCGCGACAAAGGAAAGGTTGAGAATAAAGACATTCTCATTAAGAGTATCGGGATTTTTGAGCTTTACCGCATGGGAGATATTGATCTCAGCGGAAAGATATGCGCCGAAGATATTTCATTTATTCTTTCAGCATACGGCACAGATGATGAAAAAAGCGACATAAATAAAAGCGGAACCGTGAACAGCGACGATCTGTCACTTGCCCTCAGCAATTATTCCTTATATTTACGAAACCAATAAATTATACAAAATCCGGGAGATAATATGAAAATCAATATCCGATACGCACAGCTATCCGACTATTCCCAGATCGAATCGATCTTAAAACAGGTTCATGAAATGCATGTAATGTGGCGAAGTGATGTATATAAGATGAATGACGTTATTCTTGCAAAAGACCGTTTTCTCAACTATATTGCAGAAGACAATTGCATAGTCGCAGAAGATGACGGAGTTATAGTGGGAATGGTGTATTATTTCGTGAAACACGTTTCCACCCCCGTTCACGTAGAAAAGAATATCCTTTACATAGACACGATGGCTGTACATGAGAATTACAGAGGAAAAGGCATTGGAACTGCTATGTTCGATCATCTCAGAGAAATTGCAAAATGTCGTGATTGCGTAAGCTTTGAACTTTCCGTCAATGGTAAAAACGAAAAGGCGATGAAGATGTACGAAAAATACGGCTTCGGGGTAAAATCCCTTACCCTCGATATGCCGCTCGGATAAAAAAATATCCTCGTATATATACGAGGATATTTTTTTATTCTGCCATGCATTTATTTGATTTATCAGCCTGATGGTATATAATATACTCGGAGATAATTATGGAAGAGAAAACATTTGCCGTGATGACCGCGAAGAAATGCTTCACAGACTTCTTCACGAATGTGTTAACAAAGTAAATAATGTGAAAAAAATTATGGCGGACAGAGTGCCGTTCTGAGGATATTATACGAAGAAGGTTCATTGACGCAAAAAGAACTTCAGAACCGCTTGTCCGTAAAAGCAGGCTCTGTCAGCGAGCTGGTAATGAAGCTTGAGAATAAGAGTCTTGTTATCAGGCAAAAGGATCCTTCCGACAGAAGGCGTATCATCCTTTCACTTACAGAAAAAGGTGAAAACGCGGCATTATCTCCAAGCAAGAAATATTCCGATGTGCTTCATTTTGATAATTTGTCGTCTGAATACAAAGAAATACTTATCGCTCTGCTCCGGAAAATGCTGAGGGAGTAAAATCTTCTGCCCCGTGAGGGGCATTTTTTTTATTTAGGCACATTGGCATTTTTGTTTTTGAGATGTAAAATGTTGCGGTACCTAAATAATGCAAGGAGGCGAAATAAAATGTCAAACAAAAACAGTTCAGCGCTTCTGAAAGAGCCTGTCAACAATATAATTATAAAAATGGCAGTTCCTACAATAGCAGCTCAGCTTATCACCACAATTTACAACCTTGCGGACACATATTTTGTAAGCTCTCTGGGAACAAGTGCGACCGCTGCGGTTGGGGTAAACAGCTCCCTTGAAAGGATGATCACGCTTATCGGAAGCCTTATAGGAAGCGGTGCCTGCAGTTATATTTCAAGACTTCTCGGAGCTGATAAAAAAGATGATGCGGATACTGTCCTCAGCACATCATTCTTTACGGCAACAGCGGCAGGTGTAGTATTTATGATCGTCTGCAGTATATTCATAAACGATATCGTCCGCTTTCTCGGAGCCACAGAAGATTGTATCATGTATTCAATGCAGTATGCGAGATATGTTCTTATGGCGGCCCCGTTCATGATCGGCAGTTTCATTCTTAATATGTGCCTGAAGAGCGAGGGAAGTGCTACATTTGCAATGATCGGAATTTGTTTTGGAGGAATATTGAACTGCATCCTCGATCCGATCTTCATTTTCGGAATGGATCTCGGTGTCGCGGGAGCATCAATGGCAACGGCAATATCCAAACTCGTAAGTTTTGTCATTCTGATATATCCGTATATAAGAAAGAGAACGGCTGTCAGTATTTCACTAAAAAAGATCAGGTTTGTAAGCGAACAGATCAAGGAAGTTCTCTCGATCGGTTCCACGTCATTTTTCCGCTCATCATTCATGGTTTTGTCCGGAATAATCTCCAACAGGATAGACAGAGGATTTTCCACTTCCGCTCTTGCAGCGATCTCTGTAGCTAACAGAGTAATGGAATTTCCGTTTTTCATTGTTCCGGGATTCGGACAGGGGTTCCGGCCTGTTGCGGGATTTAACTGGGGAGCAAAGGAATATAAAAGAGTAAATGACAGCCTGAATTTCGGTATGAGAGCATCCGTTATCGGTGCCGCAGTTATGGGCGCGGTAATATTTATTTTCTCTCACGGAATAATTTACGTATTCAACAGCGGAGCCGACAGCGAAGTGCTCAGGGTGGGGATGCTCTGTATGCGGCTTCAGAGTGTCGTTCTTCCGATTCACGCATGGGTATCCGTTATAAATATGTTTTACGCAGGTATCGGAAAAGCAAAATATGCGCTTATTATGAGTACTGCGCGACAGGGATATTGCCTTATCCCCGTACTTCTGGTTCTTCCGTCTTTGTTTGGCGTTGAAGGACTCGCTTCATCACAGGCGGCTGCAGATGTCATCTCATTTTTTATCGTACTTCCTCTTGCGAAAAAGGCTTTCGGTATAATATCCGAAGCATCGGTAAATTTCAAGTCCGAATTGAGTGATTATAATGATGCTCAGGCTTTGAAAAATTGATTCCTGACATTCTGCAGGATAAAACCATCCCCTCGGATCATGTCTGTGGGATTTTTTATATACTCTACCTAGCGTTTATTTCATTTCTGATCTTTATGATTTATAATATATCGGGAGGTAATTATGGACAGTCGGAAAGTCGGAAATCTTATTTTTTCATTAAGAAAAGAGCGTGGAATGACCCAGCTGCAGCTTGCTGAAGTTCTCAATGTCAGTGATAAGGCTGTCAGCAAGTGGGAGAGAGCGGCAGGACTTCCGGATATATCGGTTATTGCAAAATTATGTGAATTATTCGGTGTGGATATCAAAAACTTCCTTGAAGGCGAATTGAAAGAAAATACCGTAAGTACAGGTAATTTGAAAAAGACATTGTTTTACATCTGCCCTGTCTGCGGAAATATCATCTCGTCCATTTCTGACGCAGGCATTTCCTGTTGCGGAAAAACACTCACTGCGCTTGAAGCGAAGAAAGCTGAGGATCATGAAAAATTATCTATAGAGCGCATCGAAAACGAGCTTTATATTTCGTCTGATCATCCAATGACGAGAGAACACTATATTTCTTTTATTGCTCTTGTAAGTCAGGACACTGTTTTTATAAAAAAACTATATCCGGAATGGAATGCGGGAATACGTATTCCGCATATCCCATATGCAAGAATGTACCGGTACTGCACAAACCATGGGCTTTATTACACGGATGTCATAATCAGAAAAAAATAAAGAACAGTTAATATTGAAATTTTCTTAATTTACTGATAATATATCATCAGACATTATTTATAGGAGATATATTATGATAAATAAAGATCTTGTGAAAAAACTTGCACAACAGCTTAAAAATGACGGCGTAAGCGCACTTCTCGTTGCTCCGAGCGCTGATCTGATGTTCCTCGTGGGACATAAACCGTATCTTTGCGAAAGATTCCAGGCGATGGTAGTTACGGACAAAGAAGAGACATTCTACATCTGTAACGCCCTCACAGAAGCGGAAGCAATCGGGTTCATGGAAGGAAATAAAGTATATCCGTGGATGGACAGCACAGACTTTACCCTTACTGTGAAAAAAGCGTTTGAAGAATTCGGTCTTATCGGAAAGAAGATCGCGATCAACGGAGCTGTAAGGGCATTCAACCTCATCAGAATGATGAATAATATTGAATTCACTGCCGTAAACGGAAAAGATTATCTCGAACTTACGAGAATCATCAAAACATCGGAAGAACTCGACAACCTCCGCGAAGCATCAAGGATCGTTGATAAAGTATTTGAAGACCTCATTCACTTCATCAAACCCGGCCTTACGGAAAAAGACATCAACGATGAGATCGTGCGTCTTTGCAAGCACTACGGCGGAAGCGACTGTCACGGCGGGATTGTTGCTGTTGACGCAAATGCTGCAAATCCCCATTATTTCGGAAACAGCGCAGTTGTCGGTGAACACGCAGTTGTTGAAATGGACTTCGGCTGTACATATAAAGGCATGTGGAGCGACATTACAAGAACTGTAATCGTCGGTAAGGCAACGGAAAGAGAAAAATATCTTTACAATCTCGTTCTTCAGGCAAACCTCGCAGGAGAAGCTGCAGCTGTAAACGGAGCATATATCCCCGATATCGACGCTGCAGCAAGAAAGATCATCGAAGACGCAGGATACGGATATAATTTCAACCATCGTCTTGGACATGGTATCGGATATGCAGGTCATGAAGCTCCGTACATCCACGGGGATTATCATATGCACCTTGCTCCGGGCATGGCATTCTCATGCGAACCGGGTATCTATATCCGCGGTGAGATCGGCATTCGTATCGAAGACCTTGTTATCATCAACGAAAAGGGTGAAACAGAGATCCTCAACAAATGCACGAAGGAGCTTATTGAGATAGTATAATTTATGCTCCCGAAAGGGAGCTTTTGTGGTGGTGAGCTAATATGTCTGTATTTCGTATTTCAAAATATGATCCTCAGTTTAGAATACGCGGAAAGTATACCGCAGATGAATGGACCGATTATAGCGACATCGGCCTGGAATTTGATGGTAAAGTACTGACAGAAGAAGATTATCAGGCGAAAGAAAAGAGTTATATTCAGTGCATCATTGATATTCTGCATCAATCGCATATTTCAACTTTAAGTATTATGAATCTTGAGAAATATGATGAATGCTCATGGACGGAAGGACAGAATGTAACAGCTGAAAATATTGATAAAATAATCCGCGACTGTCTCCGCAATGTCTGTTGGTGCAAACTGGAAAGTGATGATGTGTATGTACATTTCGGATATGATTACTATGTCTATATCAGTACCCACACAGATACGGACACGTTGATCGGAATATGCGACAAATATAATTTATTTGTTGAAAAAATACTTACATCGCCATATGATGCGATACATTAGGGATGTTTTATGTTTTGGAAAGAAGGGCCGGACTTTAATCCGGCAAAAACAGGGGCTGAAAAATGAACGGATATATCAAATTAATATGCAGGAAGAGTGATAAATCCATTCATCGCGAAAAAATGAATTTTCTCTTAAATACATTCTCCGTGAATCCGGATTGTATTTCCGAAAGTGTGTATTATAAAGATGAACGATTTATCGTGCTTGAAGCTGAATTTTCATTAGACGAATATGAGAAAGATATTATATCTTCTGCGATCGGAAAACTGTTCGGAAAAGTAAACGTAACCGATGAAAGTGATTCCGCTGAATTTAATGTATATACAAATACAGAAGATATTGCTTCCGGTGAAGTATTCTTTTATATGTATATAAAAAAGAAAAAGTAAGGTGTGTCGTCGATGCACCTTACTTTTATTTTCTATTTCCCATACTTTTCGATAAGTTCTTTATGGCGCATTTCGCACCACTGTTTGTATTTCGGGTATTCTTCTTCGTAAATTTCGTTGAAGTCTTCAAAGCTCATTCCGAGAGCATCCCTGTCTGATTGTGTGGATGCCTGTGAGAAGCGGTAAAGATATCCCATAGCGCGTGATACTTCACCGTTTTCGCCTTTCCAGTCGTTCTGATAAACGTGGACATTCGGGCAGAAATAATATATTCCGCCGGCATTGATTCCGAGCTCCTCTGCAATGCTCTTCTGTAAATATGCAAGGGCTGTAAGGTTTTCGGGGAATGCTTTGCAGCAGTCATTACTTCTGAAAATAACGCTCATATTAAGTTTGTCTTCTCTTATTTCGAACATAAGCTCCTGAAGGCATGGCGGATCTTCGAGTTCGTTGATTCCTGCGCTGATGACCATGACAGCTCTTCTTGTGTATTCGCATCTTTTCAATTCTTTGATTACGAACGGACGCTGTTTTACTATCGCCGCGCCGTATGTGTAAGCCCATTTGTCGTAATTTACTTCAAATCCTCTCGCATCTTCCACGACGTCCACGATATAATTCGCAAGCTCTTCATATGAGCAGGGAATGATCGCAGGGATCGCGGGGTAAAGACCGTCTGAAAGGGGATTTTCGATGGTTACAGAAGCGGCGATCGCCTTAAAAACTTCCACTCCGCCTGCCTGCTCTCCGTTTCTGAATTCGCCGTGAAGCATGATTTCGGAAAGAAGGAGGAATGAGGCTTCCGTAACGTTTGATGCCGTTATGTTGTGTATTCTCATAAAAAACTCCATGTACATTTTTTAATAATTATAGCAAAAATGTACATAGTATGTAAAGTGCTTTTTATCTTTAAGGCGTGGGTTGTCGCAGGGGAGTGACTTGGTAAATTTACTTGTAAAGTGTTGTATTTTGTCATGTCGTGTGATAGAATAACTGAGTATGTTTAAACATTCCGGAGAGGACAAAAATGACAGAAAACAATCAAGCTAAAAAGAAAAAATCAAAGAAAAAAAATACTCTCAGACTGATAAGCTATATTTCTCTTATTCTCGCATCATTTGCGGCAATGAGCTTTTTGGTTTATATTGCGTCGATAAAAGCTCTTACAGGTAAATTCCTTGTATTGCTTTCGGCGTTTTTGATACTGGCTATATTTATCGTATTTGCTTGTGTCATTTTATGGGGGAAGCGATCAAAGAAACATAAAAAAAGAAGTATTTTCGTAAATAGTTTTGCGATACTTTTTTCCGTATTGATCTTTGCGGTTTCCGCATTTGCGGGATTTTATATGTTCCGCATCCAGCAGTCCGTTGCGTCAGTTCAGAACAACACCTTCAATACTTCACTCAAGCTTTATTGCCTGAATGACACTCTCGTTACCCGTGACGAAGACAGTTTTGGTGATGCTCTTGATCTGAGAAGAAATATTGACGAAGAATATGATAATCAGATGACTCTTCTCGACACTATCACGCCGATAGAATCTCCCGTTATCGGAATCCGCGGAGTTATCGATACAGAAAATACGGACAGTGCCCTTGCAAAGATCAAGGAAGTTATAGGTGAAACAGCGGAGTATAAATCATTCGTTGACTTTCAGTCAATGGTAGAATCCCTTTACAGCGGAGAAGTTGATTTTATCCTCATCAATGACTCGTTCCTCGCTCTGATCCTTGATGATTATCAGGATTTCGAATCACGTACAGGATATGCATATTACGCTAATTTCGAATCCGAAGTCGTTGTAAACACAAACATCAACGACATTACTACAGAGCCGTTTGTTGTATATGTCAGCGGTTATGACAGAAGCGGAAGTTCATTCTCTGATTATGCACGTTCTGACGTAAACCTCCTTATGGTCGTAAACCCCGTTGACAAAAAAGTTCTTCTCATCAATACTCCGAGAGATTATTACGTAGCCCTCAACGGCAACCGCAACAGAATGGACAAACTTACTCATGCGGGAATGTACGGAATTGAATGTTCAATGAAGACGCTCGGAGCTTTGTATGACGTGGATGTTGACTATTATGTAAAAGTCAATTTTAAATCCGTAGTTGAGATCATTGATGCTATCGGAGGAGTTGACGTAAACAGCCGTCTGAAATTCTCATCACGTTACTCATATTCCGGCAAGCGTTACTATTTTGAAAAGGGATACAACCATCTTACAGGTGATGCGGCTCTTGCATTCTGCCGGGAAAGAAAATCACTTCCCGAAGGCGACCGTGACAGAGGAAAGAATCAGCAGGCATTCCTTGAAGGCGTTGTAAACAGAGTGATCTCTCCCGAGATCATCACAAACTTCAATGACGTTCTTGACGTAATTGCAAAACACTCAAGAACAAACGTTTCTTCCGAAGAGATCTTCGCGCTCCTGAATATGCAGCTTACCGATATGAAACAATGGACATTCTCCACAGCAAGTGCAACGGGAAGCGATGCATTCAGAAAGACTTACTCCATGCCGTCCAGAGAGCTTTATGTAATGCTTCAGAAAGAATCCCTTGTCAAAGAGATTCAGGGTATGGTAGATGAAATACTTGAAATGGACTAAAATAGAAAACGGACTGTCGACAGTCCGTTTTTTTATGAAATAACTTTATATCTCAGTCTCAGATATGACCCTTCAAGCACATCACACTTATCGAGCTGAAGAATTCCAAGGGCGGAAAGTTCGTCTTCCGACATGAGGGACTTTCCGTCTATCAGCGTAGAAGTGTCTTTTCCACCGATCAACACAGGAGCAACGACGATGTCCACATAATCAAACAGTTTTTCGCGTAAAAATAACCCGTTTAATGTTCCTCCGCTCTGGATTGTCAGTCTTTCGCATCCGAATTTATTTTTGAGGGTTCTGAGCATTCCGGAAGGTGAAAATTCTTCGTGGTAAATTATGTGAAGATTCTTTTCGCTGACATTATATGCAGGATGATCTTTATTTGTCGTTACAAGTACAAACTCTTTTGACAACCTGCAAAAATATCGAACGCCGTGTTCTGTAAGGTGTTTGTTATCTATCAGAACAAACGATACAGGTGATTTATCCGGCATATCTTTTGTATTAACGCCCATTTTCTCCTGGACTCTGCCGGAATTAAGAGACCATAAATCCGTTGTCTGTTCGATATCGTAATACTGATAAAGCCCTTCTCTGAGTCCGGGAATTTTAGGGAAATCAGTATCTACGTCAAGTTTATCTGTCGCCCCCGTGCTTATCTTTCCGTCAACGGACATGAGCATAAAAAGCGTGGTTATTGGTCTTTGCATTTTTCCTCCGGGATAAATATAAATTCAGGCACAGTTTGTCCGTGCCTGATAAAATTAATGTTTCATTCTTTCGTGTGCCGCTTTGAGCATTTCTCTGATTGGAAGCTCATACGGGCAACGTGTTTCACATTCACCGCATTCGACACATCTTTCCACAGAATCGTCATAACGGTCTTTTGCCCAGTCTTTAAGGTCATAGCGTGTGTAATAACCGTCGAGCATGAGAACGTTGGAGATGTTGATCTGATTGGGACATGGCTGGCAGTAATCGCATTTGCGGCAGAAGTTATGACCGAGGAGTTCAACTTCTTTGTTGATGAGGGAGAGTTCTTCGTCTGTGAACGGTATTTCAGCTTTTTCAACGTAAGAAACGTTCTGTAAAAGCTGTTTGTCATCGTCAACGCCCGGGATCATCACGTCAACATATTCGCACTTTGCAATATATCTGAGTGAAAGCTCTCTGTTGCGGACAGCTCCGCCGCACATGGGTTTCATTACGATGGTTCCCATGCCGTGCTGCTTTGCAAGCTCGAATACTTCCTTACCTTTGACTTCTATGTAGTTATACGCATACTGCACAGTGTCGAACTTATCCGTCTTGATGAGTTTTTCTGCAATTTCAGGTTTGTGAGCGGAAAACCCGATGTGAGAGATCTTTCCTTCGGCCTTCGCTTCGAGGAGAGCTTTGTATGCGCCGTCTTCTGAAAAGATCTTTTCGATCTCTTCATCGCTTGCCACACAGTGGCACTGATAAAGCTCAATGTGGTCTGTTCTCAATGCTTCAAGGGATGTGAGAATGTCATTTTTCATTGAAGCATAATCCCTTGATTTTGATTTTGAAGCGATGAAGAAGTTGTCTCTGCCGAGCTTTTCGAGAGCATATCCTATAAGCGCTTCACTTTTGGTGTAAGCCTTCGCAGTGTCTACGAAATTCACTCCGTTTTCAAGAGCCGCTCTGAGGATATCAAGAGCATTTTTTTCGTCAAATCTCTGGAGCGGGATTCCTCCCACTCCGAGAAGTGATACGAAAAGGTTTGTCTTTCCTAAAGTTCTCTTCTGCATATTATTCCGTTACTTCAGGTGTTTCAACTACTTCTGCTTCTACTGTTTCGCAGCAGCATTCATCTTTGTCTTCGCCGCATGCTTCGCAATCGTCAGATTTTACTTTTTCGATCTCAGCATATAATGCATCGATTTCAGCTACAATCGCATCAAGGTCTGTAGCTTCGCCTGCTTTTGCGTTTTTGTAATAAGCTGTTCCAAGTTCGCGAAGTTTTTTGTTGATGGCATATTCGATTTTTTCGATCTGTACTTTATCTTTTGCAGCTTCGATTCCGTCATCGATCTTGTCGCCTAAATCAGAAACGATTTCAGATGTTTTTTTCATTGCATCTTCTGTGAAATCCTTAACTTTTTCAAATACTCCGTCAAATATATTCTTTTTAATTTCAGCCATGGTGAGCCTCCTTTTTTCTTTTATTATAGCACACCAAACTCATTTATGAACACTTGCAGGATAATTTTTGCATATTTAAATGCAAAAAAATCAAGAATAGATATAAAAAGACGAGGTGAAAAAATGACCAAAACGAAAAAATACGTTCTGTGGACGCTCGGAATAACTCTCGTTCTCAGCATTGCCTTTTTTGCCGCAGAAAATTATTATGCGGCGATTACTGTTAATATAGCTTCTTCAGTCATTTGTGCAGTCTTTATGTATTATTCCGCAGAAGACTATTCCCGTAAAGAGATGACGGCAACAGGCGGAGATTCGGACAATTATGAACCTGAAAGTCAGGAAAAAAGACACAGCGATGTCACATTCGAAAATATCGCGGGAATGGAAGAGATAAAAGAGGAACTTATGGAAATAGCGGATTTCATAAAAGATCCTGCAAAATACAGAAACTTCGGCGCAAAACTTCCCAAAGGTGTCTTGTTTTACGGACCACCCGGGACAGGCAAGACAATGATCGCAAAAGCTCTTGCAAATGAAGCGAATGTGGATTTTATTTATGCGAGCGGCTCGGAGTTTATTGAGAAGTATGTCGGAGTTGGCGCCGGAAGGATAAGAACATTGTTCGAAAACGCAAGAAAGAGAAAAAACTGTATTGTTTTTATTGATGAGATAGATGCAATCGGCGCAAGCCGCAACACAGACAGCAACTCCGAACGTGATCAGACGCTGAACCAGCTTCTCATAGAAATGGACGGATTCAACTCTTCGGACGGGATCGTTCTCATTGGTGCCACGAACCGCATAGATCTTCTTGACAAGGCGCTTGTCCGCCCCGGAAGATTTGACAGGCAGATATATGTCGGAAATCCGTCTATGATCGCTCGGGAAAAGATATTGGCGATCCATATGAAAGGCAAGCCGATTTCCGGAGAGGTCAATATTAAAAATATAGCCTCGCGCACCACGAGCATGAGCGGGGCAGAGATAGCGAATGTGGTCAATGAGGCGGCTATTCTGGCCATCAGAAATTCACACAACTGTATACTCAGTGAAGATTTCGATGAGGCAATATTAAAGACCACGGCAGGAATAAAAAATAATTCCGTCAGATTATCGGATCGTGACCTCAGGACTGTCGCCATCCACGAAGCGGGGCACGCTATGGCACATATTGCATTTATGAATACACTTCCTCAGAAGATAACTGTCGTTTCCCGTGCTCAGGCACTCGGAATGGTAGTTATGGGAGAGAGGGAAGACGACAACCTGATAGACACGGAAGAATTCGAAAAACGGATCTCCGTCCTTCTGGCAGGCAGGGCGGCAGAAGAAGTTATGCTCGGGAGGATTACTACAGGCGCGCAAAACGACCTCAGGAAGGCTAATGAACTTGCGGTGTGTATGTTTACGGAACACGGCATGAGTAATGAATATTTCAATGTGGCATCAATAAGGGAGCATGGAGGTGAATACAGGAATTCTGCGGATAAATTTGTATCGGAAGTTCTGAACAGATGTTACAAAAGATGTACTGCTCTTATAAGCGATAATAAAGATATCGTCCTGAAACTTTCCGAAGAGCTTATAAACAAGAAGACGATAAGTGAGGATGAGATCAGAGAGATCGTAAGTGGAGATAAAATAAGAATAGTAGGGTAGTGTATTTGTTCTAAATGATATATTTTTGCATATACTCCAACAACAGGAGGTTTAATATGAGCGATAAATTAAGGATCTCAACAGCGGGAGTATATATAAACAAAAAGATCAGTATCTCAGATACGGTCAGGATAGCAGAGAATATGGCGTCCATCAGCACGGTGATCTTTTCGAAGATCACTCCTTCAGTTTCGGAGAATTCGGTCCGGAACAAGACTTTCTTTTATTCCGGAAACTGCATCGGTGAAGTCATGTATGTATCAGAAAATGGTGGATGTGACAGGATATCTTTCTCGATACCGTTTGAGATGACTGAGCCCTGTGAAAAGGACAGCGGAGTATTCTGGGGAAAGTGTGAAGTGTCTGACGTGGAAATAATTCCCATAAAAGGAAGAAGGTGTGATGTCAGTATAACTGTGACTGTGAGCGGACAAATGTTATTTGACGAAGAAATTTCCACATTGCCTGATTATGGATATAATATTCCTATTTTCAAAGATGAGCAGTACAAGGAGCTTTCAGGAATATCTGTCGTCCGCTCCGCCGCAGCTTATGAATATTCTCATTCATCGGGCTTTTCGGAAGGGGTAAAGATAATTTATGCATCGGCAGATGTATGTGACGTGAAAGCCAATCATTCACCTGCCGGAGTACTCGTCAACGGTTTTATTAAAAAATGCATACTTTACAGCCACTTGAATGACGATGATACGTATTCTTATCATGTCATTGATGAAAATGTTGCATTCAGCAATTTCTGTGAAGTCCCGTACAGCGTGAAGTTCAATGATTATTCTGCAGAATGTAAGGTATCAATGGCTGACGCATACACACAGCCGGATTCGGATGATACAGAAATTCACATGGATGTGAAACTCGACATAGGAATTCGCCTGATAAACAACATCAGAGTTGGTTCCATCAGGGATATTTTCAGTCCCGAGATGAATATATCTTGTGAATATGTCAGTAAAAAATGTATTAAAATAGAAAAAGTATTACAAAAAGAAATTATTTTCAAAGATATATCTGACATAAAGTATGGAAGCATTGCATCAATGGCTGTTGCGGCGATGGAAAATGTGAAGATAACCGAAGTTCGTGATAATAAAGGCAGGGATATGGAAATCAACCTGAATGCCGGGTGTATTCTTCTTTTCGGAGATGACAATGAACCGTCAGTTTTTTCTTGCGATATGAAAGAAAGACTCGGTGCGGGAAGCGTCATGAAGGAAGGAGGGGAATACTTTTGTGAATATACGATTATTGATACCGTAAGAAACGTTACTTCATCGGCGATGGAAACTGTCTGTAAAGTTCTGGTGGAATTATATGAAATGAACGAAGTAAGTATCATTGAAGTTTCGGATATATCCGTAAGTGAATACGAAACAGAGAACAACGACTATATCAAGGTAAATATCTATTATCAGACCGAAGGTATGAGTGTGTTCGAAATAGCAAAAAAAAGCCGCAAAAGCCCCGAAGAGATCAGTATGCTGACTTTGGGACATGAAGATGCCTCAGACTTCACACCGATAATCATATGGGAGCAGGCATAACAAAAGACCGTCAATTATGACGGTCTTCTATGCTTTAAAAGACTATTCTTCCTGTTTCTCTGATGTTTCTGCTGCGGGTTCTGTTTCTGAAGGAATGTTCTGTTTTCCTTCAGCTTTTGCTGTGGGTGCGGGAGCTTTTCCGGGAGCACCTTTCGGGCCGGGACCGCGCTTTGCTGAGTTTACAGCTTTTTTCTTCCAGTTACCGAAGTAGTAGTAAACTACCATGATAATCGCACTGAGGATCGTCGTAAGCGCCATACTCCAGAACATACCCATGAAGTTGTTTTCAACGCCGACACCTGCTGCGAGAGCGAGATCTCTTGTAAGGAACTGTCCTGCTGCTACAGCTGCATCTGCTTCTGCGCAAAGCGGTTTGACAGCCATGAAGTATGCGAACGGAATACGTGCAAATGTAGAGAACATAGCTATGATTGCCGGGAATGTTGCATATCCTCTTCCTCTCATTGAACCGCTGCACGCGTTGTTGAGACCCATGAAGCAGTATGTGATGGCAAGAACCTTAAGTCCTCTTCCGGCCATGGAAAGAACCACAGCATCGTCTGTGAAGAGTCTCATGATGTAATAACCGAAGTTTGAAAGGATGATTCCGAGAGTAATACCTATAACAAGGATCATCTGGGAAACTTTCTTGAGACCTTCATCAGCTCTCTTTTCGTTGCCGGCACCGATGTTCTGGCCAACGAATGTTGTAATTGCCATACCAAGACCCATAATCGGCATGATAGCGAATCCGTCGATCTTTACGGCAATGGAGTTAGCGGAGATGTAAGCTGAACCGAACATATTAGAGTATGTCTGAACGAGAAGGCTTCCGATTGAAGAAGCTGCTGACTGAATTGATGACGGGATACCGAGTCTGAGAACTGTTCTCATAATATCCTTGTCGATTCTTCCGATTCTCTTGAGGTCGATTCTTCCAAGGTATTTGCCTGAAGCTATTCTGTAGAACATGATAGCGCCTGAAAGGATGTGTGCGAGTGTTGTAGCGATTGCAACGCCCATAACGCCCCAGCCGAATGCAACTACGAATACGAGGTCTAAGACTATGTTTGTAACGCTTGAAATTGCGAGAACATAAAACGCCCATTTACTGTCGCCCATACCTCTTGCAGCACCGTTACATGTATTGTAAAGCATGTTTCCTACAGTACCGATGAATACGATAAAGAGATAGCTTGTTGAGTCGTCAATAATGTTTGCGGGAGTTTTTAAGAGTTCAAGCATCGGTCTTGCGAAAAACAGACCGAGAACAGTGATGATCGTTCCGCCGTAAATCGTGATAGAGACAGTTGTTGTAAGAGCTGCTGTGAGAGCATCTGAGTCTCCCGCGCCCTGTTTCTGTGAGATTACGATGTTAGCACCCATTGAAAGACCCATGAAGATAGCGTTGAACATCATCATTACCGGGAAAGATACGCTTACTGCTGCGATCGCATCCGGTCCGACGAAGTTGCCTACTACGATAGTGTCAACTACGTTATAAAGCTGCTGAACGATGTTGCCTCCGATGATGGGGAGAGCGAATAATAACAATTTTTTGACGATATTTCCGGAAGTAAGGTCGTTGCGACTTAATTCCGCTGCTTTTTTGCTTTGCATGTTTACCCCTTTCTGGAATTGGATTTGTGCAGTTGGAATGAAAATGTTGCAAAATAAATTCGATGTTTAAACATCGAACTGCACATAAAATTATTTAACGAACTAATTTTAACGCTGTTTCACGATTTTGTCAACATGAATATGTTATATCTGAGAAAAAAGTTTGGTTTTTAATACCATTAAAGTTAGAATACTAATTAACGTATACATTATGCGTTGTTTCAGTATAGGCCCGGGATATAAAATCGTAATTGACACGTAAACAGATGTTCGATATAATGATATTGGAATATTAAGCGTGATGGAGAGGAAAAATGGTATTTGATTTCAAAAAAGAATATAAAGAATATTATATGCCTAAAGATAAACCGGAAGTGATTGCAATACCTGAAATGAATTATATTGCTGTGTATGGAATGGGGGATCCGAATGAAGAAGGCGGGGAATACAAAAGAAGCGTTGAAGCGCTTTACAGCGTGGCATACACTTTGAAAATGAGTAAGAAAACAGATTATCGCATTGAAGGATACTTCGATTATGTGGTCCCGCCGCTTGAGGGGTTCTGGTGGATAGAAGGTATGAGCGGAATGGATTACGGACGCAAAGGCGAACTGAAATTTATCTCACTTCTCCGTCTTCCGGATTTTGTGACGGAGAAAGATTTCGAGTGGGCAGTTGCGGAAGCTGAAAAGAAGAAAAAGACAGATCTTTCCTCTGTGAAATTCATTACGGTAGACGAAGGGCTTTGCGTTCAGTGTATGCATATCGGTTCTTATGACGATGAACCTGAAACGATTGGAAAAATGGACAGATTCCTTGAGGAAAATGGGTATGTGAACGATTTTTCTGATACAAGACTCCACCATGAGATTTATCTCTCTGACCCGAGAAAAGCATCTCCCGAAAAAATGAAGACAGTGATCCGTCATCCGATAAAAAAGAAATAAATACTGAAAAAGGAGGTGTGAACCTCCTCTTAAAATTGCAATATGTCGGATATGACTTTTATGATGTTTTCCGCAAACGTTTTGTGGCCGTCTGCTGTGTAGTGGCATCCGTCACCTGTAAGCTCCACATTCCATTTCCCTGCATCTGTAAAGTTTATCTGATGCTTCTGAGCGAGAAGCTGATACTTTTCCGAAAGCTGTTTTGAAACATCCGACGAATTTATATCGAATCCCAGTGAGCTTGCGGAACATTTTTCAGTCATCGGGACGGGGGACACAAGAAGTATCCTGCTTGCAGGAGAGATGTTCTTTACTTTTTTGAGCAGAAGATCCATATGTCCTGCGATATCATCTGCGGAATACTTATAATCTGTTTTGCAGTCGTTTGTTCCGAGCATTATGATTATAATATCCGCATTATAGGCTTGCAATTCGCTTTCTATTGTTTTTGCGGCATTTCTGTCTGAAATAAGTGATTCGTCCGTGCCGACTGTCCTGCCGTTAAGCCCCATTTCGATTATTTCGGCCTTATCCGACATATTCTTTTTTAATATGCCGCACCAACGTGTATTTTCGTCATATCTTTTGAATTCTATTGCGTTATGTCCGAATGTGTTTGAATCTCCGTAACAAATAATCTTTTTCATGTTTTACCTTAAAAATCGGATATCCTTATCTGAAGAATATTCTGTGCTACATAAAGAGCCTGTTCATATGATAATGTCGCGCCCTTTATGTCCTGTTCTGTGAATGCAGCTCCCGTGATGATGCTGTCAGACAGATCGATGCCTTTCAGACGAGTGTGCAAAAACTCACATCTCCCAAGATCAGCTCCCGAGAAAGCAAGATTCCTGATCTTCAGTTCCTGAAAGTTGCTGTTTTTGTTTGTTCCGCCGCGATACAGTACATTTCTCACTGTTGCACCGAAAAAGTTGGAATAATCCGCTTTGCAGTCCTCGAAAATGACGTCATCTATAAGGGATTTTACGAATTTGGCTCCCGTAAGCCGGCATCCCGTAAAACGCACACGTCGGAAGGTCGTTTCCGTAAAGTCCGTGTTGGAAAAATCACAGTTTATGAATTCCGAATCTCTGATATATGAACGGATGATTTTAGACTCGGACAATCTGCATTTTTTTAATATACAGGTGTCGATCTGACCGTTTTTCATTTCGGCATTGTTAGCCGTCTCCTCTGAAAATAAATACTCGCTTATCGGTGATTCTGTGTCGGATACATATTCAAACATCTCAGAAAGATCGTATCCGTCTGTCAGGACCGATGTAGTGATATTCGGTTTCGAAATATTCATATTACATCCATCTTACGACGCCGATCACTTTGCCGAGGATCGTGCAGTCCCTTGTATAGATCGGGGCAAGCATCGGGTTTTCCGGCTGGAGTCGGATGCGGTTTTCTTCAAGATAGTATGTTTTTACTGTTGCTTCGTCTTCAATGAGAGCAACGACGATGTCACCGTTGCGGGCAGTATTCTGTTCGCGGACGATTACCATATCACCTTCAAGTATTCCGGCATTGATCATACTGTTTCCGACAACTCTCAGCATGAAGCATTTCTGTCCCCTTGTGTAGCTTGACGGGAGAGGGTAGGACTCGTCGTATTCTTCATATGCATATATAGGCTGCCCTGCGCGGATAGTTCCGAGTACGGGAACATTATCCGTTTCTGTTTCCACATAACTTACATTGGATATGCTTGCGGGAGGAGTCTGTTCAACGCCTTTTAAGATCTCCAGAGCTCTCGGCAGGGAAGCGTCGCGTCTGATATACCCTTTTTCTTCGAGTCTTTTGAGCTGATAATGAACGGAAGCTGTGGATTTCAGTTCTGTATTTTCAACGATCTCCCTGACTGAGGGAGGGAAGTGCTTTTTCTGATAATAATCCTTTATATAGTCAAATATGGCAAATTGTGTGCCTGTTAAATCTTCGTACATGGCTGAATTTCCTTTTTCTTAGTTTATTCAAGTGCATTATAACGCAGATGAATGAAAAAGTCAAATATTTGTTCTAAAAAATATTGACAAGCGAACATATATTTGATATACTCTCAATGAACAAATGTTCTAATAGCAAAAAACGGAGCAAAATAATGACTAAAAGAAGAATCAGAATAAGAATAGTAAATAAGAAAAGATTGGTGTTTTCCCTTACACTTATCGCAATTTTGGCTGTATCATGCGTTTTCGGAACAGTAATGGGTAAAGAAGAACAAGCTGAAAGAACTTATGTGGAATATACGGTAACATCCGGCGATACTCTGTGGAGTATTGCTCAGAAGCACAACTATGCAAAAACAGATGTTCGAGAAATTATATATAACATAAAAGAAGCAAACGCCCTTGTCGGCTCAACGGTCGAACAAGGACGCACAATACTGATTCCTTTGGATATGTAATAAACCTTCCTTATATACAAATTATTCTTTTCGTAGCTTGGTAACTTTGGCGGCACTGCGTTTTCTGTCTTCATTGATAGCAGTGTAATGCTTCTTTGTCGTATTGATGTCGCTGTGCCCCAGAACCTCAGCTACAAGATATATATCTCCGGTCTCGTTGTAAAGATTCGTGCCGTAAGTGGAACGAAGTTTATGAGGAGATATTTTTTTTTGCGAAACCACCGTATCGGTGTATTTTTTTAACATTTTCTGTACGTTGCTCACTCCAATGCGTTTACGGTGTGATGACAGAAAAAAAGCATTTTCATGGCCTTGCAGAGGCTCCATATCTTTGCGTTCTTCTTCATAATATCTCTGAAGAATATCCCTGACTTCTCCCGGCATATACAGTATTGCCTGATTTCCGCCTTTTCTCGTTACGAGAAAACTGTCGTCCTTGAAATTGATGTCTGACACGTCGATTCCCACACATTCACTTATACGTATTCCTGTACCTAACAGTAATGAAATTATGGCAAGATCCCTCAAAGGCATTTTTGTGCGTTTTTTTTGCTCTTCGGTCAGAGTATCGCCGGATTCGACCGCGTCAAGCAGATCGGCGCTCTCATTTGGCTCTAAACGGATTATTGGTTTTTCTTTTATCTTCGGTAAGTCTACGAGGACCGTAGGATTCGTTTTAATGATCTCTTTTTTATAGTAATATTTATAAAACGTTCTCAGCGTTGATAATTTTCTCATTTTTCCGCTTGCAGCGTTTGTGTATGTGACCATTTTGTTCTGATCCTGCCAATGCGGCATCTGGTATGCCGAAAGAAACTCGGAGAATTTTTCAATGTCGATGGCTGATATGTTGTCAAGATCTTCAACATAAAAATCAGTCAGACTTTCTCTGTCTTTGAATTTTTTATCATTGTTATACAGATAATAGAAAAATATTCTCAGATCGTCTGCGTAAACGATACGAGTTTTTATCTGATGCGTATCTGCAATTCCTCTGAAAAAATCAGTACAGAATTCAGGAAGCTTTTCAAGGATTCCGCGTAATTTCATGGTAAGTTTCAGATTTTCTTCTTTATGATATGTCGACATTGTCAGTCCTCCTTTCCCGTAAAAATCGCCTGTATTATTCTGCAAAAGCCCTACTTTTACGGATTGTATCTTTATTATCGTCAAAATAAAGACCAAATTCAAGGAGAGAACCACCCAAAGTATACACCTGCTTAGACTTCAGAGCACTGACCATATAATCAAAGACTTCCTGAGAATGCATCATCTCAGAAGGCTTAACAGAGTAAAAAGAATATTCCTTAATAAACGAAGCAGAAAGAGTATCGCGAGAAGGATCGAAACAACGTACGTAAAAGTTTTTAATATCTTCACGATTACTACAACGAGACCATATTTGTCTCCAAACATCTGCTTCTTTGTAATATTCCGTTCCAAAGTATAAAGACTTACGAATATGAAACAAAACATGAAGGTGAGGATTAAAAGTATTAGTGTCATCGTTATAAGTTACCTCCAACTTTCTGAAAGACCCTAACATATATCCTTCTCTTTCGAGTTGTTTATAAAACTTGTTATAAGAGGAATTAAGAAGCTTTATTTCATCATTAAGCTGAGCTCCGGAACAATTCGGATAGGAGAGAGTGAAAGCGAGAAGCGCAGAGTCTTCCACCTGGGAAGCCTGCTGCATGATATACTCAACACGCTGAGTATCTTTTTTCTGTTCGATGAAAGAACAGAGAGGACAAAAACGATTGTGACAACGTTCGATAGAGATGACTTTTGTGCGTCTTCCTGTCTGTGAGTATAACACAAGTGCTTTAGATCCACAATCAGAATTTATTACTTTTTCAGTGAAAAGCTTTCTATTCTTGAATTTATCCGTGGAATTGCGTGCAAATTCCTGAAATCTCGGAATCATTGATGTATATTTTGCATAATCAGGGGATATGGAAGATACCATATTTTCCCTCAACTCCATTTCCTGCTCCGTACTTAATGTATGTCTTTCCATAGTTCTAAGAGTATCACGTTCCTTTCAAGATAAAGATACCACGCCGGAGGCGTGGTGTCAAGAAGAAATTACTTTTGTGATCTTAATTTATGACCGACGAGGGTATCAAGCGGTTCGCAGACATAGTTAGCGAGGGGCAAACCGAGTGTATGAGCCTCGACCTGGGCGATGGTGATACAATCAATCCGCCTCCAAATGGGCAGTTTTGCAACAGGCTCAATATACTTAAACGTTTCTTCGATCAACTTCATCGGTTTAATAAAGCTATCGAACATATTCCAATACCTCGGAAGACAAACAAACTTCTTGGAAAAGAGGACAAATCCATATTTATCAATCAACTGTCCATTCTCATCGACACCCAGGAAGCGTCTAATACGACGGATGCGGCAGAAATAAGGAAATATAGTTTTCTCAAGAAAAAAGATCTTCTGAGCCAATTGACGGATCTTAATATCAGCATCGTTAATTCCCTGAGAGAATACGTGTATTTCAACATTATAATGTCTGTGAAGCTTGAAAAACTCAAGATTGTTCTGAGAGAACTTAGCGTAATTCCTATTATTAAAACACAAACCGGCTTCATCAATGATCATGACACAGTCATGGAGATTAGCTCTCCCCAGATCTGAGACAGGATCAAATTGATAAGTGCCTTTAACCGGAAAATTACAATACACAGGAATACCGGCACGAAGACAACCGTTAACCAGGGCAGCGGCGTATGTAGACTTCCCGGATCCGGGGAGACCGAAGTATAAATTTAAAGCAGGTTTGATTTTTTTTCGTTTGGGCAAATGAAACAAATGAAAAAGATAGAAGAGAAAAATAGTAAAAAATAAAAACATAAAACCTCCGGATACGAAAGGGCCCCCGGTTATACCGGGGGACCTTTCGGAAATAACTAATGGACGCTGATAAGCCTTTTAAACATACCAACTCCAATGCCAACTACAGGAAGGGCACAGAAAAAGAGAAGAATAGGCTCTTCCTGAATAGTGTCAGCAACCTCGGAAATATAACCGATGGTAGCAGTAAAGGTGGTAGTAATAGCCTCAATAAAGCTTGACATTGTAAAAGCTCCTTCCATAAATTTAAACCTCCTAACGAATAATATATATCAAACAGCGTATAAGGCCGATGATAACATAAAGAAGAAAAAAAGAAGTAAAATATATAATAGGTTCAGACAGAAGAAAATCAGAGACCTGGACAATATACCCGGTAACAGCAGTAAAAAAAGTTGTGATAGCATCAATAAAACCTGACATTGTAAAAGATACTTCCATAAACTAAAAACCACCTAACGAGAAATATATATCAAACGGCGTATAATACCGATGATAACCAAAAGAAGAAAACAAGAAGTAAAATATATAATAGGCTCAGACTGAAGGAAATCAGCAATAGCCGGGAGGAAGTAAGAAATGAAAGAAGTAAAAACATTACTCATTTAAAGCCTCCTTTTTAGATCTACGAGAAAAAAGGTAAGATCTGAGAAAAGAATAATTGCTGACGACATGAGAACGAAGGTAAGAATATTGATCATCAGACAAGAGAAGAATATAAAGATCATTTATAGAATACAAGTCATGATCAATGATCAGATCAACAAGAGTTGAAAGGGGATAACAAGCGCTCATGAGCGACCTCCGAACATGTAAGACAAGAAACGGAAGAAACAATACAGGAATACACAAATGATAAAAACACAAGACCAATACTCGATGTCATAGAAAAATACTTCTGAGTTGACAAAGGCTGAACGCCCGATAAGTTCGTTTAATACATCAATCATAATTCTTCTCCAATAATAGCTCGTGCGATCTTAAAGACGACGAAAATCATAATAATGCTTATAAAAAAATCATAAAGATCAAAATCACCAAATGAGACAGATTGTAACATATCCCTGGAAAGGTTGAAAAGGTCAACGATGATATACCGGAGTGCTTCAAACATACTACCACCCTCTGATAAGGCTAAGGACAAGCCGGAATGAGAAAAGAATGACAGTACCGATAAAACACCATAAGGCAAGCTGAACAAATGCAAGCACTGGAGCTGGCATCGAATAAGCATCACCGGATGCGCCGAAGAAATTAACAAAATCAAACAAGAAATCAATCATGGAATAAAGCCCTCCAGATAAACCGAATCAACAAGAGAAAGACGAAAAGCGTGAAAAGAAAATCAACTTCCCTGTTCATGAAAAGCAGGTTAAATATATTGATCATGGCAATTCACCCCAATCAACTGAATCAAGACTGTTAAGTCCATCTAAACGCGAGCCATCAAAAAGATAATCAAAAATTACGTTGCCAGAACTCTGAGAGCCGGAATCGAAGATGAACACAGAAGAGATGCGAGACCAGAGCGACCTGAAGGGGGCAAGAACGTAATCGTTAAAGAACGTGAAGACAGACATGGAATTGTCTTCAGATGCCTCATAATCAAGCTCCTCACGAGGCTCGGCACCCATGGCGGCAAGAAGCTGATCCATTTTCTGAAGAACAGAATCTCCATAATCATCCGGGAATTTAGAATCCAAAGCAATCTCAGTACCGGCAATTACAGTCGGACGGAGAACAAGTTCCGTAAGCTCAATCCAGAGGTCGCGCGTGTATTCATCATCATAAATACGATTAACAAAATTTGAAAAGCACAAATAAAGAGAATCATCAAGAGTAGCTTCACCCATGGTAAGAAAACTATGTAACTCTTCTAAAATACCAACTACAGAAATCAACTGATCCTCAGATCCTTCGGCTACGGAAACTAAACGACGAAGATTATAAATCAAAGTAGCATTAGGGTTTGTCAAATCAGAATGAATAGTAGATAAACGCTGAGAGATAAGAGAGAGATTAGAAGTAATACTGGAAATATCGTCCTCAGAGAAAGAACCGGTATTCGTAGCGATCTCAACCAACAAGTCACGAATAGTCCGAGTATCATCAGGATTATCAGAGCCAAATTGCAAAATAACCATAGTCGAAATAGCTGATACTTCACGAAGAATGTCAGTCTGATAAGATACAAGAGCCTCAGCTGAAGCTTCAATACCTTTAATATCCGCGAACGCTTCAGAAATAGCAGGATAGAGGACATCCATGAGGTTGCGGTAATAATTATAAAAGAGATTAAGATCGTAATTAGTATTAGAATCCTCACCGAACGTAATATTCATCGCAGGCAAGGCAGAATTTTCGGAATCCATAAAGGCGACAGCGCCACCCAATGCATAAGCAAGAGGCGCCGAGTAACGAGGATAAGTTAATGTAGTAGATCCATTAACAGTAAGATATTCAACGAGCTGAAGGTCAGTTGAAGAATCGGAAAGATCAGTCACATACCGATACATTATAAAATTTGACTGTTCAAAAAAACCAGGATACAGAGTGAAACTAAAATTGGAAGTAGAGGGAAGATAATCGACCTCAAGATAGGTTGAAGCATTCCCAACTTCACCGGAACCACTAATGAATGAGCCGTGATACGGAAGGAAAGTCCAGGCGTAAGTGATTACCTGGGAAGAGGTCTTATAAGAAAACCATCCGGAATACTCATCGACAGGTGGCTGAGGATAATACACAGCTGCGTCATATCCGGTAATGTCAGAAGCAAATGCCGGAGATGCTACTGAAAAGAGAAGAAGGATAATGATTGAAACTGAAAAGAATTTCTTAAACATAAATACACCTCCGGCAGGAAAATTAAGCTAAGGGGATATCAAAAAAGTCGGACGCACGACCATTTGATACAGATGTAATATTGCCATTCATGTCAAAAGCAACATCATACTCATTAAAAACAAAAAGCTGGGCAAAGATAGAAGATGAAACAAACTTTGTTACAGTTTCGAGACCTTCGTAACTCTGTCTTTTAGTGGGGAAAATCCATACAGTCAAATAACAGTCGTTTCCGTTTTTAGCTTTAAAAGAGGATTTACCAATTAAAACCATTTTTATACCTCCAAAAATAAATATATCTCAAGAAGCAAAATATCTGAGGACATCAAGCTTCAGAAGAGCCTCAATAGATACACCCTGCATAAATCCATCAAGGATAAAAGGATCAAGAAACAAATCATACGAAAGAAGATGTGAACAGTTAAACAAACGCCCGAACTCAGCATCAGACATGAGAAGCGGTCTGGGCAGCTCATCAAACTGCTCAACGTAATAAGATCCGGAGTCAAAATCAAAACAAACAAAGCCAATATGAGAATACAAATCGAAAACATTTTCTGAAGAATATTCTGCAAAAGCTTTCTTTTGCAGAATAATATCTTTGTGGATATTATACTAAAAAAGGTTGCAGAATGCAACCCTATCGTTAAAATATGTCATTTTTTTTACAGTATCGGATATCTCTGTGGCAACGTAAAATCATCCGCAGAAACGCCTTTCGGATTCGTAATAAGCTGAATGGCCTGTTTATTTACATTGACGTCCGCAGAATATACTTTTCCTGCGAATTCTCCGTCCACAGTCCATGCTACGGGAGTTTCACTGTGGAAAGACACATCCTTTGCTTTGAAACTGATTATGGAGTTTGTATCCGTTATATCCATCTTTAAAAGTGCATTGAGCATGTCTGCGCTTGCAGTCAGCGTTTTAGGCATTGTCACGAGCGTTACTTCGTAAAATCCGTCATCCATCCGCATATCGACCTTTTCGTTTTCAAAAACTCCTATTCCGCCGACGCTTCTGCTTGATGTGACCATGCCGAGGATGAATTCTCCTCCGAATACAAAATCACCCCACTGAATCTGCATTTTATATGGACGTATCTTCGATACTCTTTTCAGTCCTTCGAGTATATACGCGCTTTTCCCGAACATATTTTTATAATGCTGAGGTGTATCAAAAGAAACTTCCGCTATGGCGCCGAATGCTGCGACGTAAGTGAAATGCCTTTTGTTGAAAGTCGCAATATCGATTCTTCTGGGCTGTCCGTCAATTATGTCCGTCGCCGCCTGAAGGACATTTTTGCTTATTCCAGCAGTTGATGCAAAATCATTGACTGTACCTGTCGGGATGTATCCGAGTTTCGGGCGCAAGCCTTCTTCGATCCTCATAAGGCCGTTTACTGTTTCATTCAGTGTTCCGTCGCCGCCTGCACATACTATTGTGTCGTAGATCTTTCCGTTCCTTGCGAGATATCCCGGTATCTCAAGCGGGTGCTGTGATGTGTGAACCGTTACTTCGTATCCGCCTTTTATAAAGATATCTATAATGTCGATGGCTTTTGCCTTGACTTCGGTTTTCCCTGCATGAGCGTTTACTAAAAAAAGCATTTTTTTCATATCTTACCCTACCCTTTCTAATAACACTCCTTTGTAATTATTTCTGTTTTTTCAGCATTTTGCTTCTGAGTCTGAGATCTCCCGCCAAAAACGGAATGTGTTCATATGAGCTCAGCCTTGATATAAGCCTTTCTTCGTAAACGTTTTTAAGCTTTTCAAGAGTATAGTTGCTTGTAATGATAGTTTTCTTTGCCTTTGACATGCGTTCGTTTATTATTTCGTAAAGTGCGCTGCGTGTATAATCATTTCCGCCTTCCGTTCCAAGGTCGTCGATAATGAGCAGGTCACATTTATAGTATTTTTCAACCGCATCGAATCCGCATCTTCCGAAATTATAATCGACAAGTTCTTTCGTAATTGAGCTTGATGTGACGAAAACAACGTAGTATCCGTCATCAATGAGTTTTTTCGCTATGCAATGAGCAAGATATGTCTTTCCGGCACCGGTAGATCCGACGAAATATAGAGAAGATGTTTCTTCATCGAAGTTTTCCGTATACTCATCGATTCTTTTTCTGATGGCTGTCATCTGGGATCTCTGGGAACGCTTCCGGTTATCCTTCACCTCATCGCTGAACAGATCGATGTTGAAATTGTCAAAGTTTTCTTTTTTGAGAATTTCATATATACCGGACTCTTCATAGCTGTCTTCAAGGATAAGTCTGTTAAGGCAGCTGCATATTTTGCCGCGGACGCTTCCCGTATCATCACATACAGTACAAAGCGGTCTGTATATCATCGCATCTGCCGGTTCGCCGAGGATGGCAAGACGTGCTTTCTTTTTATCTTCGATCTCAGCACTTTTTGTTTCATATTCGGAAAGTGTGATCTCTCTTGAAGCACATTTTCTGAAAAGAGATGCCAGTTCTTTTTCGTATGTATCAATTACGGTGTCTTTTGTGAGCCGTTCTCTTTTTTCACGGAAACTCTCTTTATGACGGATAATTAATTCTTTATGTCTCTGAATGCTCTCTGCTTTTCCCATCAGTCATCCTCCTCTTCTTCGGAATACTTGTCAAAATCCATGACGAGGTATTCTTCAAGGTCGTCGTAATTATAATTTATTTCTGTTCCTGTTGTGCGGAGATTATTTTTGCGGGATCTTGCAGTTTGCGGGGATTCTCCACTGATCTTCGCCTGAATGATCGCATCCAGATACTTCAGATTCGGGCGGTTCGCTCCGACAGTTTCATCAGCGGCATTTTTTATAGTTTCAATATCGAGTGAAAGAGTATCGAGCCAGTTGTCCATAAGGCGTCTTTCCGGTTCTGACGGGTTATGGTAAAGCCCGAGATATTTCAGTATCTCCTTATACTGCTGGTATCTCTCATCTCTCTTTTCAAAGAAATCCAGCGCCTGATCGTATGTTGAGATCCCTTCATCAAAGAAGACCCTTGCGATCTTGTCCCAGTAATTTATGGAACGCACATTTCTCTTGAGGCAGTCTTCCACCAGAAGGACCGCCGCCTGAGGTGCGATATTATATTCATCGACCCATGAAAGGATGAGATCCCTCTCGTTATGAGCGAGAGTGCGGGAGACCTTGGATTCTATTTCAAGAAGCATGTTTTCTATTGCGTGACTCAGAGGAGCCGGCTCTTTTGGGGGGATCTTCTTTCCGCCGAACATCACAGATGCGAGATTTTCAAAGCGGATTATTTTTGTGTCCGATGTGTTGATCACCGATATGACATTTTCGCTTTCCCAGTATTCCCAGGCGCTGACGACGTCCTTCTCTGTAAGATTGAGTGCGGAAGCGAGCTGTGAGTCGCTCATTGAAACGCTTCTGCTTGATGATGAAAGTTTAAGGGCGTAGAGGTAAACTTTCACATAATCTCCGAGCGCATTGGGCAGATAATGGTTTATAAAGATGTTTTCTATTACTGTTACTCCCAGATCATCGATCCGGCATACGTATTCATATCTGTTCATTAAATTTATTTCCTCGATTTTTATAATTTATTATAGCATAAGAAGACAAATTAGTGTAAAATAATGAGAGCATTATTTTAAAAAAAATTTGAGCGGAGGCTATTATTGAAGATAACGGAATTTAAAGACAAGGACAGTATCTCACAGGGATTCTTACTCAAGAAGTTTGAGATCAAAAAAGCCAAAAACAACAAACCGTACCTCGATGCGGTTCTGGCAGATAATTCAGGTGAAATTTCAGCAAAACTGTGGAACGTTGATGACGGGCTGGAAGAAAGTTTCAAAGACAGGATCTTTGCAAAAGTATCGGGAACTGTGGAGGTTTACAATGATAAACTTCAGTTCCGCATCGAAAAGATCGCTCCCCTTCATCCTTCAGATGCGGAATTGGAGCAATTAATTGAATGTGCCCCCTTCCCTTCTGTGAAAATGTATGATAAAATAGTGAACGTTCTGAGTCAGATAGAGGATGATGACATAAGGAAGATAACCCTTTATCTGTTTGAGGCAAACAGGGAAAAGCTTTTGTATTACCCTGCTGCAAAGAGCTATCATCACGCGATTAGGGGCGGACTTTTGTATCACACATATACAATGCTCCGCTGTGCTGCACAGCTTCTTGAAATATACACTTTCCTCAATAAGGATCTTGTGTTTGCGGGAGTTGCGCTGCATGATATCGGCAAGATAAAGGAAATGATCAGTTCTGAATACGGTGCCGCAACGGATTATTCCGTTGAAGGAAACCTGCTCGGTCACATCATCACGACTATCTGCGATATCGAACTTGCCGCAGATAAGCTCGGAATAAACAATGAGAAGGTAACACTGCTCAAACATATCATTCTCTCACATCATCAGCTGCCTGAATACGGAAGCCCGAAGATGCCGATGTTCGGAGAAGCAGAACTCGTACATTACCTTGACGTCCTGGACGCAAGAATGAATCAGTTTGAAAAGAATATGAATATGCAGAGTGCCGGAACATTCAACAGAGTTTATAATCTTGACAACAGAATAGTATACAATCATCCACTTTCAAAAAAAGACAAAAACACATCGGAGGAATAATTTTTAATGGAAAAACTTAACGGAATCACATTTGTTCTGGGAGCGGTTCTCTTGTCGCTGAATCTTTTTTATACAGTGACATTCTTCAGAAAGAAAGCAGCTCTCGGCGGAGTTCAGCTCCTTTCACTTCAGAGTATCATGTACACTGACTTTTTTGCACAGTCGATCTTTATCTTCCCGTTCCTTACAGTATTCGGCATAAGCCTTTTCACGGGACAGGGTTCTGATATGCTTGATCAGATGACATTCGGATATGCTCTTCTTATCGGCGGTATGGTATTTTATATTATCAACACCCTCGTTCAGACAATGGCGAAAAAAGGTTTCTACGACAAAGGCGTTCTGACCTCAAAAGGTATCCTTTATTATGATGAGATCACTTCTTACTCATTCGGTATTGATTACAAAACCAAGAAAGTAAAAGTATCATTCAACTCAGGCGGAAAAGGCTCAAATGCTATGTATATCGTTCTTGATGACGAATATCACGAAGCTGTAAAAGCGTTCCTCCGCAAAAACGTCAACCTCAAACACAACATGGAAATCGTTGAAAACAGCGGCGGATCAGTGTTCAAATCAAGAAAGAAACGTCTTGAAGAAGCTGCAAAGGCTGAAGAAGCTAAGAAAGGCATCAAACCGCCTACACCGAAAAAGAAAAAGAAGAGAAAACACTCTTAATTTCCGGACGAATCAAAATACAAACGGGACACTGGCGTGTCCCGTTTATTGGAAGGAAGGATTATGAAAAAAACAGTAACTTATGTATCTGAAGCATCCCTCGGAGAAATCATCGGGATCGTTCCCGGATGTGAAGTGGTATCCCTCGGCGGCAAAGAAGACTTTGATATTATAGATTATTATTGCGCGCAGGCAGAGGATGTGGTAAGTATTTCATATAAAATGCCGGGAAGCGATGATATCATCTCAAAAGAAATTGAAAATGCGGAATATCTCCCCATAGGTCTTTCTTTTGAATATGAAACGATCAATCGTCCAAGGCACTGCGCAAATAAATGTATTTTCTGCTTCATGGACCAGATGCCCGGCGGAGTGAGGGATACTCTTGTTTTTAAGGATGACGATTATCGTCTTTCTTTTGTGGACGGAAACTACATTACCCTTACAAATGTAAGCGACAGTGAATTAAAAAGAATTGTCGATCTGAAGCTTTCACCGATGAATATCTCCGTTCATACGACAAATCCGCAGCTCAGATGCGAGATGACGGGAAACAAAAATGCTTCAAAGATCATGGATCAGCTCAGGGTTCTCAAAGACGGAGAAATAGATTTTAACGTTCAGATCGTGCTTTGTCCCGAATATAACGACAAAGACGAACTCAGAAGATCATTGAACGATCTTCTGGAATTTCTCCCGAATCTCATCAGTCTTTCGGTCGTTCCCGTGGGGCTTACGAAATACCGTGACGGACTCACTCCCCTTCGCTCATTCACAAAACAGGAAGCCGATGAAACAATAAACATCATCGCTGAATACAGACAGAAGGCAGAAGAAATATGCGGAGAAGGTGTATTCTGTGCTTCTGATGAATTTTTTATCCTTGCTGAGAGAGAATTCCCCGGCATGGATTATTACGGAGATTTCACACAGTATGAAAACGGCGTGGGAATGTACGTAAGCTTCTTTGATGATATGGACATCGCCCTTGAAGAAATCGACACCATCGGAAAGATCGATGCTGCAGTAATTACGGGAGAACTCGGAAAGAGAGCTCTTGAAGAAATGGTTAAGATCCTTAGGGAAAAAGACGACAGAGTCAACCTTGATGTTATTACCGTGAAAAATGAATATTTCGGCGGAAAGGTCACTGCAAGCGGCCTTGTGACCGGAGGTGATATTCTGAAGACACTTGAAAATACAGATAAAGAGTATCAGCTGTACATCATGCCGAGCAATATGTTAAATGAAGATATGCTTTGCCTTGATGATATATCCCTCTACGGACTGAACGAAAAAAGCGGCAGGAGGATCATAGCTGTTCCGTTTTTCGCTCAGGGATTTTTGGATGCTCTTATACAGATAGGAGGAGAAGATGAGTAAAGCATATGTTGCGCTTGTAGGCAGACCGAATACGGGTAAATCCACCCTTTTCAACCGCCTTGCAGGCAGCAGGATCTCAATAGTAGAAAACACCCCCGGTGTAACCAGGGACAGAATCATAACAGAAGCTCAGTGGCTCGATTCTTCATTTTACCTTATTGATACAGGCGGTATAGAGCCTGAAAATGAAGACATCATTCTCATTCAGATGAGAAGACAGGCTGAACTCGCAATGGAAATGGCAGACGTTATAGTACTTATCTGTGACGGAAGAACGGGGATCCACCCGGCAGACAGGGATATCGCGGAAATGATCAGAAAAAGCGGAACACCGTGTGTTGTTGCCGTAAACAAGATCGATGATTATGACTCATTCCCCAATGCATATGAGTTTTTCGAACTTGGTCTCGGGGAGCCCGTATCTATCTCTGCAGAACACGGCAGAGGACTCGGCGATCTGCTTGATGAAGTTATCGCAAACTTCCCTGACAGCAAAGTACAGCAGGAACTTGACAACAGAAGAAAGATTGCTGTTATCGGTAAACCGAACGCGGGAAAATCAACTCTCGTAAACACACTCCTCGGTGAGGAACGCGTTATTGTAAGTAATATCGCCGGAACGACGAGAGATGCCATCGACACACTGTTTGATTACGGAGAAATGAAATTCACCCTCATTGATACAGCCGGAATCAAGAAGAAAAAACGTTCGTATGATAATATAGAATATTACTCCAATCTTCGTGCCCAGCAGGCTATTGAAAGAAGTGACATCTGTCTTCTCATGATCGACTCATCCGTTCCCGTAACAGAACAGGATGTCAAGATCGCGGCTATGGCTCATGAGGCGAACAAAGCTATCGTTATCGTAATGAACAAGTGGGACAAGGTTGTCAAAGAGACGAATACGATGAACGAGATCACGAAAGATGTCAGAAATAAACTGCATTTCATCGATCACGCTCCGGTAGTGTTCCTTTCGGCTATTGACGGCAAAAGAACACAGAAACTCATGCCCACAGTCATCGAAGTTCTCGATGAATATGAAAAGAGGATCAATACGGGATTTGTAAACGACGTTATTTCAAATGCTGTTTCAATGAACACGACACCGTCAAAAGGCGGAAAGCATATGAAAGTATATTACGCATCACAGGTACAGACGAAACCGCCTACATTCGCGCTTCATGTAAACGATCCGGATCTCGCGACACAGAGTTACACGAGATATCTCGTGGGAAAACTCCGCGATGCGTTCGGTTTCAAAGGCTGTCCTATAAAGGTCGTTTATAAAGCAAGGGGAAATGAATAATGTATTTTGAGGAAGTTTTACGCTTCCTCTTTTTTATTTAAGGGTTAAGTGTATGAAAATTATAAATTTTTATTTATTTTTCCGACATATTGTGATAGAATGTCTGTGAATATTTCATCAGACGGGAAAGGCGCTTCAGACGGTATATATTATCATGAATGTAGTGGAAGAAAGAATCTTAAAAGACGGTAAAGTTTATCCGGGACATATTTTAAAGGTTGACGGTTTTTTAAATCACAGAATAGACGTAAAACTGCTTATGGAAATGGCAGATCTCGTTTATGAACACTTCAAAGATAAAGAGATCACAAAAATACTCACCATCGAAGCATCGGGAATTGCGATCGCAACGATCATCGCTCAGCGTTTCGGTGTTCCTCTTGTGTTTGCGAAAAAAAGCAAGACTAAAAATATTGCCGGAGATGTTTATACATCAAAAGTAGAAAGCTACACCCACGGTACAGTATATGACATTATCGTTTCCAGGGAATATCTCGACTCTTCGGATAAGGTCCTTCTCGTAGACGACTTCCTTGCTATGGGAAATGCTCTCATGGGACTTATGAAGCTCGTGGAAGATGCAGACGCTTCCCTTACGGGAATTGCGATCGCCATCGAAAAAGGTTTTCAGGGCGGCGGAGACAAGATCCGTGAAATGGGAGCAGATCTTTACAGCGTTGCGGTAATTGACGAAATGACCGACGATGGAAAGATCATATTCAGAAAATAGTTAATAAGGCGAAAGCTTTATTATATATAAAACACCAATTTTTTATGGAGGGAAAAAAACAACATGAAAAAAATCCTTGCTATCATGCTCGCTGCTCTCATGATCTTCTCATTCGCAGCTTGCGGAAATGATGACGGTGGAGACAAAACAACAGAATTCAAAGTTGGCGTAATCCACATCGGTAACCCGGCTGACGGCTCCGGTTACTCTTATGCTCACGATCAGGGTATCGTAGCTATGCAGAAAAATCTCGGACTTACTGATGCTCAGATCATCAGAAAGAACAACATCGACGATACAAACGCTGCTGCAACAAAGACAGCTATCGAAGAATGTATCGAAGAAGGCTGCAACATTATCTTCGGAACAAGCTGGGGATACATGGAAACAATGGCAGAACTCGCTGAACAGTATCCTGATGTAATCTTCTCACACGGTACAGGCTACATGTCAAACGATACAAACTTCAACAACTACTTCGGAAGAATCTACCAGGCTCGTTACCTCGCAGGTATCGCTGCAGGTCTCAAAACACAGACTGACAAGATCGGTTATGTTGCTGCTATGGACATCACAAACTCAGAAGTTACAGGCGGTCTCAACGCTTTCGCTATGGGTGTACAGGCAGTTAATCCGGATGCAAAAGTATACGTAAAAGTTACAAACACATGGTTCAGTGTAGACCTCGAAGGTCAGGCTGCAACAGCTCTTCTCGACCTCGGTTGCGACGTTATCGGTCAGCACTGCGACACAACAGCTCCGCAGCTCGCTGCTGAACAGGCCGGCGTATGGGGTTGTGGCTACAACTCAGACATGTCTCCGGACGCTCCGGGCGCTCACCTCACAGCTCCGATCTGGAACTGGGGTGTATACTACACATCAGCTACACAGGCTGCCATGGACGGAAAATGGGCTGAATTCGGCAACTACTTCGGTGGTATGAAAGAAGGATTCGTAGACATTTCTCCGCTTTCAAGCCTCGTTGCTGAAGGAACAGCTGAAAAGATCGAAGAAGCAAGAGCTCTCATCGTAAGCGGTGAATACGATGTATTCCAGGGCGCTTACATCGATGCTGACGGTACAGTAATCGACAAAGACATCGTTGACAACCAGGGCAACGTTGTAATCAAAGCAGGCGAAAAACTCAGTGATTCAACAATCACAGGCGGAATCAACTGGTACTTCGAAAACGTTATCGCTCAGTAATTGATAATCGTTTATTTACATCTTATAAGTAAGGGCGAATAAAACGCCCTTACTTTTTAAAGGCTTTTGGAGTGGGTTATTTTTAGCTACGGTCCAAAAACTTTTATTTTGATTTATAGGTTTACAGGAAGTAAGATGACTATTGACAACACAAACACAAATTATGCCATTGAATTAAAAGGCATCTGCAAATCCTTCGGAACAGTAAAGGCGAATGACAATATTGACCTTACAGTACGTTTCGGCGAGATCCTTGCGCTTCTCGGTGAAAACGGTTCCGGAAAGACAACCCTGATGAATATGCTCTCCGGGATATATCATCCCGACGGAGGCAGTATTTATGTTGACGGAAACGAAGTAAGCATACAGTCTCCGGAAGATGCCAAGCGACTCGGAATCGGCATGGTGCATCAGCACTTCAAGCTTGTTGACGTTATGACTGCTGCGGACAACATCACGCTCGGCGGAAAAGGCGGACTTTTCGTTAAGAAAGACCGTTTTAAAGAGATCAAAGAGCTCAGCGAAAAGTATTCATTTGAACTCGATCCGGAAAAGCTTGTTATGAATATGTCTGTAAGTGAAAAGCAGACGGTTGAGATCCTTAAGCTTATGTATAACGGCGCAAGAATTCTTATTCTTGACGAACCGACGGCTGTTCTCACGCCGCAGGAAACGGAAAAGCTTTTTGATATTCTCAGAAACATGAAAAAAGAAGGCTGTGCGATAATAATTATTACGCATAAGCTTAACGAAGTAATGTCGATCAGCGACAGAGTTACTATTCTTCACAAGGGAAAGAGTGTTCAGACAGTCAATACTGCTGAAACGAATCCGAACGAGCTTACAGAACTCATGGTCGGACACCCGATGCAGCTTTCGATAAGAAGAGTAGAGTGTGAAAAGGGCGAAAATATTCTTCACGTGCATAACCTTACGCTTGAAAACAGCGATGGTGCGGAAGTAATCAAGAAACTTTCCTTTGATCTTTATGAAGGTGAGATCCTTGGTGTCGCAGGAGTTGCCGGAAGCGGTCAGAAAGAGCTTTGCGAAGCCATCGCCGGATTATACCCCATTAAAAAAGGCGCTGTGCTTTACAGGGACATGAACATCGAAGGAAAGACACCGAGAGAGATCATTGATCTCGGAATAAGCATGAGCTTCATCCCGGAAGATCGTCTCGGAATGGGACTTGCGGCTTCTCTTGACATCGTCGATAATATGATGCTCAAAACTTACCGCGATAAAAAAGGAATATTTGTCGACAGAGTTACGGCTGAAGAACTTGCAAACAAAGTCGTCGAAGAACTTGAAGTAAAGACCCCGGATGTTCATACTCCCGTTCGTCAGCTCTCCGGCGGAAACGTACAGAAAGTCCTTCTCGGAAGAGAGATCGCAGCAGATCCGAGCGTTATCATCACGGCTTATGCGGTCCGTGGTCTTGACATCAATTCATCGTATACGATATATGACGCTCTCAACGAGCAGAAAGAACGCGGAGTCGGGGTCCTCTTCATTGGCGAAGACCTTGACGTAATGCTTGAACTCTGCGACAGGATCATGGTTCTTTGCCACGGTCAGTGCAGTGGTATTGTTGAAGCGAAAGAGACGACAAAGGAATATCTCGGACTTCTCATGACAGCAAGTGTGACGGAAGGAGAAAATGATGAACAATAAAAACAAGAAAATAAGCATACATATTGCAAAACGTCCTCCCCTTCCGGCAAAAACGGTTACGCTTTTGTATATCTTCGCAATCTTTCTGGCTCTTTGTTTTGGAGGAATATTCATTCTCTGTCTTGGAGTAAACCCGTTTAAGTTCTTTGCAAAAGTATTTACGGGCAGTTTGCAGAGTAAGCTTGCAAGAGTTGCGCTTATGCGAATAATCATGCCACTGTTTATAACATCCATCGGTGTTTCTGTGGCTTTCAAGATGAAATTCTGGAATACCGGTGCCGAAGGTCAGTTCATTATGGGTGCGGTGTTTGCATGCTGGGCAGCATTCACATTCGAAAATCTGCCTCAGCCCATCATGCTTCTTCTGATGGCAGTATCTGCAATCATCGGCGGCGGACTTTTCGGTATGGTTACGGCGTTCTTTAAATGTAAGTTCGGAACGAATGAAACGCTTCTTACTCTTATGTTTAACTATATCGCCCTTTATATCGTACAGCTTCTCCGCGATGGTATATGGCGAGATCCTGCAGCAGGCGGCTTCCCGAAGATCGCTCAGCTTCCGGAAAATGCGTGGGTATATCAGCTTGGCGGAATAGATATGACGTGGGTGATCTGCATAATCTTATATATCATTGCAAACATCTATTTCTCTAAGACAAAGCAGGGTTACGAAATTTCAGTCGTCGGCGACAGTCAGAACACGGCAAGGTATGCAGGTATGGACGTAAATAAGATCGTTATGAGAACGATGTTTATCAGCTCCGCGATCTGTGCACTTGCGGGAATGTTCCAGGTTGCCGGTGACGGAACGAGCCATACACTCACGACGGGTATCGCATCAGGCATCGGATTTACGGCAATTACCGTCGCATGGCTCGGAAAACTCAATCCTACGGGTATTATGGCAGTAAGCGTGTTGTTTGGTATTCTTGAAAAGGGATGCGGCGTTGCAAAGAGTACATTCAATCTCTCGCCTGCTGTGGCTGACATCCTTCAGGGTATCATACTGTTTGTAATTTTAGGATTTGACTTTGTAATCACATATAAGATCGTCTTTGACAAGAAAAATGCAAATGCTGAAGAAAAGAAAGGAGAAAACGCATGAATACAATAGTTAACTTTATGTTTGCTGCCATTAAGGCAGGCACTCCCCTCCTTTTCGGTACAACCGGTGAGATCGTTACTCAGAAATCAGGTAACATGAACCTCGGTGTTGAAGGTCTTATGTATATGGGAGCCTTCGGCGGATTCTTCATTGCTTATAAAACAGACAATCTTTTCCTCGCAATGATATCTGCTGCTTTATTCGGTATGCTGGGAGCGCTGATCTATTCGTTCCTTGTCATCACATTAAAAGCTAATCAGAACGTTACAGGTCTTGCGCTTACGACGTTCGGTACGGGCTTTGCATCATTCTTTGGTGAAATGCTTATTGAAGGTGGTTCACCGAAGCTTTCTCAGAAAATGACGGAGCTTCTGAGTGAAAAACCGATCCCTGTTCTCGGAGAAATTCCGTTTATCGGAAAGATTCTTTTCTCACACAACATCCTTGTATATCTCGCAATCGTAATTGCTCTCATAGTGTGGGCATACATGAGATTTACCCGTCCGGGAATGAAGCTCAAAGCTGTCGGCGAAAATCCTGCGGCTGCGGATGCGATGGGTATCAACGTAGACATTACAAAATACGTTCATACGCTCATCGGCGGCGCTATCTGCGGAATGGGCGGAGCGTATATCTCTCTTATCAACGGTAACGGTATCTGGAACAATGGATGCGTCAATGGTCAGGGATGGATCTCCGTTGCACTCGTTATTTTCGCTTCATGGTCAAGTGCAAAAGCGATCTTCGGTTCACTTATCTTCGGTGCATTTACAGTTTTCCAGGTAAGGGCAAACGACTTTGCAAGCGAATTTGCGTTTTTGTCATTCCTTTCAAAGATACCGAACGCGATTTATGTAATGCTTCCGTTTGTAATTACTGCAGGAGTACTTATTGTTTCATCAATGCGTTCAGGCGGTTCGGATCAGCCTGCGTCATGCGGCACGAACTATTACCGAGAAGAACGATGAATATGTTTTCAAGGGAATCTCAGGATTCCCTTTTTTTATTGGAAATAATAATTGAGTAAACAGCGTATATATGCTATAATTAACGAAAATGAATAAAGGAGATTTTGTGATGAACGTAAAAGAATTTCTTTTGAACAATGTAAAATGGTTTTCTCAGGGATGCATGAGAATTGATATAAACGGCAAGGTCGTATACACAGATCCGTTCAAAGTTGACGGTGAATATAACGATGCTGACCTTATTCTCCTTACACACGATCATTTCGATCATTTCTCGCCGGAGGATATCAAAAAGGTAATGACGGAAAAGACCACCTTCATCCTTCCCTTCTCTATGGAAGATGCTCTTGATATTTTCCCGAAAAATCCTATCGCGTGTGTATATCCGGATGACGTACTGAATTGTGAGTTCTGCAAAGTGTATGCAGTCAATGCATACAACATCAAAAACACACAGTTCCATCCGCTTGAAAAGAAATGGGTCGGATATGTCATCGAATTTGACGGAATAAGCCTTTATTATACTTCCGACACGGAACTTATTCCCGAAATGGAAGATATCGAATGCGATGCAGTATTCCTTCCTATTGACGGATATTTCACAATGCCCACAATGGCTGACGTCGCAAGGGCTGCAGTAATGACAAACGCGAAATACGCAGTTCCTATTCATTACGGAACTCAGGAAGGCGCAATGGATGTGGTAAAAGAAAAGATAGATCTTCTTCACGAACTTCTTGACGGCCTCTGCGAGGTAGTTTGTTTATGAGTCTGAAAGAATATTTTAACGATTGCGCCGGGATTAACGGTATAGAAGTTACTGATGAAGTTCGCGACAAGCTTCTTGAGTTTATGCAGGAGGTTCTTGCGGAAAATAAAATTCAGAACCTTACAGCCATAACCGATGAAAAAGATTTTATCAGTCTGCATCTTATAGACTGCCTGAGCGTAGTTAAATATCTGCCTGAAAATGCGAGAGTTATAGATATCGGGACCGGTGCGGGATTTCCGGGGATGGTAATAAAGATTGCTCGTCCGGACGTTGAGATATTGTTCCTTGACTCGCTGAATAAGAGAATTGAGTTTCTGAAACGTACCTGTGATAAACTCGGTCTTGATAAAGCCGATTTTACTCACGCAAGAGCTGAGGAACTCGGACTTAAAAACGGTTACAGGGAATCTTTCGACGTTGCCATATCAAGAGCGGTTGCGAAACTTTCTGTTCTGAGCGAGTACTGTATTCCGTTTGTGAAAGTCGGCGGAAAGTTTATCGCCATGAAAGGCAGGGAATTTGAAGAAGAGATCATTGATGCAGGGGAAGCAGGAAAAATCCTCGGCGTCGGCGACTGGCAGGTAAATGAATTTATTTTAAAGCCGTCGGATTCTGTCCGCAGCATCATTATCGGAGAGAAACACTCTCCTACTCCCGACAAATATCCAAGACGATCCAAGAAAATATCCACATCGCCGCTTAAATGATTTTCGACACTTGACGAAAGCGGAATTGTGTGTTATATTGAACTGTACAATATTTTATATAAAAAAGGCAATTTTATGGAATTATTATCAGAAAAAGAACGTTGCCGTATTATTTACTCAAGATATTGTGCCAAGTCACGACAGCGATTTTAATTAAAAGCAAACATAAAAAATAAATTGAGAGGATAATATGAGCGAAAACACAAGCAACTTTATTTTTAACGAAATTGATAAAGACATAGAAAACGGCGTATACGATGCGGACAAGATCATGACACGTTTCCCGCCGGAACCGAACGGATATCTCCATATCGGTCACGCAAAGGCACTCTGGATCAACTTTGCGGTAAAAGAAAAATACAACGGTATCACAAATCTCCGTTTTGACGATACAAACCCCGTCAAGGAAGACACAGAATTCACAGAATCCATCATGAACGACATCAAATGGCTCGGATTCGAATGGGATGCTCTCTTCTTTGCTTCACATTACTTCGAAAAGATGTACGACTGCGCTATCGAACTCATCAACAAGGGTCTTGCTTATGTAGATGATCAGACACCTGACGAGATCAAAGAAAACCGCGGTTCACTTACAAAACCCGGCATCGACAGCCCGTACAGAAACAGAACACCGGAAGAAAACCTCGATCTCTTCACAAGAATGAAAGACGGAGAATTCCCCAACGGCGCAAAGGTTCTTCGTGCAAAGATCGACATGCAAAGCCCGAATATGAACATGAGAGACCCGGTTATGTACCGCATTCTCCACACAGCTCACCACAACATCGGTGACAAATGGTGCATCTACCCGATGTATGACTTCGCTCACCCCATCGAAGACGCTATCGAAAACATCACTCACTCACTCTGTTCAGGCGAATATGAAGACCACAGACCGCTTTATGACTGGGTTCTTGACAATCTTGATGAATATAAGAATAACCGCCCGCGTCAGATCGAATTCGCGCGTCTTGCACTTACAAACGTTCTCACAAGCAAACGTTACATCAAGCTCCTCGTTGAAGAAAATATCGTTGACGGATGGGACGACCCGAGACTTTACACACTCGGCGGTCTCCGCAGAAGAGGTGTTACACCTGAAGCGATCAAAGAATTCATCAAGCAGACAGGCGTTGCAAAGGCAAACTCAGTAATCGACAAAGGTCAGTTCGAATATTTCGTAAGAGATGATCTTATGAAGACATCTGCAAGAATCATGGTAGTTACAGATCCGGTCAAAGTCGTTATCACAAACTACCCCGAAAACGAAATCGAATACCTCGATGTTCCCCTTGATATGAGCGACGAAAACAGCGCAACTAGAAAAGTTCCCTTCTCAAGAGAACTCTACATCGAAAGAGAAGACTTCATGGAAATCCCGCCGAAGAAATACCACAGAATGTATCCGGGCAATGAAGTAAGACTCATGGGCGCATACTTTGTGACATGCACAGGTTTCGACAAAGACGAAGACGGCAACATCACAACTGTTTACGCAACATACGATCCCGAAACAAAATCAGGCAGCGGATTCACAGGCAGAAAAGTCAAAGGAACTATCCACTGGGTATCAGCACAGGAAAATATCCCCGTTGAGATCAGGAATTACGACGATCTTCTCGAAGAAGGCGAAGGCGAAATTCTTGACAGAATCAACAAGGATTCAATGCACGTTGTTACGGGTTATGCCGAAACATCCCTCAAAGGCGCTGCAAAAGGCGACCGTTTCCAGTTTGTAAGACAGGGATTCTATGTTGTTGACACAAAACACACAACAGATGAAAAATATGTCTTCAACAGAACGGTTACACTCAAGAGCAGCTATAAACCGGTACAGTAATAATAAATATGACCACTTCATAACGGAAGTGGTCATTATTTTATTTCAGATAGTTGTTCATTTTTAATGTCATCTTTGCGGAAAACTGAAGTGTCTTCTCTGAAGACTTGTTCATTATATCTTTGAGAACACCCACTGATCGATCGGTATATTTCCCTGATTCTACATAAAACGATGCGACAGAAAGCCTGACTCTGTCGTCGCTATGAGTGAGAAGGTCATACAGAGCTTCATAAGAACCTGATAGCTCTATTTGATTTATTAATTCAATTATTCTGTCCATTGCCCTGTTGTGTTGTCGCACTTTTGCTTTGGATGAATAATCTTCCATCAGGCTCAGTTTCAGACATAGTGATACATACTGTTCTCTTAAATCATTAATCACAAGTTAAATATTTTTTACAAGCTCGATAACGAGGCTCTTGAATTCATTGAAGACCCTGTTTGCGGTCTCAGCAACTTCTTCGTGAGAAAGTTCTGCGCCTGTGATGCCTGCTGCCATATTTGTGATGCAGGAGATACCGATTGTGGGGATACTTGCGTGGCGGGCTACCATGATTTCAGGAACTGTGCTCATTCCTACTGCGTCAGCACCTGCAAATTTTGCGAATCGCACTTCTGCGGGCGTTTCATAGTTCGGTCCGCGGAATGCCATATAAACGCCTTCCCTGAGGTCGATTCCGAGATCTTTTGCGCATTTTCTTGCAAGATCTTTGAGTTCCGGAGAAAGAGCATTTGTCATGTCCGGGAAGCGGGTGCCGAACTCAGCTACGTTTTCACCAACAAGCGGATTATCTCCCATGAAGTTGATGATGTCATCAATGAGCATGAGGTTTCCTGAAGAAAAATCCCTGTTTACTCCGCCTGCAGCGTTTGTAACGATAAGTGCTCTGATTCCGAGAAGTTTCATTACTCTTACGGGCATGGAAACCGTCTGCATGGAATATCCTTCATAAAAGTGGAATCTGCCTTTCATGCAGATCACTTTTACTCCTTCGAGATTTCCTATGATAAGTTCGCCTGCATGTCCTTCAACTTTCGGAACGGGGAAATTGGGAATATCGCCATAAGGAATTACTGTTTTGTCTGTAAGAAGATCTCCGACAGGACCGAGGCCTGATCCGAGAATAAGACCGATGGCGCCGTTTGCATCGGCGAGTGTTTTGATGTATTCTGCTGACTGAACACATTTTTCGTAAATATTCATTGTATTCTCCGTAGTATTTTTTATTTTATTATAATATTACAGATAAAATAATTCAACAGCGGAGGCTATTTTTTCGTTACAGAGACATATTTTTTCATCATAAAAGCAAATATGATCATCAGCACAGCTACCGTAAGCCTGTTCAGATTCTCCCCTTCCATGCCGGATAATATTCCGCTCAGTGATAATTTGTTTGCTCCGGAGTTTTCGGTTTCGTCAATTATTATCTTTTCCACGGATGAAGTATCGAGGGTCTTCATCTTTTCAATTATGGAAATGATCCTGCTGCCGTACCCTTTTCCGGGAACCGCCCAGCCATACCCATTGGGGTTGTCTGCCTTACCGAGCCATTCGACGTATACGGCTTTCTTTCGGAGGTAGTCCGCAAAACGAGTATCGACCACATCATTTACGAGCTCCTCGTCGCTCGCATAGCATTTGAGATGTTGTACCACTCCCCTTATGCCCGTCTGCATATCTTCAAACTCAGCCCCTTTTGCTCCGCCGCCCGTAGCTCCGAGACCGCCGAAATTGTTCTGTACGGGAAGAACATCCCCTCCGAAGTTTAAAAAGCCCGTTTCGTGCATCATGAGGGCAAATGCCACGTCATACCGGACACCTTCCGCATTGGCTTCTTTTACGGTTGTGATGACGAATTCTCTTGCGTAATCCTCGTCAATGGGATTTAATCCCTTTTCTTTATTGTTTGATATCAGATAAAGATACATGGCTTCATAACTCACTTCCCCTTCTCCCATGATCGGAGTGAGAGATTCTTTGGCAAAACTCTTGATTGGAGTTAAAAAAAGAATTAAAATAAGATTCAAAGTGACAAATTTCTTCATTGCAACCTCTATAATAAAGTTATATTTTCCGTGAGGATAAAAAAAGTATAACGAAATATGATTACAGAATTTGACGAAAAAGAAAAGTGAGGCGATAAAGTGAAAAAATTTATAAAGAAGACATTTCTTATGTTGTTCTGTGTCGGAGTGATATTTCTTATGTATATAATGAGTACTCTTCCTTCAATAGGCGGCTATACATACACTCCGACGTCAAAGTCCGTCATAATTTCTTCCGATGGGTATAAACTCGGAGAGATCACTTCCAGAGACGCGACTTATATTTCCGCAGACGAGATACCGGACAAGCTTAAATATGCCGTCGTGGCGCTCGAAGACAAAAGATTTTATAAACACTTTGGCGTCGATCCGATAGGTATTGCAAGGGCGTTTTATAACAACTTCAAAGCCGGAGAAATCATCGAAGGCGGAAGTACCATCACTCAGCAGGTAGCGAAAAATCTGTTCTTTTCGACTAAGAAATCATATATCAGAAAAATAAAAGAAGCGCTCACAGCTGTCAAGATGGAAATAGAGATGGAAAAAGATGAGATACTCTGTATTTATCTCAACGAAATATATTTTGGAGCAGGGGCATACGGTGTTTATGAAGCGAGCATGGCTTATTTCAACCGCGAACCTATGGATCTGACCCTTTCGGAATGTGCAATGCTTGCAGGGATCATCCAGGCTCCGTCGGCGTACTGTCCGCTTTATGACGAAGGTTATGAATATGCCATGCAAAGAAAGGACAAGGTCCTTGATATAATGGCTCAGGAAGGCTATATCAGCGAGGAGGAACGTGATAAGGCAAAGAGTCAGAAAATAAAAATAACGCCGGATAATGACAGTACATTCGCTTACGGAGTGTGTGAATGGGGATGTGAATCATATCTGAACAGAGTATATGAACAGTGTATCAGAACCATCTCAGACCATTATGAAGACAAGATGAATTATTCCGAAGAGGATGCGCTGAATGAAGCCGAAAGGCTTATCATGAATGAAAATCTTACAATTAACGTCACAATGAACTATGAGATGCAGAAAAATGCACTGTCTTCCATGAAAAACGAGCTTGAAGGAAAAGATCGTGACGCAGACTGTGCGTTTGTGGCGGTTGATATCAACAACGGAAATATCCTTGCGTATTTTGGATCCGATTCAAATATTGACATGGCGAATGCTCCGCGACAGCCGGGAAGCACAATAAAACCGCTTTATATGGCATATCTCATTGATAAAGGCGTTGCGGACAGAAATACAATCGTTGACGACACTCGCTTTGATATAAACGGATACTCTCCCGGAAACTTTGCGGGAGAATATTACGGGTATGTCACAATGCGTGAAACCCTCGTGAATTCCCTTAATGCAGCATCCCTCAGATTTTTCCTCATGGCTGATACGGGGAAAATGGTTAATTATATTGAAAAACTCGGCATCAGCACTATTGATGACGGGGATTATAATGCGGCATTTGCTCTGGGGGGAATGGTAAACGGAATAAAGCCGAGGGAAATGGCAAGTGCGTATGCTGTAATTGCCAATGGAGGAACGCTTTACGAGGAAGTTTTTGTCGAATCCATAGTTTCCGATTCGGGAGTGATAATTTATCCCGAAAAAACGGACTCAAAAAAAGTGATGTCCTCGGAAACGTCTTCGCAGATAAAGAGTTGCCTCGAAAGTGTAGTTCTGAGAGGAACGGGCATGAAAGCCGATCCGGGATATTCGACTATGGGAAAAACGGGAACTACTGACAATGAAAAAGATGTATGGTTCGCCGGTTCTACGGGGAATGTCTCTATGGCGGTATGGATCGGAAATGTTGATTATCTTAATGTCAACAATCTTGCAAGCTCGTGGTGCTCAAGGATATATAAAAACACAATCACTTCTTCCATTAAAGACGGAAGCCTGAAAGCAAAATATCTCGTTGAAAAAAGATCGGAAGAAACTACAAGCATAACGCTTCTGAATGAAGATATTCCGTCAAAGGGATTTGATGTGAATGAGCTTGACGAAGACAGCTTCATCAGTATTACAGTGCCTGATTATGAAGTATCCAATTTTGCGGACAGACAGGTAGTGAAGGTGATGGTGGATTCAATCACGGGAGATCTGTTTGTCGAAGGAAAATGCAATCCATCGTTTATGAAAGAAAAATATTATCTCCTTGAAGATGCTCCGACGAAAGAATGTGATATGATCCACATGTCGGATGTTCAGAATACAGTAGAAGGCTGGTTTGACAGCCTGTTTGAATAAATAATGTGAATATACACCTCCCATGTTTGTCAATAATGACTTCGGAGGTGTATTTTTTATGAAAAAAAGGTTTCACAGCATCTTATTTGTAATTGCAATCATTATAATATCGGTATATCTTATCTCATCCGGAAGGACAGGTCTGAAGGATATGCCATATACCGACCTTATGTACTCCGATGCCGGCAAAGATATGACATCACAAAGAGCGGTTATCGGTTCTGAAGTCATCTTTATGAAATATTTTTCTGTTTCGGACTCTTATTGCGTGACGTACTCCCCTCTTGACAGCTCTCTTGCCGGAAAAGAGGAAAATGATATTGAAAAATATTATGCCGGCTGGGATATGATATATATAGACGACGGGAAGATAATCCTTGAAAAGAAGATCGATTCATGCGGACCGCAGACTTATATTATAGGAACAGCAGAAATGGACGGAGATGAATATGTATGTGTCTATTCATTTGATGATATGGGTGAAAAGAGCGTATACAGCATCTTCGACACTCCCGTCATGCTTTTCGATGAACAGACGGCGGATACTCTCAGAAGCGGAATCATGGTCAAAGGCGAAGAGGCTTTGTATGATGCACTGGAAGAATACGGAGAATAGCTTGAAAGTGTGAAAAAAGATGGTATAATGTTGCGTGGAGGAAATTATGAAAATACTTGTAATATCAGATACGCATACAAATACATCCGCACTTCAGAAGGTCATTGATTCTCATCCCGAATGTGAACTCATCCTTCATATGGGTGACGGTATCAACGACCTTCGCAGGGTCGACAGAAAAGGCATGGGGTTTGTGGCTGTCAGAGGAAACTGTGACCGGTACGAAACGGACGAAGAAGAACAGCACACAGTAAAGATCGAAAACATTAAAATATTTATGACGCACGGACACCGTTATAACGTCAAATCCACAAAAGATCTTATTTTAGCAAAATCTTTAAGGGAATGTGCTGACGTGTGCCTTTTCGGACATACCCATATTGCTTTTAAAGAATACAGAAACGGCGTTCTGATGCTGAACCCCGGTTCACTCGGCTACGACGGAAGATATATGATAATTGACACAAATGATTTAAATCGCGTGGAAATTTTTGATAATAATATGTGAATTATATATCATATGAAGTAAATTTCTGATATAATGGAAAAAATATTATAAAGGAACAAGGGGAAAATGAAAAAAATACTTTCAATAATGATGATCTTTCTCCTCATCGCAGGTATTTGTGCCTGCGACAAACCGGATGACGGAGGGGAAAAACATTACATCACAGTGACGGAATATACTCTCAAAAAAGACATGACACTTGAGGATATGGCGAAGCAGATAAGGAAACAGTACGGTTTTGATATGCCCATGGAAATCAGCGACAAGACGCTTGAAAGCCTGTTTCACATAACGCCGTCTGCAGTGGAAGAGTATGCGGGAGTATTTTCGATCTCGATGTCAAGCGCAGACAATGTGCTTATCGTAAAGCCCGTAAAAGGTAAAGATGCAGTCGTTAAATTCGGAATTGATCAGAGAAAGCAGGACGTTGTAGATACGTTTACGGGATATCTCGAAGCATCTCTCAAACAGGCTGAAAATTCATTTGTAATGGAAAGAGACGGTTATTACATTTATCTCAGCGTTGACGAGGACAGACAAATAGTGGAAGAATACATAGACGCGACTTTCTTTGATGTAACCGAAAAGCAGGTTGAAGTTGACGGACCGGCAGATCAGAGTGATGATGTCGGAAACTCGGAAGATATTAATATCACAGACGATGAACAGCCTTCCAATGATACAGACGAAACGGTTCAGGAATAAAAATAAGGTATCACGAAATGTGATACCTTTATTTTTATCTTTTCTTTTTTGATTTCTTCCAGTTGGACGGAGCCATAAGGAGCAGGATCGGGAATATTTCGAGCCTTCCGAGGAGCATGTCGAGAGTGATCACAAGCTTGGAAAGGTTGCTGTACGCAGAGAAATTCCCTGCAGGGCCGACCATTGAAAGTCCCGGGCCGATATTTGAAAGGGCTGAGATTATCGCAGTAAAGTTACTGGTCATATCAAATCCGTCAAAGGATATGATGATCACCGAAACTATTGCGATAAAGCAGTAAAGAAGGATAAATACATTCGTTCCTCTTATAACCGAATCTTCTACAGCTTTTCCGTCCATCTTTACGATATTGACTGTTTTCGGGAAAAGCATCTTCTTTACTTCATAGTAACAGTATTTAAGAGCGATTACAAGTCTTGATGTCTTGATTCCGCCACCTGTACTTCCTGCGCAGGCGCCGAAGAACATGAGAACAACGACGATGGTCTTTGAAAAAGACGGCCACAGATCGAAGTTCGTGGTTGCATATCCTGTTGTCGTCATTGCGGTAGCAACTGTAAACGCTGCGTGAGTGAGAGATTCAAACACTCCTGAGTACATATGAAGGATATTGATCGTGATGATTATCGTTGCGGCGGCAAATATTCCGTAGTACCATCTTACTTCTTCCATTGTGAAGGCCTTGTAGTAGGTCTTTATGATGAGATAGTAGAAGAATGTGAAGTTTGTACCTGAGAGCATCATGAAGATGGTCGTTATCCACTGGCATGCCGCATTATAGCTTCCATAGCTGTCAGCCTTGACGCCGAAGCCACCTGTGCCGACTGTTCCGAATGTGTGCAGGATACTGTCAAACAGCGGCATTCCCGCAATAAGGAGGAGAATGATCTCAATGACAGTGATTCCGAGATATATTGTGTAGAGTATCTTTGCCGTTTCTTTTGTTTTTGGAACGAGCTTGGAAACCGATGGTCCGGGAGATTCCGCTTTCATGATGTTCATTGAACGGTTTCCCGCATTCGGAACGAGAGCGAGAAGGAATACGAGAACTCCCATGCCGCCGATCCAGTGGGAAAAGCTTCTCCAGAAGAGAAGAGATCTGCTCATCGCTTCAACATCTGTAAGGATACTTGCGCCGGTCGTCGTGAAACCGGAAACGATCTCAAACAGTGCGTCTACATATGACGGAATTTCACCGCTCAGAACGAACGGGAGTGCACCGAACATACTTACCACTATCCATGACAAAGCTACGATGACAAAGCTTTCCCTTGCGTAAATCGTCATGTTCTCTATTTTTTTGCGGCTCATCAGATATCCGATAACAGCAAGAAATGTCATCGGAATGATAAACGGCAGAAGCAATGAATATTCTTTATATATCAGCGCTACGATAAGCGGAAGAACCATCAGGACAGCTTCAACGATCATTACCTGTCCTATGGTCGTTCTTACCATTTTTCTGTTCATGGCCTACCTCAGAATGTCGTTGATGTCGTGAAGGTCGGATGCGTGCGTCACAACGATAACGCTGTCCCCTGCCTGAATGGAGCTGTTGCCGTCAGGGATGATTACCTGCTCATTTCTGATTATGCCGGCAATAAGCACATTGTTTTCCTTGAATTTGAGGTTTTTAAACGGAGAACCGATTATCTGTGCGTTTTCCTTTATCTCGAACTGGAGCGCATCGAGTTTTCTGTCACCGATCTTGTGGAGAGCCTTTACTGTACTTCCGACAGAATTTTTCATGGCTCTGACGTAGCTGACGATGATGTTGGAAGTGATGAGCTTCGGGAAAACGATGCTATCCATATCCGCGGATTTGATCATGTCAAAAATGGACATCTTGTTTATTTTTGTGATGACTTTATCAATTCCTTTTGCATTCGCATACATGGAAATGATAGTATTTTCCTCGTCAACGCCCGTAAGAGCGATGAATGCGTCGTATTCATCCATTCCCTCTTCGTCGAGAGTATCTTCGTCCATTCCGTGACCGTTGACGATCTGAACCTTCGACGGGAGAGTTTCGCAAAGCTGAACACATCTCTGTTCATCTTTTTCGATGATCTTTACATCGACGCCGCTTTCCACAAGCTTCTGAGTGAGATAATAAGCGATCTTGCTGCCGCCGATGATCATTGCTGAGTCGATCACTTTCTTTCTGATTCCTGCGGCTTCAAAGAATTTTTCAAGCTCTGTCTGAGTTGTCGAGATAGTAATTACGTCGTTTTCACATAAAAGAGTATCCCCGTTCGGAATGATGACTTCCTTGTTTCTGTTTACTGCACAAATGAGGAGTCGGATATTGTATTTTTTATAAATCTCATACAGTTTCAGTCCGATAAGCGGGTTTCCTTCTTCCAGAAGAAGGTCCACCATGTTGAGTCTGCCGTTTTCGAATCCCTGAACATTAAGTGCCTGCGGGAATCTGATGAGATTCATTATTTCTTCCGCTGCTGCGTATTCAGGGTTGATTGACATGGAAAGACCGAGATCTTCCTTCATGAATTCAAGCTGATGAATATATTCCGGGTTTCTCACTCTGGCAATGGTGTTCTTCGCTCCGAGTTTCTTTGCGAGAAGACAGCAGAGTATATTGATCTCATCTGACGGAGTTACGGCGATAAGCAGATCCGCCTTTGATGTTTCTGCTTCCACCTGTACCTCATAGCTTGCTCCGTTTCCGCAAAAGCCCATAACATCATATGTATCGGAAACAGTTTTCAGCGTCTGATAGTCATTGTCGATGAGGGTTATGTCCACGTTCTCATTTGAAAGCTGCTGGGCAACCGTTCTTCCGACAAGGCCGCAGCCAACTATTACAACGTTCATTTTACACTCCTTTTTGTACGTACACATCAGATATTATTGACACGTATCATTTTGAACTATATAAGCGGATTATACCACATAATCTTTATTAATAGAATAGTTTTTTCGTAAATTTTCCAGCGCAGGAGAATTTCTCTTATGACTTCTTTAAAGAGAAATTGCCCCGGGCGGATAATCTGAACATCAGAAAAACGAATAAAACAAGAAAATCGGCCAAAAATGATGTAAGATGGAAAAATCTTGAAAGTAAATTGATAAAAATTGAGCAATATTGTTGACAGAATGGCGATTTTCCCTTAAAATATATTAGGTTATCACGGCAGACATCAGATATCGCAGTTCTGATGATTTGCTTTGTCAGGAGGAATATATACAAATGAGCTATGAAATTTTAAGCACTGAAAAAAGCGTAGCAAACGTAAAACTCGAAATCTCCAAAGAAGCTTTCGAAAAAGGTATCGTTGCTGCATATAATAAGAATAAAGGTCGTTACAACGTACCGGGATTCAGAAAAGGCAAAGCTCCCAGACACATCATCGAAAACAAATTCGGTAAGAGCGTGTTCTATGAAGATGCTCTCGACGAAGCTTTCCCGGAAGTTTACACAGCTTTCCTCGAAGAATCAAAACTTAATCCGGTTGCTATGCCGACACTCGTTTCTATCGAAGAAATCGGCGAAAACGGCGCCGTACTTATCCTTGATGTACCGGTAGAACCGACATTCGAACTTCCGCAGTACAAGGGCATCAAAGTAGGTTCACTCGAATACACAGCTACAGAAGAAGACATCCTTGCTAAGATCAACGAACAGGCTGAAAAGAATGCAAGAGAAATCACTGTAACAGACGAAACAGCTATTATCGGCGACACACTCACAATCGACTTCGAAGGTTTTGACAACGGCGTTGCATTCGACGGTGGCAAAGGCGAAAACTATCCCCTCACACTCGGCAGCGGCACATTCATTCCGGGATTCGAAGAAGCTCTCGTAGGCGCTAAAGCTGAAAGCGAAGTAGATGTAAACGTAACATTCCCCGAAGAATATCACTCAGAAGCTCTCGCAGGCAAACCGGTACTCTTCAAAGTTTATGTTCACGAAATCAAGAGAAAAGAACTTCCGGTAATCGATGAAGATTTCGCTCTCGACCTCGGCTATGACAACCTTCAGGCTATGAAAGATGAAATGGCTGAAAAGGTAAAAGCTGAAAAAGAAGCTTCTCTCAAAACAGCTGCTGAACAGACAATCATTTCTGAACTCGTAAACAACACAGAAATGGAAATCGCTGAAGCTGAAATCGATGCACAGGCACAGCAGGTAAGACAGTCTTACGAAGCAAGACTCCGTTCATACGGATTCCAGCCGGAAGATTATTACAAACAGGTTCTTGAATACAGCGAAAACAAAGATCCGAACCAGTTCGAAGAAACATTCAGGGCACAGGCTGTAAACGAAATCAAATCACAGTACATCACAAAGAAGATCCTCGAAGTAGAAAACCTCACTCCGAACGATGAAGAACTTGAAAAAGAATATGAAAGATTTGCTGAACTCTACAACATGACAGTTGAAGATTTCAAAGCTCAGTATCTCAACAACGAATCAGTAATGTCATACATCGCTTCTTCTCTCGTTCAGAACAAGTTCTATGATTTCCTTCTCGAAAACGCTGACAAAACACCGATCGTAGAAGAATAATCGATTTTTGAATAAAAAACTCAAACCCGTCGCAGCTTTTTAGCCTGACGGGTTTGTTTTTAATAAAAAATATGCTATAATGTATACAGAAAACATCAATTATACAAATCAGGAGGAAAAACTATGGCATTAGTACCAATTGTAGTTGAAGAAACAAACAAGGGAGAACGCTCTTACGACATCTATTCAAGACTTCTCAAAGACCGTATCATCATGCTCACAGGTGAAATTAATGATCAGGTAGCAGACAGTATCGTCGCTCAGCTTATCTTCCTTGAAGGACAGGATCCCAATAAAGATATCAGTATCTATATCAACTCCCCGGGAGGAAGCGTAACGGCAGGATTTGCGATTTACGATACTATGAATTACATCAAATGCGACGTATCCACCATCTGCGTCGGTATGGCGGCATCAATGGGAGCATTCCTTCTTGCGGCAGGAGCAAAAGGAAAAAGATATGCCCTTCCCAACAGCGAGATCATGATCCATCAGCCGTCAGGCGGTGCGACAGGCAAAAGTACAGACGTTGAGATATATGCGTCAAGACTTCTCAAATTGAAACAGAAATTAAATTCTATTCTTGCAGAAAATACAGGCAAAGATATCGAAACAATCGCCAGAGATACAGAAAAAGATTACTTCATGGAAGCTGACGAAGCTATGGAGTATGGTCTTATTGACAAGGTGGTAACTTCAAGATAAAAGGGTTTTATGGCAAACAACGAAAATAACAACAATGATACAAAACGTCCGCAGAATTACTGCTCGTTCTGCGGAAAGCCCGATACGGGCAGAGAGCAGTTCATCAGAGGCAGAAACGCACTTATCTGCAGCGAATGTGTGGAACTCTTATATGATATTCTTGAAGACAGCAAGAGAGCATATTCAACACAGGTGAAGAGTGATCTTTTCGATACGAAACTCAGACCGTCAGAGCTGAAGGCGTTTATGGATGAATACGTAATCGGTCAGGACGATGCGAAGATCGCCCTTGCTGTTGCAGTATATAATCACTATAAGAGGATCAATAACCTTGATGAAGATTTCGATACTGAAATTCAGAAATCAAATATTCTTCTCATCGGTCCGACAGGTTCAGGTAAAACTCTCCTCGCTCAGACACTTGCAAAAGCTCTCAATGTTCCTTTTGCGATCACAGATGCCACTTCTCTCACTGAAGCGGGTTATGTCGGCGAAGACGTGGAAAATATCCTTCTCAGACTTATTCAGGCAGCAGACTTTGATGTTGAGCTTGCTCAGAACGGGATCGTATACATCGACGAAATGGATAAGATCGCAAGAAAGAGCGAAAACGTGTCTATAACCCGTGATGTAAGCGGCGAAGGCGTTCAGCAGGCACTTCTGAAGATCCTCGAAGGTACGGTTGCAAACGTACCTCCCAATGGCGGAAGAAAACACCCCAATCAGGAATTCATTCAGATCGATACTTCAAACATTCTCTTTATCTGTGCCGGCGCATTCGAAGGAATTGAAAAGAGTATTTCAAGCAGGGTTGCAAAGAAATCCCTCGGTTTTGAGAGCGATATCTCACAGAATGTGGATGTTGATCGCGAAAAACTCATCAAAGACATCCTTCCGCAGGATCTGATGCGTTACGGACTTATTCCCGAGCTTGTAGGCAGACTTCCGATCATCACTTCCCTTTCAGCTCTCGATAAAGAAAGCCTTGTAAGGATCATCACAGAGCCGAAGAATGCGATTCTCAAGCAGTATGTGGCGCTTTTAGGAATGGATGACATCGAACTTGTGCTCACGGACGAAGCTATCGAAGCTGTTGCAGAGCTTGCCCTCAAGAGAAATGTCGGTGCAAGAGGTGTCAGAGGAATTATGGAACACATGATGCAAAGAATCATGTTCATCGCTCCGGACATCGAAAACCTTGCGAAGATAATCGTCACAAAAGATGCCGTAACAGATACGAGATATTCATGCGAAGGCGTTGAGTTTTATGATGCTGAAGGAAATGAAATAAAAATCGAAGAATAATTTATACGCTGCCGGTCATTCCGGCAGTTTTTGTAAATGAGTACGGAGGAATATATGTCAGGATGGAATCCGTGGCACGGATGCGACAAAATAAGCGCGGGGTGCAAGTATTGTTATGTATATCGCAGCGACGAGAAATATGACAGAAATGCACGTGAAGTCAGGAAAAATGCCTCATTTTACGATCCGATAAAGAAAAAACGCGACGGGAGCTGGAAACTGCCTTCCGGAGAGATAATATACACGTGTTTCACATCCGATTTTCTTCTTGATAAAGCGGATGAGTGGAGAAAAGAAGCGTGGGATATGATACGTCAGCGGCAGGATGCGATGTTTCTTTTTATCACAAAGCGCATCCACCGTTTTTACGACTGCATCCCTGAAGACTGGGGCGATGGATACGATAATGTGATAATATGCTGTACTGTGGAAAACCAGCAGATGGCGGATTACAGACTTCCGATATTTATTAACGCGCCGATAAAACATAAGCTCATTGTATGTGAGCCGCTTCTGGAGGAGATCGATCTGAGGAAATATCTTACACCCGAAATAAGGCAGGTCAGTGTCGGCGGAGAATCGGGAGTGGATGCGAGGGAATGTAATTATGACTGGATACTGTCAATAAGGCAGCAGTGCATTGATGCGGATATTCCTTTTGAATTCCGACAGACAGGAACTCATTTCCGGAAAGACGGCAGGTTATATACTATCCCACGAAAACTTCATTCCTCACAGGCGAAAAAAGCTAATATCAATACACATAAACAGATCCTCACGAAGTAAACGTGAGGATCTTGTTTTAATTATTTTTTTACTTTTTAACCACAGGCAGCCATACTTCAAATACGGCGTTCTGCGTATCCGGCGAGAGATATACTTCAATATCCGGACCATCTGCATATTCATATCCGGAATTCGGAAGCCATTCGGTGACGATCCTTCTTTCCAGTTCCTGAATGGCGGCAGGACACTCACCGTTTCCTTTAAAGACAGCCCATGTGTATGCATCAATGATGCTTTCATCCATATCTTCCATAGGCTCTTTTGTTGAGGATACGGCGATAAAGTATTTAAGTTCATTGCCTTTTTCGATGCAGGCACCCAAAAGGCCGTCCGGTTCAGAGTCCGACATGGCGTATAATTCCGGTATCTTTCCGCTTTCCGCAAGATCGACCCACATTTTCGGAACGAGTCGGAAGCTTTCTTCCACTTCTTTCGGGATAGTCATCGAATAACCCACGATGCGAAACGGCGGTTTATGAGAAATTGTGTAGTTCATTTCTTCTGCTCCTTTGATCGAGATTGTAAATGTAATCGCAGGATAGAATTTTACGCTCAATTCCCCTCCCCTTACTTTCGACGGAGCGATCCCGTGCACGCTTTGAAACGCTCTGTTAAAAGCTGTCGGAGAAGAATAACCATATTTAAGGGCGATGTCGATTATTTTCTCGTCCGTTTCCATAAGGTCAACTGCGGCAAGGGACATTCTGCGTCTTCTGATATATTCGGATAACGGAACGCCTGCCATATATGTAAACATCCTCTGGTAATGATAAGACGAGCATGCGGCAATGCTTCCGAGGGTATTGTAATCAATTTCACCCGTAAGGTTTTCTTCAATATACTTTATGGATTTGTTTAGTAGTTCGATCCACTGCATAAAATCCTCCTGACGAAATGATTATATTATATTTTTCCCGCAGATTCCTCTCGTTATATGCACGAAAATAAGAGGTGGTTTATAGTATGTACTTTTGATTGCCGTTTGAATTTGGTATATATTATTTATAAAAGATTATCTTTGGTCATGTATTCCGATAAAATGCTTCTTATCTTTTCGAATACTTCTTCTCCGTCGGACGGGATCTCATCTGTTGTGAATCTGAGGTGTTGTTTTCCGTCATATATCTTCACAACGATATATTTCCCTTCAAGACTTGTCAGATCTTCCCTTTTCTGCCACTTATTCATCTCATATTCATCAAATACATCCATGCATCTCTCATAAACTTCGTTTGACGCGGAATAAACAGCGATCGGGTTTTCGGGATCGTAGGAATATTCATCAATTAAGTATTCATTGTTTTCTTCTTTGAGCACGATCTCATAAGTCGAATAATTATCATCGGCAGATATTGTTCTGGTGTAATAATTTACAAGCAGGAGGCCCTCATTAAATTCGGGAACGTATGTCATTGAATTTTTGGTTTCAACATCCACAGTGATGTCCTTAGCAGGCATTGTGAATTCAATTACGTAGCCTTTTTGTTCATCATAATATACCTTTTCGGGGGATGCACCGTCAACGTAAAAACGATAATCAGTATCTGTCGCTATCATATCGAAATACAGCTTTACTCTGGTTCCCGCTTTGTAGGAATCCTTTGCATTTTTGAATAACTCTTTTTGTCCGCAGTAATCAACGGTGAATCTGTTTTTTGAACAGCTGAAAAGCGCGGCGATGCAAAGGCATGAGACGATTGCGATAAATATAGTTTTTTTCATGTGTTCTCCTTAAACATAATGTATTTCCGTTCCGTAGTGTGAACTCTCAAAAATATCATCGAGAAAGATGCTGAAAAACGGTGTCATCTTAGTGAAAATTCCGTCATACGTTTCTTTCGCTGTGGAGAGGATCATATCAATGAATTCCTCCGTAACCTCTCCTGTGATTATCTTCCCGTATCTCCACGGATCATCTTTTATCTTTCCATATTTAAGAGCAAATGTTATGATATCCTTTTCTTCGTTCCAGATATGCAGCTCGAAAGTTCTGGAAACAGATAAGTATTTTATAATGTATTCTTTCCACATATCGAAATAAGGATAGTCTGTGTCGTAATCATGGTAATAGATCGAGTTCATAATACCTCCTTTTGTCTATTATAGCATAAAAAATACGCCCGTAAATAAAACAGGCGCATATTGTCGTATCGAATCATCTTTTTCTTATAAAATATTTTGAAACAAATACCATAAGAAGATATATTGCAATAAAATATATCAGATTTATGATTAACGAAAGTACTGAATGAAATGCGGAGTAGCTGAATATCTTATTGAGCAGCGACCAGACAAGAAAGTCGGAGAATCCGGTTACAATGCATGCAGGGATAAATGACAAAAGCCACACGGATATGTCATAAAATCGGCTCCTGTAAACCTTTTTATCGTTTTTTCCATACTTCACAAGGCTTGCTTCGAAGCATGCGACAGTAATAATTGACAGAATTATTGATATAACTGTCATAATGGTCGATTTTGAAATAAAAAGACCTGTGGCCCCGATTACGACGGATATTATCGAAAGACAAATGGACAAAATGCAGCTCATTTCCATGACCGAACGATTTGTCGCCTGATCCGTCGCGTATTTTACAATGGGTATATCCTCTTCATAGTCATATTCATCATTCAGAAGATAGTCCGCACTCACTTGATATAATTTTGTTAGCTGAATGATGTTTAATGTGTCCGGAAGGGATTGGTTTGATTCCCAGCGAGAGATCGCCTGACGGGATACGTTTAATTTCTCCGCGAGTTCTTCCTGTGAAAGGTTATGTTGTTTTCTGAGTGTAAGTAATTTTTCGGATATGTTCATATATTCCTCCTTGATGTTTGTGGATATATGATAGCTGAATGATCATTTTATTTCCACCAAACAGACTTTACATATATGTACATCGACTTTACATCCCGTATTTTTCGCTTTTCAGCATGACGAATATCACTTCCGGGCGGTTATTTATCCTTATCGGAATAATGCTGTTTCCAAGACCTCGGCTGACGAGCATGCTTGTATTTTCCGAAGTATGCATTCCTGAGGTATATTTCGGAAAAATACCTTGTCCCGGTGCATACAGTCCACCGATGAAAGGCAGTCTGAACTGTCCGCCGTGAGCGTGGCCGGTGAATACGAGGTCAATGCCGCTTTTTACGTACACTTCAAAGTATTCCGGACGGTGCGAAAGAAGAATGTTATATCCTTCTTTTTTCAGATTTTCAAGACGATCTGTGAGCTTCCCTTCCGTATCCTCAATATATTCTCCACGGTCAAATGACGGATCTCTCAGCCCAATAAGGTTGATGCTGTCGTCTCCCTTTTTGAGAAATATGCTTTCGTTGTTAAGCACAGCGACGCCGCAGGATATAAGTCGCTTTTCAAAATCATCATATCCGCTGATTCTCGCTTCATGATTTCCGTTTACATAATATACGGGAGCGATCTTCACAGCCTCAGAAACGAAATTTTCCGCCACATCCATATTTGTCCTTCGGGAATCTATGATGTCGCCGGTTATAACGATAATATCGGGAGAATTTTCCCTGAGAACATCGATCAGTTTTTCGTTATCTTCTCCAAAGCTTTCGTTATGAAGATCACTCAGATGAGCTATCTTAAAGCCCTCAAAAGCGTCAGGAATGAGTGGTGATATAACTTCATGGTAATTTATTTCTATGGCCTTATTTGCCCACACAGCCCATATGGTAAGGGTAAGAAATATAATGACTATTATTTTTACAGAATTTAAGTTCTTCATGAAAATATTTTATCATACATTGCTTTCTTTACAAACAAAAAGCACGGTTTTCCGTGCTGTTATCATAATAATTCTGTTTATCGCAGTTCATGGGAATATCCTTTGTCGTCTGCGTCGGTTATCTGTATGAGCTCCCGCCCTGTTACTATCTCGCCGTACAGTTTATGCGCAGCACTTATTATGACGTTGCTTCTGAACGATACAGGTATTTCTGCAGTATAATACACGCCGTTTTTAATTGCATCATATTCTTTAAATTTTCCCGAAGTCGTATCAAAAACACTTACGACGACTTGTCCTTCTTCCACAGGAGACTGGGTTCTGAAGGCAAGTCTGAAATTGTGAATATCTCCTGTACATCCAAGCGAATCTATGGATACAAATTCCGCATCAAACAATAACTCCGGACCGCTTTGATCAGTACTTGCATTTCCGCTGTCCGGATCAATGGTGAATAATCCGAAGAACAGACATCTTCCGACTGTCGACAGAAGCAAAAGACCGATTGTTGCAATCAGGAGAATCTTCCACCACTGCATTTTGTTTTCTTTGTCAGGTATAGCAGATGTGCATACTTCTTTTTCATACCCAAGCATCGCATTCGGCGTGACTCCGAAAAGCTCGCAAAGGGCAGTAAGGTTTGAAAGCTCGGGAGAAGCCGTTCCCGTTTCCCACTTTGATATTGCCTGACGCGACACACCGAGTTTCTCCGCAAGTTCCTCCTGAGAGAGATTATTTTCTTTTCTTAGTCTTAAAAGCTGATCTTTGAAGTTCATAATATATCTCCTTTTTGTATATCCTACAAAACACCTTTGTAAAAGTCTACCAACTCAGGCTTGAAACTACGCAACCTGAAGTAGCATTGGCTTGATAATGGGATTTTTCGGCACAAACAAAAGCACGGTAAACCGTGCTTTTTATCAGTCAAGAACTACAAGTCTGCCTTCGACTTTTGCGTCGAGATTGGTATTTGTGGAGAAATATTCTTCAATGATGTTGTTGATGGATGAAGCGACTACTCGCGGACGTCGGTTCTGAGATACTTCCGCAAGCGGGACCCCGAGGAATTCGTCAAAGTTTTTATAGTGGAATTCCTGAATTCCGATCCTCAGTCGCATATCATCTGTGATGTCTTCACCATTGAATTTGAATTCTTCAAAATCCCCCTTACTCTTAGACCACACTATGCGGACGCCTTTAGAGTACTGATAAAATTCAGTATCGCCTGTCCATGCCGCAGGTCTTAATACGTGTTTTATCATTCTTCTGAACTGCGCACCGGTAACTTCTATCATCCATAGCTGATCATCATACGGAGTGTTTGTAACAAGATCCTGATATTCGATAACAGGTCCGATCTCTGTCTTTCTGATACTGCCTGAACCCATCATCATGATATCAAAGCTTGATTCCCACTGCAGAACATCCGCATACAGGTTACCCTGCTCCGTTTCCTGCTCGCGGGATGGATGAGTGAGTTTTCTCGCAAGACGTGTAACTATCCTTTTATATTTTTTATCTGTTTCGCTTTGATAAGAAGCGATAAGATTGTCAAGTATTTCATCTCTGGGAGCGGTATCTTCATTGATAGGCACGAGAGCGTAGTCCATTGAAGTGATGTTTCTGTTTTCATCAAATTCGATATCGATCCTGCCGATCTGATCTGTGCCGGTGCCTGCCTGAGTGATAAGAATGTCATTTACAACAGTCTTTTCATGGATGTAAGTATGGCTGTGGCCGCCGATGATGATATCAACGCCTGCGTATTCATCAAGAATCTTCGCAAGCTCGATGTCGAGTTCATATCCGATGTGTGACAAAACCACCGTGAGATCAGTGCTTGTTGTTCGGTAATTATCACAAATAACGCTTATCTCCTTCGCCGCCTCTTTGATATCAAGGAACGTTCCGATTATTGATTCCTGCTTTGTCGTTGCAAGAACTTCATGTGTGAGAATACCGATGAAAAGTATCTTCAGTCCGTCTATCTCTACGTTGATGTACGGAGTAAATAATCTTGCATTATTTGTGGTGATATACATATTTGCGTTGATTATGGGGAATTTTGCACATTTTTCAAGGAAAAGAAGATGTGCCACACCGTAATCAACTTCGTGGTTGCCTATTGTTGCAACATCGGGAGATATCAAATTGAAAAGCTCGATTGTAGACAGCCCTTTGTATTCGCTGTCGATTACCGAGCCGAGGAACATATCCCCTGCAACTGTATAGAGTGTGTTTCCTTCGCTTCTCGCCTTCTGGATGTAACCTGAAAGGAATGAAACACCTCCTGTTTCTTTGCCGTCGACGATAGTAGGCGTAAAATCTCCGTGGATATCGTTGGAGTGGAGTATTGTAAGTTTTTTAGTATTCATAGAAAACCTCACATGCTTATACGCACTCTAAGCGGTTATTTTAAATTCATGGACCGGTATTTACAGCGCCAACCAATACCGGTCGCTGATTTTTACAGGAAAAGTTCGTTGTTGCTTCTGTCGGGACAAGCTTTCATAAGCATCTGTGTTGCACCTTCGATCCTTTCTTTCGGAAGGCATCTAGCTTCGTTCGGGCAGATAGAGATACATCTCATGCAACCCATGCATTTTTCTGCGTCGGTCGTATTCGGTGCGTCAGACGGGATCGCTCTTGTCGGACATTCATCAACGCATGAACCACATTCGTTGCAGTCTTCTGTTACCATGATGGGCATTGCAGAGTCTTTTCTTCTTTCATCGTGAGAATTACCCGGAACTTCAAGGCCTGTTTCGCCTTTTGCGATCTTTTCTTTGATCTTTTCAACGAATTCTTTTAATACGACTTCGTCATCTTTGTCGGGTCTTCCTGCTGCGATGGTTCTTGCGATTGAGTGTTCTGCATTTGCGGCGATTCCTGCTACGGGAACAAAACCTGCTCTTACAGAACCGTCTTTAAGTTCCATGAGTGCGTCATCATATGCTCTGTTGCCGTAAACAGCTACGAGAACAGCTTTTGCGCCGCCGCCTGAGATCTGTTCAAGTCTTTCCATTGCAACACCGGGGATTCTGCCGCCGTAAACGGGGCCGCCGATGATAGCGATGTCGTCCTGGGTGAGTTTTACTGATGCGAAATCATCTTCCGCTGCGATAAGTTCGATAGCTTTGTAATCTTTTGAAAAAGTGGCTGAAATAATGTCACAGACCTTTTCAGTTCCGCCTGTCGGGCTGAAATAAATTGAATAAATGCTCATATGTAACTCCTTGGGATATATTCTTTATGATATTGTATCATATATTTATGAAAAAATAAACAGCTCATTACAAGCTGTTTATCTGATTATTCTGTTTTTTTGGTGGAATGATCTGTTTTGCAAGTTCATATATTTTTTCATCGTAACTCATGGCAACCGTATTTTCATCACAAAGGATCATTTTGTTTCTGAAACGGTTCAGCTCTTCGTCTGTGAGCAGTTTTTTAGAAAAATAGAAATACTTCTTCCCCATTCTCCTGAAGATACCGTACTGACGGATCGATGAATATGTGTAAGTGTATAAATGTTCGGTGTGCAGCTCATAATTTTGTCTGAGGGAACGCCTTTCTGCCCCGCCATCCTGTTCAATTCCGGAAATAGCCTTACATACGATGCGGTTCTCGGCAAAGTAGCATGACGGGGAGAGAATCGTGCGGGACATACCTGATCGGATAAACAGATACAGCATTCCGAGGAGAATGAAGTACATTATATCCGAAAACATGAAATGTTCCATTATGGTGTCAAAGAAAGCAAGATACATCGTCGAACGGTACCGGAACGCTCTTAAATACAGCCATGATGTCGGATATGACAATATAACGGCTATTATTATTTCAAAGAGCCTGATCTCTGTTACTTCCGAAGAAAATTTTCGTTTTATATATTTTGTATTGACTTTCGGTGGATCTTTTTCGAGGAGTTTCTTTGCTTTTCTGAGGTGATCATAAGAATTGATCTTTTGTTTGAAGCAAAGGTCAACCAGTTCCGATTCGGGATAATACGAATAAACATCATTAAATTCATGCTCAGGTACCTTTGCGAGAATGTCTTTCGGGATCTTCATGTTATCGTTTTCAGGAGAGAAGTCGAGTCCGGAATGAATGTAAATACACCTGAAATTTCCCGCAACAGTTCTTTCACGGATAAGCCGGTATAGCTCAAATTCTTCTTTGCATACTCTTTTGCATGAGAGTTTCCCGAAGGAAAGAATATTTTTGATTCTGAATCCCTTTTGTTTTTCATATTCTCTTTTGAGGATCATAAGCTGTGAACGGACTTCCGGATCATTTACGATCTCGCTCAGAGCAGAATTCTTCTCCGGCTTTTCATCGAGTTTCGGCATGAGAAATAAGACTGAGAAATAAAACAGCTCAGTCGGGAAAAGAGTATAAAACTCCATATAAAATGATGACAACACGGCAAGATGAATAAGTTCCGGTTTGTCATTATATTTCTCGATGTCAACATTTGACGCGAAGAAGAATTTTCCCCCGGCTTTTGGCTGCTTTCTTTCGCGGAATGTTTTGTTGACATCGGTGGTGTTGTTTCGTTTTATATGAGTAAATGTGCGCGGATGATAATATCCTGCGTATTTGGTATATCTCCAGTCTGTATACATACACTCCTCCAGTAAAACGATTGTATCATAATTTTCAATAAAAACAAATATAATGTCTGAATAAAATAATAATGCGGCGATGTGCCGCATTATTATTTATTTACAAGATTTTTGCCTTCAAACTCTTTCGGAAGCTCAATTCCCATAAGCCCGAGAACTGTTGGTGCAATATCGCAAAGGGCGCCTGTGGAAACCTCCGTCACTCCGTCAGCAATTACGCATACGGGAACGGGATTTGTCGTATGTGCCGTGTGCGGCTCTGTCCCTTCGATCATCTTTTCTGCATTGCCGTGATCCGCCGTGATGATTACGCTGTAACCAAGCGACCTCGCCTTCTCAACGATCTTTCCAACACATTCATCAACCGCTTCAACTGCCTTTACTGCCGCGGGAATTATTCCGGTATGTCCGACCATGTCGCAGTTGGCATAATTCACGAGCACGAAATCATAATCACCTTCAAGCTTTTCAAGAAGACTTTCCGTTACTTCATAAGCGCTCATTTCTGGCTGAAGGTCGTAAGACGCGACTTTCGGCGAAGGAATGAGGATTCTGTCTTCGCCTTCATAATCTTTTTCGATTCCGCCGTTGAAGAAATATGTAACGTGTGCATATTTCTCCGTTTCTGCGATCCTGAGTTGTTTTTTGCCGATGGAAGAGAGATATTCGCCGAGAGTATTTTTTATCACATTCGGTTTATATGCAACGTTGACGCCTGTGAATGTTGCTTCATAGTTCGTCATTGTGACATAAAACAGATCTTCAAATACTTTTCTTTCAAAACCGTCGAACTGAGGCTGTGTGAATGCGGCGGTTATCTGTCTTGCCCTGTCGGGACGGAAATTAAAGAAGATAATGCTGTCACCGTCATTTACCGTATGTATCTCTCCGTTTTCATCCTCGATAAGTCTTGGCAGAATGAATTCGTCGGTAATGTCTTTATCATAACTGTCCTGAATTGCATCGCGGAATGAAGAGAATCTTTCGCCCTGACCGTAAACGAGGGCATCGTAAGCGAGTTTGTTTCGTTCATAACGCTTGTCGCGGTCCATAGCGTAATATCTGCCGCTGATGAGGGCGATCTTGCCTGAACCGATTTCGTTTATGTATCTGTCAAGCTCTGCTATGAAATCCATAGCGCTTTTCGGTGGTGTGTCCCTTCCGTCAGTGAAGCAGTGAATGTATGTCTTATCTGCAAGCCCCTGCTGTTTTGCGAGGAGTAAAAGCGCTTTGTAGTGCTTTTCTGCGCTGTGAACACCTCCGTCGGACGTGAGCCCCATGATGTGAAGATTGCCGCCTGTTTTTTTTACGTGTTCACAAGCTTTGAGGAATTCTTCGTTTTCAAAGAAATCACCGTCGTCTATTGACTTGGATATTCTGCTGAGTTCCTGATAAATTACTCTGCCGGAACCGATGTTGAGGTGCCCGACTTCGCTGTTGCCCATCTGTCCTTCCGGAAGACCGACGTCAAGACCGGAGCATCTGAGGATGTTTGTGGGGAATTTATCGAATAATCTATTTAAATTGGGAGTATCTGCGAGGCTCTGAGCATTGCCTTCCCCTGCGGGAGCGATGCCGAAGCCGTCGAGTATTACAAGTAATGCCTTATTTGTCATAATTTACCAGCTTAATGAATTCATCCTTGAGGCTTGCTCCTCCGACGAGAGCTCCGTCGATATCGGGCATTGCCATAAGGGCTTTGATATTTTTTTCGTTTACGCTTCCGCCGTAAAGAATTCTGATCTTGTCACTCTTTTCTCCGACGATCTCTTTTAATGTATTGCGGACGAAGCAGCAGGCTTCCTGCGCCTGCTCATCTGTGGCTGTTTTTCCTGTTCCGATAGCCCATACGGGTTCATATGCTACGATGAGGTTTTCGTCAGTTTCTATGGGTTTAAGAGCGTTTACAAGTTGATTTTCAAGAACGTTGAACGTCTCTCCGCTTTCTCTTTCTTCAAGGCTTTCACCGATGCACATAATGGGTATAAGTCCCGTTTCGTATGCTTTTTTGATCTTCAGTGAAATAGAATCATCTGTTTCAGCGTAATATTTTCTTCTTTCGGAGTGACCGATGATGACGTATTTACATCCGGCTTCCTTTATCATTTCTGCGCTGACTTCTCCTGTATACGCACCTTTTTCTTCATAATGCATATTCTGCGCACCAATTCCGACAGATGTTCCTGCTGTAGCATTAACAGCAGATGAAATTGACAAAAATGTCGGGCAGATGATGACATCCTTTTCGTCTGTGTCGATATCTTTGATGATGCGTGAGATAAATTCACCGCACTCACTTGCGAGTTTGTTCATTTTCCAGTTTCCGGCAATAACTTTCTTTCTCATAAACTCCTCCATATTAACAATTTTTGATAACATCCAAACAATGCAGAGGCAAAGCCTCTGCATTAATTGAACTTTATTACAGACAAACTTTAACACCCGGAAGGAGTTTTCCTTCCATGAGTTTGAGGGAAGCTCCGCCACCTGTTGAGATGTGAGTCATGTCGTCTGTGTAACCGAACTGTGAAACAGCTGCTGCGCTGTCTCCGCCGCCGACGATCTTGACTGCATCTTTCGCGAGAGCCATTCCTTCGAGTACGGCAATTGTTCCGTCTGTGTAATTTTCCATTTCAAAAACGCCCATTGGACCGTTCAGTACGATGGTCTTGCTGTTTTTGAGAACTTCTTTGTATTTTGCCTGAGTTTCAGGTCCGATATCAAGACCCATGAAGTCATCCGGCATTTCGTTGTATGCGTAAGAAACTTTCGGTGTGTCGTTAGAGAATTCCGTGCTTCCTGAGCAGTCTGTCGGGAGATAGAATTCCACGCCTTTTTCCTTGGCAAGTTCGAGGATCTCGTTTGCAAGGTCAAGTTTGTCGGCTTCTACCTTGGAGATACCTACGTTATATCCCTGAGCTTTGAGGAATGTATATGCCATAGCGCCGCCAACGATGATTGAATCAGCCTTTTTGAGGAGATTTCTGAATACCTGGATCTTATCACTTACCTTTGATCCGCCCATGACTACCGTAAACGGTCTGTGCGGTTCTTCGAGGAGTTCGCCGAGATATTTTACTTCGTCTGCCATAAGAAGGCCTGCGTATGTCGGAAGATAATCAGCAACGCCGACTGTTGATGCGTGAGCGCGGTGTGCAGCGCCGAATGCGTCCATTACGAAAACATCAGCAAGGCTCGCGAGCTGTTTTGAGAACTCAGGGTCGTTAGCTTCTTCTTCGGCTCTGTAACGTGTGTTCTGAAGGAGCATGATCCTTGCGTCTGATTTTTTGAACTGTTCGAGCATTGCGAGTGTCTTTTCACCGACAACTTCATCGTCATCAGCAAACACAACTTCTTCTTCAAACACTCTTGCAGCTTCTTCGGCTACCGGTCTGAGGGAAAATTCCGGCTTCGGCTGGCCGTCCGGACGACCGAGGTGTGAGCAAAGAACTACCTTTGCGCCACATTCGAGGATATAATCCACTGTGGGGATAGTACTTACGATACGGAGATTGTCAGTAACGTTTTTTTCTTCATCGAGGGGAACATTGTAGTCCACTCTGATCAGGACCGTCTTGCCCTGAAATTCTGCATCTTTAAGAGTTTTCATTTTCTCTTCCTTTGTTATTTGTTCATATTTGCAATGTAATCAGCAAGTCTGATGAGCTGGTATGTGTAAGACATTTCGTTGTCATACCATGCAACGACTTTAACGAGCTGCTGACCGTCAACTTCCATAACTGATGTAAGTCCGAGGTCTACAAGTGAACCATAGCTCATGCCGATGATGTCGCTTGAAACGATTGGATCTTTTGTTACGCCGAGTGTTTCGTTTTTAGCTTCGATGAAAGCATTGTTTACTTCTTCGACTGTTACTTTCTTGGAAAGTGTGCATGTGAGGTCTACGAGGGAACCTGTCTTGACAGGAACGCGGAGTGCTGAACCGTCGAGTTTGCCTTTGAGCTGCGGGAGAACAAGACCTACAGCAGCTGCAGCGCCTGTTGTTGTGGGAACGATGTTAACGCCTGCGGCTCTTGCTCTTCTGAGATCTTTGTGCGGACCGTCAAGAGTTACCTGGTCGTTTGTGTAAGCGTGTACAGTTGTCATGAAGCCTTTTTCAAGACCGAATTTTTCGTCAAGAACTTTAGCAACAGGAGCAAGACAGTTTGTTGTGCAAGAAGCTCCTGAAAGAATAACTTCTGTTCCGTCGAGGATGTCATGGTTAACGTTGAATACGATAGTTTTAACATCGCCGGCGCCTTTTGCCGGTGCTGAGATGATAACTTTCTTTGCGCCTGCGTTGATATGTTTCATGCAGCCGTCATAATTTGTGAATTTACCTGTGCATTCGAGCACAACATCAACGTCAAGTTCTTTCCAGGGAAGAGCTTCGGGGTCTTTTTCTTTATGAACAGTAATTGCTTTACCGTCAACAATGATAGAATCTTCAGTGTAGCTGATAGAATCTGTCTTGTATGAGCCCTGACATGAGTCGTATTTTAAAAGATGAGCCAGAGTTTTTGAGTCTGTAAGGTCGTTAATTGCAACGATCTCAAAATCATTGTCATCAAAAAGAAGACGAAATGCCAGTCTGCCAATTCTGCCGAAACCATTGATTGCTATTCTTACTCCCATTATTTCCTCCTGCGCCTATAAGGCATAAAATTTGTTAGATTATTTATTCAATAAAGCATCTGCGCAACCTTCGTCAGTGATAAGGACTATATCATTTATGAATGCGCATAACGCTTTGATTGCTTTACTTTTGCCGGAACCGCCGGCAACGGCGTATTTTTTAGGTATTCTGTTTATCTGGTCTTTGCTGAGTCCCACCTTTTCCGGAGATTTGATGACCCTTCCTTCCGAATCAAGATAAAATCCCAACGCCTCCCCTACACAAAGCGGAGAACTTACGAGACCTTTTTCAAGCTCGCCGAATGTCCTGTTTTCAATGAGGATCTTCGGATCGGATATGCCGAAAAACAGAATGTCTATCTTGTCATACAGATCCGTCACTGCCGTAATGTCCGGACTTTCTGCAAGGACATCAAGGTCTGCAAGGCTTATTCCGTCAGGAATATTCAGCCTGTAAGCGTTGCATTTCAGTCTCATTCCCATTGTGGAAGAAATGCTGTTGGCACTCGCCGCGTGGCTCCTTCCTACAGCTCCTCTAACGGGGATAACCGTACACTGGTCGGAAATCATTCCTTTGAGATTGTCGGATACGGCTTTCATGGTATTTCCGCCGCTTACAGCGATGACTTTCGCGCCAAGCGGAGAACCCGTAAGGATCTTGTCAGCTTCATATGCGATGTTATGAACGGAGAGCTGATCAAACGATGAATCCCCTCTTACGATGACGACATCATCGATTCCGAGAAGTTCTTTCAGGGCAGTTTCTTTCTCTTTTGAAGAAAACATACGAGAGAAATAATCCGTAAGCACCGAAAGTGCTGTGAGCCCTTCCTTTTTTATTGCTGCCCCTGATTTGCCGACAGTAATGAGATCTTTCATCTCAAGATATTCAAGGTGGTTACGCACAGTCCTTTCACTCAGAAACAGATTGTCAGAAATCATCCTTCTGCCTGCATGATCGGTTTCTGAGAGAAACTTGAGAATATTATATCTTTCATGCATAGTATTTACGGCATCCTCACCGATAAGTCTTTGTGCACTGTATATATCCATACTCCACCTTTCAGAATACACACTTTAATTATATATTGTTCAGACAAATTATGCAACAGTATTAATTCACTTAATTTTGTTATTTTGTCCTGTTTTTAAGATATTCAATAAGGGAAATGAAAAATTCGTTGTTTTTTATACCGCAAACTGCTTCTTCAGCTGATTTGGCAAGTTCCTCAACGCGTTTTTTTGAATTTTCCAGTCCATATACATAAGGATATGTCATCTTATTCATCTCAGCATCCTTCATGACATTTTTTCCGAGGGTTTCAGCATCGGATGTCACATCCAGAATGTCGTCGGTGATCTGAAACATCTCTCCGATGTATTCACCGTACCGAAAGAGAGAATCGACGGTTTCCTTGTCATCACAGATACAAAGACATCCCGCAAGGATGCTTGCCCTGATGAGGGCGCCGGTCTTGTTGCGATGAATTATACTGAGTTTTTCCTTGTCAGGTTCGCTTCCTTCCCAGGATATATCCGCAGCCTGACCGCCGACCATTCCTCTCATTCCTGCCGCTTTTGCGAGGGTATAAGCAGCTGAGAGATATTTGTCTTTGTCCTTTGCAACGAACATCCCTTCCAGCATCGTTTCATATGCAAGATTAAGAAGTCCGTCCCCTGCGAGGACCGCCATCGGATAACCGAAGACGATGTGATTCGTCGGTTTTCCTCTTCTGAGTTCATCATCATCCATGCACGGCAAATCATCATGAATAAGGGAATACGTATGGATCATTTCCGCCGCACAAGCGAGATATTCTATTTCTTTGCCGTCTCCGCCGAGAGAATAATATGTGCTGAGGACGAGGATGGGACGAAGTCTTTTGCCGCCTGAAAACAGACTGTACGCCATGCTTTCATCCAGCACAGGCGGAAGTCCCGTTGGGAGATAATCCTTCGGATAAAGACCGGAAATGATCTCTTCCGTCATTTTGCGGTATTTTTCATACAAAATATCAAAATTGCTCTTCATCATAATCCTTAAATTCATGACCGTCTTTTTTCATTACGAGCATCTTCACAGCCTCTTCGGCTTTTTCGAGCTCTTTCTGAAGGCTTTCTGAGAGAGACATACCTTCTTTGAAAAGTTTTACGGAATCAGTAAGTGTCGCATTACTGTCTGCCATGAGAGAGACGATCTCCTCAAGTCTTTGCAGTTTATCTTCAAATGTCTTTTTATTACTCATATTTTTTCCTTATTTCCGTAATATCCGCAGAAACTTCCATTCCGGACGTTACGAAGTTCGCTTTGCTTCCCGTCGTCAGTTTTTCTCCGGAAGAAACGTTTCCGGATTTGTCGGTAAGTACCCAGAAGCCTCTTTTAAGGGTATTTTCCACAGATGATGATTCAATAAGTGCCTTACTCATCAGGATCCTGTTTTTATATCCTTCCAGAAGTCTTCCGATCTTGTCATTCATCGATAAAGTCAGTTTGTCGACATTCATCATATTCTTTTCAAGCACTTTCGTAATACGGAGTGGCAGGATAGTTTCCCTTATGTCGCTTATTCTTCTTTTCGGAATTTCAGTCTTTGAAAGCAGGATCGATGAGAGTTTTTCTCCCTTTAACGAAACCGTATATCTCATATCCTCAAGATCGAATACCGCAAGTTCCGCTGCTACGGATGGCGTCGCCGCGCGGACGTCTGCCGTAAAATCACAGATAGTGAAGTCCGTTTCGTGTCCGACTGCGGAAATTACGGGGATACGGGAATTGTGTACGCTTTCGATAACTTCAGGCTCGTTGAATGCCCAGAGTTCCTCGATGGAACCGCCGCCGCGTCCAGTGATGATAAGGTCGGCTATGTCATGGAGGTTGATGTAATCTATCATCCGACCGATCTCTGAAGCTGCCCCCACGCCCTGAACTTTTACGGGGCATACGATCATCTTAACCGCAGTGTTCCGTCTTGAAATGACGCTTATCATATCCCTTACCGCCGCACCTGTCGGAGAAGTCACAAGCGCTATCTTTTCAGGAAAAAACGGGAGCGGCTTTTTGATTTCACTGTCAAAATATCCCATCTTGCGATAATCTTCCATAAGCCTGAGATAATTCTCGTAAAGATTGCCTTCTCCTGCCTTTGTGATGGAATTTGCAACGATCTGATAAGTGCCGCCTTTTGAATAAACGGATATTCTTCCGTTCACAACGACCTTCATTCCGTCTTTCGGGCGGAATTTAAGGGAATAAGCCTGTCCGCGGAAAATTACTCCGCTGATTCTTGATTCCTCATCTTTGAGTGTGAAATAAATATGTCCGGAAGTATGGCTCTTGACGTTTGAAAGTTCACCTGTGACGCTGATATTTGCGAGGTTTTCGTCAAACTCCAGAACTGCGCTGATGTAATTGTTAAGCTGGCTTACGCTTATCGTATCAGTCATTTCTTCCTCCGTGTTTAAGTCCCAGAAGCGCTACCCCCACGGAATTGTCTGCGGAAAGTCCTTTCGGTGAGCTATGAACAGAACGGGACGGGTGAAGTTCTTTTAAAATAATATTTTTTACATTCATGCTTGACGAAACTCCTCCGCCAAGGATAATGTCCTTTATTCCATGTTCTTTTGCGGCATATTCGACAGCTCTGCCGATGCTTCTTCCGACACACCTGAAGACGGCGCTGACGGCAGAAGCGCGGGTGATACTTTCCTCTTCGATCAATCCGGCAACCTTTGTTTCGACGCCTGCAAAACTGATCACAGAGCCTTTTACCGATGTCGGAAGTGTCAGTTCCTTATTTTCACTGTCAAAAATACTGTCCATTTCCGCGCCGCACGGAAACTGCATTCCGAGATTTACTCCGACACGATCTATGAACTGACCTGCACTTATGTCAGAGGTGTTTCCGATAATTTTGCAGTCGTATCCATACTCATCTTCCCTGCAAAGTAAAATCTCCGTTGTGCCTCCGGAAAGATGAACGAATATAAACGGACGTGATGCGTCTATGTCAGCATTCCCCATAAGTGCTGAGGCAATGTGGCCTTCCTGATGAGTTGTTTCATGAAACGGAACGTGAAGGAGATTGGCCATTGTCTTTGCGAAATTCTTTCCGACGAGAAAGCACGGCATGAATGACCCTTCGACCCTTCTTGGGGTTACGGAAGCTGCAATACAGGATATATCAAATTTATCAATTCCGTCAGTAAGTTCCGGAAGGTTTCTTACGTGTTCATACACGGCGTCGGACTGCCTGAGCCCCCTCTGACCTTCTTTGACGGGAAGGATCTTTCTGTTTTCGTAAACGATATTCCCGCTTTTGTCGATCATACAGACAGATGTGGTGTAGTTGCTTGTATCGATACCTAAGATCATCAGTCCTGTTTGCGGGATTTGTAAATTCCGTTTAAAACACCGTTGATGTAAGAAACTTCGTTATCTTCGCAGTAAATATCACCGAGCTTAACAGCTTCTGATATAGCTGTTACAGGCGGAATATTTTCAGCAAAACAAATTTCATACGTTCCGACTCTGAGGATCGCAACGACCTGCTTTGAAAGGCGGTCGAGGGATCTGCCTCTGAGGGAAGACGAAATGATGTTGTCGATCTCTTCGCGGTTTGTTTTTATTCCTTCAACTGTACGGAGAATATATTTCTCATCGTTTTTTATTTCATCCGTAATTTCAATATCTGCAGGAAGATATTCGTCATTGAATTCCATAGAGAAAACGCTCTTGAAAACTTCTTCCCTGCTTTTTGCTCGCATTAATGTAAATCTTGTGTTTGTATTATCCAAGGGTGACCTCTTATTGAAAATAATATACAGGGTAATTCTACCACAACTCACTCAAAATTTAAAGAAAAATATACTGTACGTCGTAAAATATATATAAATAAAAAGCGCAAAGTGGACTTTGCGCTGTGATATATAAAATTAGTTGATTTCTTCTTTAAGAACTTTTCCTGCTTTGAAAGTCGGAGACTTTGTTGCGGGGATGACGATTCTTTCCTTTGTTCTGGGGTTGATGCCTTCTCTGCTTGCTCTCTGTTTGGATTCAAATGTGCCAAAGCCTACGAGTGATACTTTATCGCCTTCTCTTAATGTTTCCGTGATAGTATCAAGCATAGACATAACAACTTTTTCTACATCCTTTCTTGAAATATCAGTTTTCTTAGAAATAGCAGCAATAAGTTCAGCTTTATTCATTTTAAAAATTCCTCCTGTGAAATAAATGTTATTTTCTCCCTGTTGCGGGCGGATCGATGCATAATGCCTTGTGAGAAAACATATGAAAAGTATGTTTTTGAATCAGTCAAATATTTTTCAAGGCTGTTTTCAGCACAATGAATATAATACACATTTAATGCATTCTTATCAAGAGTTTTTTTCGGAATTCAGCATTTTTTTTGCTTTCTCCCAGAAAACATCCGCTTCTTTTACACTCATTTCGGAAATATGTTGCCCGTTTTCTTCGATAAGGCGTTCCATAAGGGAAAAACGGGTGAAAAATTTGTCGTTTGCATGGCTGAGAGCTTCATAAGGATCGACTCCCGCAAGACGGACCACATTGATTGCCGCAAAGAGAAGATCTCCGCATTCTTCCATGACATGGATGTTTTCCTTTACAGCTTCAATAACCTCATCAGCTTCTTCATAAAGCTTATCCATAGCCTGAAGTGCATCATCAAAATCAAATCCGACTTTTGCGGCCTTTGACTGAATCTTGTCGGCGTAGATGATTGCCGGAAGACTTCTCGGGATCTCACTCATGGACTGAGATGTGTTTTTGTACTGATGTTCTTCTTTCTTGATCTCTTCCCAGTCGGTGTGGTGTCTGTCTTCGGAGAAGACGTGTGGATGACGACGGATCATCTTCTTTGTTTCGTCCCTGATGATGTCGGAAAGCATAAACTCCCCTTCTTCTTCGGCGATGACAGCATGAAGGATAATCTGCAAAAGGACATCTCCGAGCTCTTCACACATTCCGTAAGGATCTGAATTTTTAATGGCATCGATGAACTCATAGGATTCTTCGATAAGATATTTAACAAGGCTTTCGTGAGTCTGTGCTTTGTCCCATTCACATCCGTTTTCACCGCGAAGTTCTTTGATAACGTGATACAGAGATTCAAACGCCCCGGCGCCATGTTCTCCCAATGCAGGAGGAACCACGACGCTTGTAAGATGGTCGATCTCTTCGACATAATCCATTTCGCAGATCTTTACGGGTATAACCTTTTCATCTTCCGCAGCGGCGCCGACGATAACGAATACTTCAAATTCATCGTCGTAATAATTCATGAGTTCGAGTTTGACGTCGGATGCGATATCACGGTCATAGACCTGTGCGATTATGTTGGTCGTTGAAACGTCGGGCTTTGAATTTATTATATCAAGAGCATCAATGAGCTTGAATGATTCGATGGCATCCATCTTCAAAGCCGCAAATATGCCATCAAGGAAGCTTACAGCGGGAATTATCTTTACAGGGCATGTTGCCTTGCGGACGATGATCTGAACGGCTTTTTCCGCAAAAACAGCGCTTCCCGGAACGATGTAAGATACGACTTCCGCAGGAGCGTTGATAACTGTGTCGGCGATCTTCTCGTAAACGTCTTCAAACGTTTCACTTCTGTCATACACGTTGTCAAAATCAATATACGGAATATTGAATTCATCAAGAATGACAGCGGCAGGATGCTGCATTGTCCTGACATACACCATGTCAGATTTTTTAAGGGTGTCGATTGTGCCGAGAGTTATCTCACTGCGATCGGCACAACCAAAACCCAGAATATATATTTGTTTCATATCAGTCTGCTACCGGTGAATTTGCTGAGAAATATTCATCAACCTTCTTGAGGTAGTCCATGATTGTGAGGTGTTGCGGACAAGCATCTTCACACTGACCACATTCAGCGCAGTCCTTGCCTGTTGAAGGCATTCTGTCGTAACCGGCTTTGTTTCTTTCGAATGTATCGTACATTACTGCGTCGTTATACATATCGAAGATTCTCGGAATGTTGATGCTGTTGGGACATCCGTCTACGCAATAACGACATGCTGTGCAAGGGATAGTTGCTTTTCCGTTGATGTAATCACGGAGATCTGTGAGGAATCTCTTTTCTGCTTCGCTCTGAGCGCCGGGCTGACAGTTTGAAGCGGCTTTGATATTTTCGACAACGTGATCATATACGTTCATACCGCTGAGAACCGTAAGGACTTCCGGACGGTCAAAGAGGAAGTTGAGGCAAATCGTTGCTGTAGGAACGTCCTGAAGTTTATATGCGTTTTTAAGCTTTGTTGTGTACGGATCTTTGATCTGAGTGATCTTGCCGCCTTTCAACGGTTCCATGATAGTAACGGGGATGCCTTTTGATGCCGCATATTCGAGGCCTTTGATTCCTGCCTGAATTTCGATATCCATGAAGTTGAGCTGAATCTGACAGAACTGCCAGTCATAATCATCAATGATTTTGACAAATGCATCGTAATCGTCGTGGAAAGAAAAACCGATATATTTCACTTTACCCTTTGCTCTGATCTCGTCCATAAATTTGATGATGCCGAGTTCTTTGAGCTTGTTCCATTTGTCGAGGCTGAGGGCGTGCATGAGATAAAAATCGATGTAATCCGTATCAAGTCTTTCGAGCTGTTCTGCGAAAATTGCGTTTGCGTCGAAATCATCATTGAGCTGGAGTGTGGGGAGTTTGTCAGCGATATACACTTTATCCCTGATACCTTCGTTTTTTACCCATTCACCGAGAACAACTTCGCTTTTTCCGCCATGATATACATATGCTGTGTCGTAATAGTTTACGCCTTCGTCAAAAGCGTATTTGAAGAGTCTGAAACTTTCTTCTTTGTTGATCTCTCCGTTTTCGAGCGTCGGAAGACGCATTGCTCCGAAACCGAGCTGTGAAATGTCTTTTCCGTTAAAATGTCTGTACTTCATGTTTCTTTTCTCCTTCTTTAATTTTGAACATTCCAGTATACAGGCGTCCTGCTGAGTGTAAATCCGAGTTTACGGTGCAGAGCCTTTGATACTTCGTTTGTTATATATATCTGAGAGTACGGAATATATCCGTTTTCGATATCCATATTGATCAGATAAGTCATAAGCTGTTTTGCAACGCCTTTACCGCGGTGCATGGGCAGAACTTCGAGCATCCCGAGGATCCCGTCGTCATGATGTCCACAGAATCCCATTATCTCACCGCTTTCGTCAAACGCGCCGAACAGATCTCCGTTTGTGAGTCTTTCGGAAATGTATTTGTCATCACCGAATGTTTTATATGTATCTCTCACAAAACGCAGATATGATGTGTCGAGCATTCTTATTTCATGTTCATACGGCAGAGGCATTTTTTCGCCTTCATACACTGCGTGATAACATATTCTTATCTCCCACTTTCTTCCTGTGAGTCTTGATATGGTTTCAACTTCATAATCATTATGAGCTGTAAAATACGGATCATCTCCCATAAGAGGAACAAGCTTTTCGCAGGTTTTATGGCTTTCTGTGGAAATATAATACATTCCGCCGTTTCTTACGAGAACGCCGTCTTCTTCAGCATAAAGAATTTCCGCATCGTAACGGACGATCTGCTGAATGAGGTCTGTGTTAAGTATTTTGTCGTATGATAGATAATCAAGAGCTTTTTCTTTCATCAGTCAAAAAGCTCCGTTGACATATATCTTTCAGATGAATCCACCGCAATAAACACGATGTTCTTATCCTTGTTTTCTTCCCTTGAAGCAACTTCCACAGCCGCTTTCAGCGCCGCACCTGTTGAAATGCCTGCCATAATAGCTTCGGTTACGGTAAGGGATCTTGCATACTCAAATGCGTCTTCATCGGTTACGGCGATTATTTCGTCAATGATCTCAGTATCGAGAACGGACGGCACGAAGTTCGCTCCGATTCCCGCGATCTTGTGTGAACCGACTTTTCCTTCGCTCACGAGAGGTGAATACTTAGGTTCGACACCAATTATTTTTATATCGGGATTCTTTTCTTTGAGATATTTCGCTGTTCCCGTGATTGTTCCTCCCGTTCCGAATGTTGCAACGAGGATATCAATATTTCCGTCCATATCGTTCCACAATTCGGGCCCCGTTGAAAGATAATGGGCTTTCGGGTTGGATAAGTTGTCGAACTGTCCTGCGATCCATGAACCGGGATTTTCCTTATGGATCCTTTCTGCTTCGTCAATGGAACCCTGCATTCCGTTTTCGGCGGGAGTGAGGATGACTTTTGCTCCGAAAGACTGCATGAGTTTTATTCTTTCGACGCTCATATTGGAAGGCATGGTTATTATAACGTCAAAACCCATTATAACGGCGCTTGCACAGAGGGCGATTCCGGTGTTGCCGCTTGTGGGCTCAATGATAAGTCCGCCGGGGGAAAGTTTTCCCGAATCGAGGGCATCTTTGATCATGTAATATCCGATACGGTCTTTTGCCGTACCCCAGGGGTTGAAAGATTCCAGTTTGGCGAAAAGATTTCCGCTGAGAGAATATTTCTCTTTAATTCTCCCAAGTTTCACAACAGGTGTGTTTCCGATAAGCTGAGTTACAGAATCGTATACTTTCATTGGTTATACCTCCCGAATATTTTATGTAATTATACCCTTTTCTGCGGCGCATGGCAAGATATGAAGGATAAAATAAAAAAAAACCGTATAAAATATTTCGTTTTTTCTCATATGGTGGTATAATGTAAAAAAATATTACTACGGAGTCACATATGAAATGTCTTAAATGCGGTCATCCCGACAGCAAGGTAGTTGATTCACGTTCCGCTGATGATTCCAAAAGCATCAGAAGAAGGCGCGAATGTCTTTCCTGCGGTTTCCGCTTTACAACATATGAAAGAATAGAATTATCCCCGCTTTATGTAATAAAAAGAGACGGTTCAAGGGAAAAATTTGACCGCAACAAAGTGATCCACGGTCTTGCAAGGGCATGTGAAAAACGTCCTGTTTCCATGGCCAAAATCGAGGCTATCGCAAACGAGATAGAGTTTGAATTGTGGGAAAAGAGCGAAGAAGAGATCCCCACTCAGCAGATCGGGGAAATGGTAATGGAAAAGCTCAGAAAGATAGATGATGTGGCATATGTAAGATTTGCATCTGTTTACAAGCAGTTCAAAGACATCGACACGTTCATAACCGAGCTAACCAATATGCTGGAAGCAAGAGGGAAAAATGACTGACAGATTCTCTCATCTTATTGAAAAAACAGTGTCTTCGCAGGATGTGTGTGATGCGAAGATATTTGAGCTGAAAAAGCTGACGGTAAAGCTTCCGGACGAGAAGGAAGCCGAAAGATACATCATAAAACACAAAGGCGCATCATGCGTTCTCCCCATTGACGGAGATGACGTTATTTTTGTCGTGCAGTACCGTGCGGCAATCGGAAGGATCATGCTGGAACTCCCTGCAGGAAAGCTTGACAGCGAAGATGAAGATCCGTACGACTGTGCTGTGCGTGAACTCGAAGAAGAAACGGGATATAACAGCAGAAATATGGTTTTCCTTAGAAAATACATCCCTGCCGCAGGCTATTCTTCCGAAGTCATTCATCTTTATGCTGCAACAGATCTCACAAGGAGTGCGGCACATCCGGATGAAGACGAGTTTGTGGATGTGGTGAAGATCCCGATGAAAAAGGCGTATGATATGTGCGTTTCGGGAGAGATCGAAGATTCAAAGACGGTGATCGCCATAATGACGTATTATGAAAGATTTATTAGATAATGAGGTGAAACATGCAAAAATTCAAAAGCTGTTGTTTATATATTATATCCGTTATGTTTCTGATATGCCTTTTCGCATCTTTTGAAACAGGGGGATTCTTTACATATTCGGACAAAGTGAGTCTTGCTCCGGACAGAATGTTTCTGGTTTATGCGGACAAGGCGGATGAATTGTCCGAATTTGCCGGAACGATTATCGAAGCCGATGATGACGAAGAAGAAAAGAAGGAAAGCTATACCCTCGGCGACATCTCTCCATACATAAGGGAATACAAGATGAAGCTTGCGTATCTCGGGCTGATGAAGCATCCTGATTCATCAATATTCGATACGCCGACGCAGCAGGCTGTGAAGGATTTCCAGAAACAGAACAATCTTGAAGAAACGGGTCTGCTTGATTCTCTCACCATGAGCCTTCTCGACAGTGTTGAGATCGCTTATAAGCTTGGGGATACAAACGAAGAGATCGGGGATTATCAGTCAATGCTCGGTCGTCTCGGATATCTCGAAGGTGAATATACCATAAATACTTTTGATGAACTTACCGAAACCGCGCTGAAAAAATATCAGGAAGAAAAGAAACTCGGTGTTACCGCAACATTCAGTTCCGATACTGTGACTTCCCTTCTGAACGATATCGCGGCGCTTGATTCGGGAAGTGTGCCTTCTGACAGCAGTTCAGGCGAAGTTGATGCTGAATAAAGCATTCAAAAAAGTGCAATATGTGCTATATATGTATTGCACTTTTCTTTTTTTTATGTTATAATACCGACCGTTAATAATCCTTATTACGAGCAGCGGAGTGAATAGGCACGATGAAACTGCGGCAACCGACGAATACGCACGGTGCCAATACCTACGGGGAGACCCGGATGATGAGGTTTTGATATTTTAATGTCAGAGCGCCTCATGTGAGGTTTTTTTTATGGGGATAATATATCGGAGGTAATATGAGACACTTTTTTACATCAGAATCAGTAACGGAAGGTCATCCGGATAAAATGTGCGACCAGATCAGCGATGCTGTACTGGATGCGATTTTCGAAAAAGACCCCAACGCAAGAGTTGCGTGTGAATGTGCCACAACAACAGGCGTTGTACTTATCATGGGCGAAATTACGGCAGACTGCACAGTTGATTTCCAGCAGATCGCAAGAGATACTATCATCAATATCGGTTATGACAGAGCCAAATTCGGATTTGACGGCGAAACATGCTCTATCCTTTCAGCGATCCACAAACAGTCAAGCGACATCGCTCTCGGCGTAGACAAATCCAAAGAAGCAAAAGAAGGCGAAACGGCAGACGAATTCTCAACAGGCGCAGGAGATCAGGGACTTATGTTCGGATTTGCGTGTGATGAAACGGAAGAATATATGCCCTTCCCCATTACATACGCACACCGCCTTGCAAGAAAGCTTGCGGAAGTAAGAAAATCAGGCGAACTTGAATATCTCCGTCCGGACGGAAAAACACAGGTTACAGTTGAGTACGAAGACGACAAACCCGTAAGAGTAGACACAGTCGTCGTATCAACACAGCACGAACCGGATGTTGAGCATGCAACTATCGAAAAAGACGTTATCGAACACATCATCAAACCGGTAATTCCCGCGGATATGCTCGATGAAAACACAAGATATCTTATCAATCCGACAGGCAGATTCGTTATCGGCGGACCGCACGGCGACAGCGGACTTACGGGAAGAAAGATCATCGTTGACACATACGGCGGATATGCACGTCACGGCGGCGGCGCTTTCTCAGGCAAAGACCCCACAAAAGTTGACCGTTCAGCTTGCTACATGGCAAGATATATCGCTAAGAACATCGTAGCAGCAGGCATCGCAACAAAATGTGAGATCGAAGTAGCTTACGCTATCGGCGTTGCACAGCCCGTAAGCATCTTTGTAGACGCGTTCGGAACAAGCTCCCTTACAAACGAACAGCTTTCAAAACTCGTTTCAGACAACTTTGACCTTCGTCCGGTAGCTATCATCGATCACTTCAAGCTCAGAAGACCGATCTACAAGCAGACAGCAGCATACGGACACTTCGGAAGAAACGATCTCGATCTTCCGTGGGAAAAGCTCGACAAAGTCGAAACACTCAAAAACTACGTTGCAGCACTTTAATTTTTTCTCAGCCGGTTCATGTAATGTACCGGCTGAATTTTTACTCATTTCACTCAGACCGACGGAGGTAAAAAATGATATATGTAATATCCGACATTCACGGTTATCCGTTTGATAAATTTCTTTCACTTCTCAACAAAGCAAATTTCAATGACGAAGATTATCTTTTCATCCTCGGAGATGTCATCGACAGAGGACCGGACGGAGCAAAATATCTTAAATGGCTTCTTTCGACTCCAAATGCACAACTGATTCTCGGAAATCACGAAGAGATGATGCTTGTGTGTGAATTTGTATTTGCGGAAGTAACAGAAGAGAATATTTCATCTCTCAATACAGAGAATCTTACTATCTTTGCGAACTGGCAGATAAACGGTGCAGATCCGACTCTTGAAGGGATCCGCGAGTTGATGAAAAATGACAGGGAGATCATCAATGATATCCTCGATTATCTTCATGACTGCGAACTCTGGGAGCTTGTAAGCGTCGGAGAAAAGGATTTTCTTCTCACTCACAGCGGGCTTGGCAACTTCAGAAAAGACAAGAAGCTGTCGGAATACTCTTCTTACGATCTTCTCTGGAATCGTCCGGATATAAGCGACAGATATTTTGACGACATCATAACTATCTTCGGACATACTCCCACGGAATATTTCGGAGAAGAGTATAAAGGCAAGATATTTATAACAGATACATGGATCGACATTGATACTGGAGCTGCTATGGGCAACTGCCCTACCCTTCTCAGGCTCGACGATATGAAGACGTTTACACTGACAGATCAGGACGGAAATTCTTGACAAAATACGTCTGTCGGTAATACAATCGGTGAAAAGAAAATATCAGGAGATAACGATGAAGAAACTTATTGCAATTATTCTTGCGGTATTAATGCTTCTGGGATTAACGGCATGTTTGAAAAATGATAAGAACAATGATAAACTTCCGGATGACGGCACTGCGATAATCAGTCCGGAAAAAGATCCGGAAAAAGATGGCTCAAAGGAAGAGATTACTCAGGAAGCGGATGCGGAACAGCCTTCCGTCGACGACAGTTCGGATGACAGTAAAGAAGAATCCGACAAAGAAACATCATCTTCGTCGTCTTCAGAGAACAACAGGCCGTCAAAGCCCGATAAGCCCGAAGTTGACAAACCGGAAAGTGATGAGCCGAAGGATGAAGAAGATAATGATGAGGAAATATACGTAAGCGATGAGATATATTTCGAGGAATATTTCACTCCTGTTGTGCGTTTTGCCGTAGCGAGCGATGTACATTTTGACGACGCGGGAAGCGAAAAGCAGGAAGCACGTCTGAAAGAGATGTTTGATGTGGCATATGAATATTCTTCTTCTCAGGATTATCCTTCCCTTGACGGGGCGTTCATTGTCGGAGATTACACGAACAGAGGAACGGAAATTTCCATGCAGAAATTCTTCGATGCGATAAATCAGTATACACTTGAAGGCACCACATCCCATGTTTGCCTCGGAAACCATGAATACGGTGCAGGAGAAGCAACAAAAGAACGTTACCTGAGAATAAGCGGATACGAAGATATCCATGAGCATATTGTGATCAACGGTTATCACTTCATTCTTCTCAGCCCCGACAGAAATTCGGGATATAATTTCAGCGAAGATGCCATCATGTGGCTTTCCGAACAGCTCGAAATTGCGGCAAAAGATGATGAAAGCAGAGAAAGACCAATATTCGTATTCCAGCATGAACATATCAAGGGAACCGTTCACGGTTCGGACGACTGGGGAGTTGCTGAACTTACGGATATATTATCAAAATATCCGCAGGTAATTGATTTTTCGGGACATTCTCACTACCCGATGAATGATCCGAGAATAATATGGCAGGGAGATTTTACAGCTCTCGGAACTTCCACTCTCAGTTATTTCGAAATGGATCTTGTGGGAGTCAGATCATACGGTATTTTCCACACAGATTATGAAGGCGGATACGCATATTCCGCAAGGATTTTTGATGCGGCACAGTTTTATATCGTGGAAGTTGATAAAAACAACGCGGTGAAGATCATGGGTTATGACCTGACATATGACAAATTCATTGATGATGCGGTCTTTTGTCTGAGGTCTGTGCAGAGCACGGAGGAATTTAAGTACACAGCAGAAAGAAAGCTTGCTTCCGAAGTTCCGTATTTTAAAGAAGATACGCTGTTTTACGCTGAAAATATATCATATTCATCCGCAAAACTCCGCTTCGGACAGGCTGTGTGCGAAGATAATGTTCAGAACTACATCGTAAATTTGTACAAAGATGATGAACTCATTTCGTCCCAGAGAAGACTTTCCTGCACGTTTGCATATCCCGTTCCTGAAGAGCTCAGCGTGACGTTTGACAACCTGCAGGTGGGCGGAAACTACAAAGCGGAAGTAATAGCCGTCAGTTCATGGGAAAAGATGTCTGAGCCGATAATGTTTGAATTTACCGTAAAGCCAAATGTCGATATCGAATTTGATTTCGGAGAACTGTCATCAACGGAAAACACCTCTGAAAATGAAATCCGTGAATAATACAGTTTGGCCCCTTTCCTTTGGAAGGGGGATTTTTATTTTGAGATGAATGTGGTTTTTATATTTTAAGTAAATATAGATACACAAACTGCTCTGTTTGTGATAGAATTAAGGCATGAGTAATTATGATTTTTTTCAAAACAAAGAATGTGAATATTTCCCCTGTCACGAAGGGGCTGACCCTGAAAAGTTCAGTTGTCTTTTCTGTTATTGTCCGCTTTACGCTCTCGGCGAAGAATGCGGCGGCAACTTTACTTACAAAAACAAAAAAGGCGTAAAGGACTGCTCAAACTGCCTCGTTCCCCACAAAAGGGAAAATTATGACAGAATGACTGAAAAGGCGGCTCTTCTTGTTGAGAAAGTAAGAAGACCGGAATATGCGGTAGTTCCGGAAAAAGAAAATGAATAACAATCCATTTGAGTGGCTCAGTCAGTATGACGGGCTTGAAGAAGAAAAAATGTTCCGTGATGACGATTATGTCGGCTTTTCCGATTATTACACAGAGTATTCCAATGAATATGATCTCGGACTGTGGTCTGAATATCTCATGAAGCTCTCCCCCATAGAAATAGGTGAAAGGAGCAAGGTTCTCGATCTGGGGTGCGGAGCAGGTTATCTTATGCTTGATTTTATGGACGCAGGATCATTTGTCGTTGGTGTTGACATTTCCGCTGAAATGTTTATGAGTGCAGACGAAGTAATAAGAGACTGCTATGAAGATGATGATTACATTCCGGCAATTCTGATTCAGAAGGATATTGCGGAATTCTGCCTGTCGGTAAAATTTGATCTGATATACTGCATGGGAGATACACTGAATTATCTTTCACGTGAGAAAATGGAAAAGACGTTTAATAACGTGAAAAAGATGCTTAAAGAAGGCTCTGCGTTTATTGTTGACGTGATTAATCCGGAGCATTTTATGACAGATGTTCCCGAAGAAGAGACTATAACTCTTCACGACAAAACAAAGATCACGTTTCTGAGATGCCTTAAATTATATGACGGGCAGACTTGTCTTGATACGGAAGTAATTATTAAATCCCAATCAGGAGAAGTCGTGGACACAGAACAACATCATCAGATTGTATATTCCTATGATGATATGAAAGAAATGGCGGAAAAATGCGGTCTGAAAAGCGAAAGGGTTCCGTTTTTGGGCGATGATACCCTGACGGAAAAATTACAGATCGTATTTACGGTGAAATAACATGAAAAAAAGCGGTTTATACACATGGTTCGGATACATCCTCCCCATAGAAGAAAAACTGAAAATGATAAAAGATGTCGGATTCGAAACGATCTGTACATGGTGGGGTAACGATTTTGATGAAACAGACGGGGATTATCGCACACACAGCGAACTGGCCCAGAAACACGGGCTGTATCTCGAACATTCACACATCCCCTATTACGGATGCGACAATTTGTGGCTTGATAATCTCGATGGTCAGGAGATCCTGAAAATGCATCTTGAAGCCGTCAGAGCCGCCGGAGAGAGCTGTGTACCGACGCTCGTAATGCATCCGCATGACCGAGTTCAGGTCGGCGGAAAGCGTTTTGAGCTGTTCTCCGACAGGCTTTATAAGATAATAGACGCCTGTGATAAATACGGCGTTCGCCTTGCGGTTGAGAATCTCAGTGATGATGAAATTATCCGCCGCGTTCAGGCTATGGTATATGATATTCCGTTTGTGGGAATGTGTTTTGATGCGGGACATAACAACGTAGTCAAAAAGGGAGATATGTCCCTTCTGGACGATTATTCCGGCAAACTTTTCGCGCTGCACATTCATGACAACGATACTGCGAAGGATGCGCATCTCATTCCCTATGAAGGAAATATCAACTGGAAAGACTTCCTTGAAAAAGTAAATAAAAGCCCGTTTGAAGGATCTCTCATGCTTGAATGTTGTTATCCGTTTGATTTCGACAAATATGAAGACGATCCGGATTATATTTTCGAGCCGTCGGATATGACTGCGCTCGAATACCTTTTAAAAGCAAAAGAAAGCTGTGACAGGATATACAGCGAAATTTAACGGAATTAAATACTTACACAGTAAAAAAGCCTCGCATCGCGAGGCTTTTTTCAGGCATTTTTATTATTTATTTTATAGGGGAAATTCTTATTGTAGTAAGTATACCCCTCAAAACTTTAGTTAACCTTAAAGTTCTGAAATGAACTTTAATATACCGCCTTAGTTCTTGAAAGAATGGATCGGTGCGGGAATTCTTCCGCCGCGGTTGATGAAGTCAGCGCTTGAATACTTGTTAAGCGGAATGATCGGTGCATATCCGAGAAGGCCGCCGAATTCGGCAACTTCGCCAACACCTTTACCGTAAACCGGAATAACGCGGACAGCTGTCGTCTTGTTGTTGATAACGCCGATGGAAGCTTCATCTGCGATGATTGCGGAGATTGTTTCAGCAGGTGTATCCCCTGCGATAGCGATCATATCGAGACCTACTGAGCATACGCTTGTCATAGCTTCGAGTTTGTCAAATGAGAGAGCACCGCAATTTACGCTGTCGATCATGCCTGCGTCTTCACTTACGGGAATGAAAGCTCCGCTGAGGCCGCCGACGTGAGAAGATGCCATAATGCCACCTTTTTTAACTGCGTCAGTGAGAAGAGCGAGAGCTGCTGTCGTTCCGTGAGTACCTGCTTTTTCGAGTCCCATTGCTTCGAGAATAGCTGCAACAGAGTCGCCTACTTCAGGTGTCGGAGCGAGAGAAAGGTCAAGGATTCCGAAAGGAACGTTGAGGCGTTTTGACGCTTCGTTTCCTACGAGCTGACCTGCACGAGTGATCTTGAATGCGATTCTCTTGATCGTTTCGCAGATATGGTCGATAGGTTCGCCTTTCATGTTTGCAATTGCTGAGCTTACAGTTCCGGGACCGCTTACACCTACGTTGATGACTGCTTCGCCTTCGCCTACGCCGTGGAATGCGCCTGCCATAAACGGGTTATCTTCAACTGCATTTGCGAAAACCACGAATTTTGCACATCCGATAGAGTCAGCTTCTCTTGTAAGGTAAGCTGTTTCCTTGATAATGTGTCCCATCATCTTTACCGCATCAAGGTTGATGCCTGATTTGGTGCTTCCTACGTTGACACTTGAGCACATGCATGATGTTTCTGTAAGAGCCTGCGGAATTGAAGCTATGAATTCATGTTCGGATGCGTTTATGCCTTTCTGAACAAGGGCGCTGTAACCACCGATGAAGTTTACGCCGATCTCATTTGCTGCGCTATCGAGGGCATGCGCGAGATGAACGAACTGATCACGGTTTTTCATGGCTGAAAGAGCGATCGGTGTTACTGATACTCGCTTGTTGATAATGGGAACTCCGTATTCACTTTCAATGTCTTCGCCTGTCTTTACGAGATCTTTTGCATAACGTGTGATCTTGTCATAGATCTTGGTTGCAGTTACTTTATAATCATCGCTGAAGCAGTCAAGAAGAGAGATACCCATTGTGATAGTACGGATATCAAGCTTCTCTTCGAGCATACGGATCGTTTCGAGAACGTCGTTATATATTACCATTTAATCACCTCAGATCTTGTGCATTGAATCGAAGATGTCTGTCTTCTGAACCTGAATACTGAGACCTTCTTCTTTCAGTGCTGAAAACTTTTCTGTAAGTTCTGAGATCTTTACATCCTGAGGAATACTTACGAGCATGAGCATTGTAAAATACTTCTGCATGATCGTCTGACTGATGTCTTCGATGTTGATGTTCATTTCATAAAGGATTTTTGATACTTTGTAGATAATACCTGTTTTGTCTTCTCCGATTACTGTGATAACAGCTTTCATTGTTTTCCTCCGGTGTCGTTTTTAGGTATATTATCATATTGGCATTAAAAATTCAAGTATAAAAGCTATTTTGGCCTATAAACACATTATATTTTATATTAAAACAGAATTTTTCAGTAAGAAAACAAAATATAAAGTCCAAATGAACATACATATCAAAGAAAAATAAAAACTGCTCCGTTACGGAAACAGTTCGTGATAATATATCTATACAGTATGTTCCTCAAGAATGCCTCTCAGAGATGCCATAGAGCTTGTATGACTGCGGACGATCTTTGTATCCTGACTTTTTATTTCATTCAGGGCACATTTTATCATCTTGTGAGAAACGGTATTTGTAAAAAGAACGAGAAGGTCAGGAGATCCGATGTTTTTAAGTTCGTTTGTCATTTTCGGATATATTTTCGCTTTACATTTATATTTTTCACACAGTTTTTTATATTCACATACCATACACTCATTTCCGCCGATTATCGCCACTTTCATAGTATACCTCCGTTTTAAAATTATACATAAATCAAATATCAATTCCTTATATTGGTTAGTTGTTGCTAATCACGCGCTTTTATGAAAAGCGGCAATCGTGGTTAGTTGCCGCTAACTATATTTAGTATACAGTATAATAACCGGTTTGTCAACTGTTTTTATCGATGAATACGTGTCACTTTTTCTGTATCATAATTATAGTAATACACTCCACCCTTTTTCGATTCATCCGGGTCCGTGAAATAAAAACCGTGAGGAGTGATCTCTGCTTCGGATATGTCATGGCCGATGCCGTTATTTTCCGAAAGCCTTACGATGTCAGTAGTCTTTCCCTTGGTCAGGTCGTAAGACGTAAGGACTTTTGCCCGGGTACCTTTGTTTGTCTGTCTGTAAATAACGTAGTAAAGTTTATCCCCCACCCTGTCCATTGCTGCCGTTACGGGCTTTGAAGCGTTCAGTCTTGCCATATCTTTTTCGCCATAATTCAGGCGGTACATCCCGTCAGTCATCTGAATCAGAATGAAATCGTCGTAGAATATGGCTTTTTCAAGAAATTCCGTTTCACTCTCACCACGCAGGACGATATCTTCCCCGCCGGATTCAATATCGACCGTTCTGACATAACCGAAACCGGAAGTGTCGTAATAATAAAGTTTTCCATTCATGATCTTTTCATCAAAGAATATAGTATTTTCTGTTGTGTGGATCAGTCTTACATTATCGACTATGACATCGACGGGGTCCTTTGGATTCTCATAATATCTCGCTGAGTATACTTTTCTGAGGAAATGTCCGCCTTTCGAAGAAGTGACTTTCCAATATACCGAATCTTCGAATATATCTATTATCTCAAGGTTGTACTCATCTGAACTTATAAAATCCTGAAGGCTGAACCCTTTTCCTGCATCTTCGGATACGGGATAGATCATATAGCCGTATCCTGTCATGTATACTCCCATGCTCGTTTCAACAAACTCAGCTCCGCCTCTGAACGGATGGCTGTCTTTTTTTTTCGTCACGATGTCATAAACAAAAACATCTTCTCCCTCGACAAAGTAGATCTTATGTCCGACAGCTGTTATATCGTGCTGTTTTTGTCCGCAGCCGGAAGTAAGATTAAAATACAAGCCCGATGAATAAAATACATTGACAGCGATGACGAGAACGATGCTGACTGCCGCGATTCTGAGTCCCCACTTTCGCCCTGACTCATGTTTATCTTCAGGTGCACCTATACGATGAATAAATCCGTATACTATCCATGCCACACATTCACCAAGCGCTGCTATTATAAGCACAACCGCAAGCACGAGACCAATGATCGATCCTTCATACGGGCGATAAACCGCCATAGCTCCGCATCCGGCAAAACCAATGAGGATCGTATAAAGCGGCACAAACTTCATCCACGTCTTTTGGGCTTTGATGCAGAAAATAAGCTGTAATCCGAAGAACATTACTGCGAGAAGCAATCCTAAAAATACAACGGAATAGTCAGTATTGTTAATCGTTATTGTCGGGAAGAAGATTCCGAAACCGAGAAATAACGTACATACGGAGGAGATGATACCTATGAGGATATTTCTCAGACGCACTTTCTTTTTTAATTCCGTAAGGGGCTTTATTTCATCTTCGTGAGTTTTCTCAGGCGCAATTTCCTGATCCTGAATTTCCCTGAGAGATTCCCTGCACTCCTCACATTCCATAAGGTGATTATTTACGAACTCCTCCGTATCGGAAGAAAGCATTTTTTCAACATAAAGCGGAAGGATATCGCGGATGATATTGCAGAATTTATTCATTTTCTTCCTCCATTCTTTGTCTTATCATTTTTCTTGCTCGGTGATATGTAACACACGCCCAGTTTTCTGTTTTAGAGAAGATATTTCCGATCTGCCTGAATGAAAGTTCTCCATAGACCCTCCACATAAATACTTCTTTATATGGTTCGGGAATTTCATGAAGGATCATTCTTATTCTTCCTGCATCGTCTTTTGAAATGATCCTGTCGTCAATATTTTCAGTAACATCGGGGATAGAGATTAACTCTTCATGGCTCAGAGATGCGTTTTTCTTATTTCTTTTGAGATATGAATAATATTCATTCTTTCCGATCTGGCAAAGCCAGACTTTTACATCACAATCTCCGCGGAAGGAATCTATTTTTCTCAGGGCTTTGAAAAATGTACGGGAAGTGATCTCTTCAGCAATATGTTCATCTCCCGAAAGCCTGAGGATATAGCGGTATACGTCGGCGAAATACTGTCTGTATATCTTTTCAAAATCTTTCATGACTCCCTCCTTTCCGATCTCATATATAAGACATCCGTAATAACATTTTCTTACAGAATAATTACAAAAAAACGGCGAAAATCGCCGCAATTATCTATTCTTTTTCAGTTTATATATGCTAAGACCGATCAGGACGAGGCCGAGGATGTATGTAGGCCAGTATAAAAAAGAATATATAAATACAAAATCAAACACGGTCCACCCCGGATGAGAATGAATCATATATATATTCCACACAGCAGCGGCAAACGGAACCACAAAGGGAACTATACCGACAACAAGGAGAATTTTCCATAACAAATTTTTCTTCATATCTTCATTTTCCTCTTTGAGTTTTCATAATTATACCATAGTATTTTATCATAAACAAGATTTTACTCACAAATCATATTCCCGGCATAGTCGGTCTTATTTATAGAAATTATTTCACGGAATCTGTTTTTATCTTTTCCCGCCATTCTGATATCGGCTCTGCACTCGATACTGACATAATCCCACAAAACGAGTTTCGGAAGCGGACTACTGATGTCCTTTACAAACACATGAAACACATCTCCTTTTTCAAAATCAGATGTTCCTGCATCAATGATTTCAAACGATACCTTTTCTCCGTCCGCAATAAGAACTTTCGCTGTAAAACAAACCTTTTCATGATCATTTTTCATTGTATCGGCAGATGATAAAAACGTGAGGATGATCAGTGAAGTGAATGCAAAAATAACAATAAATATCTTTCTATTCATCACATTCTCCCGATGCTGAGATAAGGCGGATAATGTTTGCAAAGTCTTCAACAGACATATTCTTTGATTCAATATCATAAAACATCCCGTCATTCTCAAACTCAGCATAGTAATTGTCTGCAAAACGAGTTATCCTGACTTGTATATCACCTATCGTGGATAAATATGAAGTATCGGATATTACGATGCAGTCCGTCAAAACTTTTTCGTATGGGCATACAGAAAGCGTGAAGGATCTGTCATCAGATACAGATACGAACTCAAATACGTAATCATGAGGGATATAATCACGATATTCTCTTCCGGAGATGAATCGTGTGTTGACTGAGTGGCAGGCAGACAGAGCGTATTCATCGGGGATGAGTGATGTAACATTTTTAAATATCGGATTACTCTTGGGAACATCACATATTTTCGCGTCAATACCTAAGGTTGCGACACCTGATGCTCCGCTACCAAACATGGAATAATTACCATTTAAGATCCCCGGATCTTCTTTGAGAATGATGTTTTCATTATGAAAGAATGAAATGATTATCGTGAGGATCACAAACGTCACAGCAACAATAAATGTCAATTTACGTTTTCTTTTTATCATTGATTTGAATAATACTATGTCTTCCGCTTCCCTGATGTATTTTATATCAATTTCCGGAAGAGTTCTTCCGCATAAATCGTCGTTCATTTTATCGCATCTCCTGAAATAATAATAAGATTTACATGTTATAATGAAATGTAAATTCTTCTTTCTGTATATAATGACGCAAAATAATAACGACGGATTCGGAAACAGTGAAATTTAAATAAAAAATCTGCGGATATATCATAGACTCGTAAACCAATAGATATGCTATGTTTTCGAAGTAGTAATAAACAAAGAGTATTTCGTTGGGATGTGTGCATCATCCGGCTCATTTCTACTTCGTATATGTTCTTTAAAATACATTTTACAATAAATCTTTTAAAGATTCTCTCTTTTTGTATCAGAAAACGATACGTTTGTTTTTTTGAGGATATTTTGAATAAATTATCCTAAGAATAATTGTTATGTTGTCATAAATTTGAATTAATATTCGCAAGAAAAAAAGACAGGCGAAAAATGGATTTTTGTCATTTTTTTAATTGACATCATCGAAACGCAGGACTATAATTGCTAAGATTTACGGCATCATATGCTAATCCAATAAGAAAGAAGATGATTTAAATTTTAGTACTTTTATTATTGTTTTCTATCGTTATCAGCGGTAAGTTCACCGTTGAGATCGGACTTGTTTTTGGCGGAGTATCAATTGTCGTGTTTTTATTTTGCAAAAAATATCTCGGATACTCTATCAAAAAAGAAAAGATTATACTCAGAAATACGTTTATTGCCATTGAATATCTCTGGTGCGTCTTTAAAAATCTGATCTTATCGAACATTTCCGTAATAAAGCTTATCTACGCTAAGAAGAACCTTACCCATCCTTATCTTGTAAGTTTTTCATCGGGAATAAGTTCGGATTTTCTGAATATGATCCTCGCAAATTCCATCAGCCTTACCCCGGGAACGATCACGGTTGATCAGTCAGGACAGAAATTCATCATTCACTGCATCGAGAAATCACTTGCTGACGGAATTGAAAACAGTGACTTTATCCGTATTCTAAGAAAAATGGAGGTAGAGTAATGGAAATACAATCTGCGTACGCTTATTTGTTTACTTTTACAACGGTTTATCTTTCTATACTTGCGGGGATACTTCTTATCCGTTCTATAAAAAGCAAATCTGTATGTGACAGACTTTTATGTGTAAATATGATAAGCTCCATTATCATTTCCCTGATACTTCTTTTGTCTGCCAAAATGAAGGATTCTTCCATTGCAGATATCGCTCTTATATACGTTCTGATAAGCTTTATGGCGGTGGTCATATTTGCAAAGGTCTACATTCCCATGGGGGACAATAACGAACATACGGAGGATGAAAATGACAGAATGGATTAAGTTTATATTCGTTGCGGCATTTATATTCATCGGTACGTTTGCATACACAAGCGCAGTCATCGGCGTAAACCGTTTTTCATTTATACTCAACAGTCTGCACTGCGCAGGTGTGGGTGATACGTTGGGGATGATGGGAATAGTATTTGCATCGGCAGTCTATGTTTTTGACTTCATGGCTGCAATAAAGATGCTGACTGTGCTTGTCATTATGTGGTTTACATGCCCTGTCGCTTCGCATCTGTTGTCGGAAATCACATTAAAGACAGCTTCCGGAGAAGTGGACGAAAATATTGAAGGCAAGGAGGATATACATGAGCATATTTAGAGATATTCTGTTGATTCTGCTTGTGATATGTGCTGTCGGTGCATCCCTGTCAAAAAGACTTCTGACAAGTGTAGTTATTTTTATGTCCTACAGCATTACAATGTCAGTCGTATGGATCCTGCTTGCAGCACCTGACCTTGCGATAACAGAAGCAGCTGTCGGAGCAGGAGTCAGCGGAATACTTTTTCTTATGACCTTAAGAAAAATTCATCAGGTGGATACAGACAGAAAAATAATTGAAAAGGAGAAAGAGGATGAAAAGTAACTTCAAAGATTTTTTCTCCGAAAGAATAAACGGAACAAAAGACTGGCTTGAAGACGTGGGAAAGCTCGATGAGACAGTAACAAAAACCCATTCAGAGATCCGACATACAGAACACCTTATAAATACATTATTCGAGGTCAATACTCCGAAAAAAGAAAAACACGTCAGTTCTTCTTTTCCTATCAGTTATTATATTTCTGCAGGGATATGCATCGTTGTCATACTGGTTGTGCTGATTGCGACGGTATGCTCTCTTCCGGAGTTTGGCGTTGTAAATTCACAGATGAAAGAAGTTTCGGACCGATATGTGCAAAGCGGAATGAAGGAGACGGGCGCTGTGAATGCCGTCGCAGGAATGATCCTTGATTACAGGGCTTTTGACACCCTCGGAGAGTCATTTGTACTTTTCACGGCACTGAACTGTGTGTGGATCCTTCTTCGCACAAACCGCTCTTCAGTAGAGAGATATTTCCCACTCACTGAAGATAACATACTCGTTCAAGCTGCAAAAGTAAGTGTACCTGTAATTCTTGTTTACGGAATATATGTAATTATCAACGGTCACATTTCCCCCGGAGGAGGATTTTCAGGAGGTGCGATACTTGGTGCAGGCCTGATACTTTTCTCAGAGGCATTCGGAGACGAGATTGCAGGAAAATTTGTAACTGAAAAACGTTTCAAGGTAATTTGCTCTGCCGCGCTTTTGTTTTACTGCCTGTCAAAAGCATATTCCTTTTATGTTGGCGCAAATCATCTTGACAGTATAATCTCAACAGGCACCCCCGGCAGGATCATAAGTGCCGGGCTGATACTTCCCCTTGATATTGCCGTGGGAATTATCGTATGTCTTAATATGTACGGGATATACTGTATGTTCAAGAAAGGAAGGGTGTAAAATGGAAAAAATATCCGGACATTTCCCGCAGATCATAGCCATGATACTGTTTACGATCGGGCTCAGCACTCTTCTTTTGCACAGAAATCTTATAAAGAAGATCATAGGTCTGAACATCATGGACACAGGGCTGTTTTTGTTTATTACGTCTGTCGGATACATTTCAGACAGACTCGCGCCGATAATCATAAATGGAAATACAGACCCGTCGTTATATGTAAACCCCGTTCCTGCAGGACTTGTGTTGACGGGTATTGTAGTGTCTGTCAGTGTCACGTCCATTACATTATCTTTGTCATACAGACTGTACAAAAGGTTTCATACTCTGAACCTCGATGAAATATACCTGCTTGCTGCAGATGAGGAGGAAAGATAAAATGCCGTTTATAATCAATCTTCCGTTTTTCTCAGTAATAACATGTCTTATCGGTGCGGTTTTATGCTCTGTTTTCAATGACAGAAACGCAAGAAGGGTGTGCGTTGTTTCGATTATTATCGTAATCGTGTTTTCCGCATCGGTGTTCATACAGACTGCATCAGACGGACAATATTATCATTATGTTCTCGGACACTTCCCTGCCCCGTGGGGAAACGAGCTCAGAGTCGGCCCGTTAGAATCACTGGTGTGCTGCGGATTCGGAATAATCCTTCTTTTATCCCTTATGGGAGGAGATGAATACATCAACATCAACGTCAGAAGGGAAAAGAGAAACCGATATTTCGTTCTTATCAATCTCATATGTGTGGCGATGGTTGCTATTGTATACACAAATGACCTTTTCACCGCATACGTATTCCTTGAAATACTCACCCTTGCTTCCTGCGGAATACTCATGATAAAGGAGATAGGAAAAACAACAATAGCTGCTACAAGATACCTGATACTCAATCTGTTCGGTTCAGGGTTGTTCCTTTTCGGAATATTTCTCATATACACAATGACAGGGCATCTGTTGATGGAGAACATACATGAAGCGATCGTGCTTATCGTAAGAAATGGGAATTACGATTTTCCTCTTACAGTCGCCTGTGCGGTCATATGTACCGGTCTTGCAATAAAAAGCGGACTTTATCCGTTTCATCTGTGGATGCCGGATACATATGCATATTCAACTCCCACCTCATCAGCAATTCTGTCGTCATTCACTTCGAAGGTATATATATTCCTGATGATAAAAATCATGTTCCGCGTTATTGGAACAGATGTTGAGGGTATGAGAAATGTGATGAACATATATCTCCTCTTCGGGCTTATCGCCATTATCATCGGCTCAGTATCTGCAATAAAACAGCACAACATTAACCGGATGATAGCATTTTCGTCAACAGCCCAGATCGGATATATATTCACAGCAATATCCCTTTCGTCAGTATCGGGCATTGCTGCAGGAATATATCATATATTTGCCCATTCGGTCACAAAATCCCTGTTGTTTATCAGCTCCGCCAGGATCATTGGTGTATCGGGAAAGTCAATGGCATTTCACGATCTGAGAGGTGCAGCAAAAAGATCCCCATTTGCATCGCTGATGTTTACGGTCGGATCCCTATCAATGATCGGCGTCCCGGCATTTGCCGGATTCTCATCGAAAATACTTATCTCAAGTGCGGCTGCGGAAAAAGAAAATACTTTATCCTTGGTAATACTTGTCGTACTTGCTTTGAGCACGATACTCAACACAGTATATTTCCTGAGGACAGTAATAAACATCTATTCGACGTCCAAAGATAGCGAAAAGAGAGAAAAGCTATATCCTGAATATGTCTTTGCATCAATAATGCTTGCTGTATTAAATATTATACTTGGCTGTTACAGCGTTCCTGTAATAAAAGCCATAACATCAGGAATAGAGTTATTTATATAAAATTGAAAGAAGGTCCATTATGTTAATGTTATCAGTTTTGATCCCCTTCATTCTTGGCACTGCTTTGCCGTTTATGAAGATAAAGGACAGAAAATCCAAAATGAAAATGGTGGGAACATCATATCTCGTCGTATTTATCATCTCACTTTTCATGTTGACAGACCATGCGGTTCTGAGTATGCCCCTTATTTCGGGAAAGATCGATTTGTCTGTCGGCGCGGACAGACTCGGCGGAATATTCGCTCTTGTAGTGGCTGCAGGCTGGCTGACGGTAGGAATATTTTCGTTCAAATACCTCGAACATGAAGACAACGAAGACCGCTTCCTCTCATTTCAGACACTTTCTTTAGGTGCAATGATGGGAGTATGCTATTCAAGAAACCTTATTACCATGTATCTGTTTTTTGAACTTGCAACACTCCTCTCAATGCCACTTGTTTTGCATGAAGGTGATGAGAAATCAATGCAGGCGGCAATGAAATACCTGTTTTACTCAATCGCAGGGGCAATGGCAGGATTATTTTTCATTTTCGTCGTATACAATTACACAAATGATGCAACATTCGTCCTCGGTGGCAATCTCAACATGGAAAAGGTACATAAGTCCCCCGTTCTTCTCCTTATTGCCTCTATGGCGGCTATAATCGGATTCGGCACAAAGGCCGGCATGTATCCTATGCATGGATGGCTTCCCACAGCTCACCCGGTTGCTCCGGCTCCCGCAAGTGCGCTGCTTTCCGGAATTATCGCGAAAGCAGGAGTAATTGCAGTTATAAGATGCATTTACTACACAGTCGGTTACGAAATTCTGGCCGGAACATGGGTGCAATACACATGGATCATACTCGGAACTATAACAGTGCTTATGGGATCAATGATGGCATATAAAGAAAACATCCTCAAAAAGAGACTTGCTTATTCTACAGTAAGTAACATATCTTACATAATGCTCTCCCTCTCCGTCCTTTCCCCGCAAGGGCTTCTGGGAGGAATCATGCACCTTATTGCCCATGCAGCAGCAAAATGTGTTCTGTTCATGGCAGCAGGTTCCATCATCTTTTATACTCATAATACAACTGTAAATTCACTCGGCAAAATCGGGAAGAAACTTCCGTTTACGACTGTGTTTTTCGGAATCTCTGCGCTTTCCCTTATAGGTATTCCGCCACTTTCGGGATTTCTGAGCAAGTGGTACATTTCAGCTGCGGCTCTCTCTGCTGAAATAGGAGGATGGGGCGTTCTCATTCCCGTAACACTTATAATTTCAGCCATCCTTACTGCAGGATATCTTCTTCCGATAGTTATCGACGGATTTTTCGGAGCGAAAGAAGAGAAAAAAGGAAACCGTAAAGAAGAGATCGTAAGAATCAAAGAAAGTCCGCTTATGGTTGCATCAATGGGGGCACTCAGTGCATTGACTGTTTTATGCGGTCTTTTCGGATCAAAGATAGTTGGCGTAATAGAAATTATTCTGGGAATGTAAAAGTATGGACGAAAAATTATTATTGGTTCCCGTCTTTGTGCCCATGCTGATCTCATCGGGAATGCTGTTTATAAAAGCAAAGGACAGTAAGAGAAAAAATATCCTTATCGAAGGGATTGTCGTCCTGTTCACTGTGTTTGTATGGATCATGTCGTTTAATACGCCGTCATCTTCAATTACTCTTTTGCAGATAACCGGGGACTTTTCCCTGAAATTAAAAATGGACGGTTTTTCAAAGGTCTTTTCGTTGATGAGCAGCAGTTTATGGGTGTTCGTTACGATATATGCATTTGAATATATGAAACACGACGAAAGACAGAATACGTTTTTTGCGTTCTTCATTATGGCTTTCGGAGTGACTCAGGGCATATGTTATGCGGCAAACCTGATGACATTGTATGTATTTTATGAAATGTTTACTCTCACCACCCTTCCGCTCGTCATTCATTACAATGATGCGGAAAGCCGTTATGCAGGAAGAAAATATGCGGTCTATTCCATCGGAGGCAGTGCATTTGCCTTTGTGGGAATAATAATTCTGAGCTGTTTCTTCCCTTCTACGGAGTTTGTTGCAGGAGGATTTGTAACCGCTTCAGAAAGTGATACAGCGTTTTTATCTGCCGTATTCCTTATGATGTTTTTCGGATTCGGCGTTAAGGCGGCGATCTTCCCGTTTTCCGGCTGGCTCCCTGCAGCGGGGGTAGCACCGACACCGGTTACAGCCCTTCTTCACGCCGTCGCAGTCGTAAAGGCAGGTATTTTCGCCATCGTACGTCTGACATATTATTCATTCGGACAAGACTTCCTCACCGGAACATTCGCGCAATACACCGCACTTGCGTTTGCTATATTTACGATGCTTTACGGAGCAATAAAGGCACTTAAAGAAAATCACTTCAAAAGAAGGCTTGCTTATTCTACTGTCAGCAATCTGTCATATATCATTACAGCTCTTATGCTTCTTACAGAAGAAGGCTTCATTGCAGGGTTAACACATATGGTATTTCATGGAATAATCAAGATAACGGCATTTATGTGTGCAGGTTCATTTATGCACCAGACAGGGTTTTCATATATCTTTGAAATTGACGGAATCGGAAAGAAAATGCCCGTCACATTCGGCTGCTATACCATCAGCGCCCTTTCACTTATGGGTATTCCCTTATTCTGCGGATTCATTTCAAAATACCTGCTTGTAAATGCTGCTGTAAAATGCGGAATTCACGGAACTGTTGCGGCTATAGCTCTTGTAATCACTTCCCTTATCTGCGCGGCTTATATGCTGGGAATAACACTTCACGCCTTTTTCCCGAAAAACGGAAGAGCGCTTTACGAAAAAAGTGATGTAAGAGAGGCAAATCTTACAATGCTCATTCCGATATGTGTATTTACTGCCGTAAATATCTTTTTCGGATTGAATCCATCGGCTGTTGTTAATTTTATTACGACTGTTGCACGCACTATTTTTTAGGAGGATAATATGAACAACACATTTATTTGCTTACTTATCTTCTTCCCACTCATTTCTTCTGTAGCATCTTTGTTTATAAAAGATGAACAATACGGAAGAATATATGCGGTAATAATATCAGCAGCAGAGTTAATATTGTGCGTATTTGCGGCTATTAATTACAAAGGTGCAGTCTGTGAGATAACGGGAGTTCTGGCAGGAAGCTTTGCCCTGAAATTAAATGAATTGTCATGCGTATACATAATAATCATCTCAGGGGCATGGCTTGTCAGTGCAGTAGTATCTCTTGAATACATGCATCACTACCATAATACTAAGCTGTATTACTTCTGCTATCTTATAACTCTGGCGATGACTGTAGGAGTATTTTTAAGCGCTGATTTTATGAGTGCGTTCGTATGTTTTGAAGTGATGTCATTTTCATCATTCGTGTGGGTAATATTCGAGGAAAATGACAGCTCCGTTTATGCCGCAAAGACTTATCTCGGAGTCGCGATCCTTGGATCCATGTTTATGTTTCTTGGTATGGGAATAATATCTTCAAGACTTGGCACACTGAATTTCGATGAACTCAGAAACATCACCATTTTTCAAAACGATTATTCTATGATCTTCGCAAGCGGACTCATGATAGTCGTGGGGTTTGGAGCCAAGGCAGCAGTATTTCCACTTCATGTATGGCTTCCGAAAGCGCATCCGGTTGCGCCGGCTCCTGCAAGTGCACTTCTTTCAGGGCTTCTTACAAAAGTAGGCATTTTTGGAATAATCGGAGTAACAGCCACGATGTTTTACGGAAACATTGATTTTGGGATCGTACTGTGGGTTCTTTCACTTCTCACAATGTTTATAGGTGCATTTCTGGCAGTAATGAGCGACAATTTTAAAAGAACTCTCGCCTGTTCTTCCATGTCGCAGATCGGATTTATCTTAATGGGAATTTCGTGTTATGCGATACTCGGAGAAGAAGCTTCAGTTGCAACGACAGGAACCGTAGGATATATGATGAACCATTCGGTGTTCAAATGTCTTCTGTTCTCTGTTGCGGCTGTAATATACATGAATACGCATAAACTCAATCTCAACGACATCAGAGGGTTCGGAAGAAACAAGACTATACTGAAACTCATTTTCCTTATAGGCTGCCTTGGTATCGGTGCAATCCCTTTATTCAGCGGATATATATCAAAAACACTTATTCACGAAGCGCTTCTGGAATGTGCCCATCATTTGCCCGATTGGGTCATCTCCTGCAGTGAATTGATCTTCATGATAAGCGGCGGATGCACCATAGCATACATGAGCAAGTTATTCGTATGTGTTTTCGTGGAAAAAAATGATGATGCAAAAGTACAGGAAAAGTATGACGGAATGAAAAAATACATGTCTGTTCCGACAACTGCCGTTCTTTTGATTCTCTGCGGTGTAATAATAATCTTCGGAAACGGAGAGTTTCTGATTCATACGTTGAATATTGCAAACGCGTTCTTCGCCGTACCGGAGCTGCACCACATTCCTCACTTTTTCGGATGGCATGAATTACAGGGCGCAGTAAAGAGCATTTGTATTGCAGCGTGTGTCTATCTGTTTGTAATAAGAAAATTCACATTAAAGGGCAGCAAATATGTAAATCCGTTTTCATTCGATTTGCAGAACAACGTATATATGCCACTTATCGGAATAATTACAGATACCGGACATAAGATACTTTCTGTCTTTGGTGAAAACAAATTATCAATGCCTGCGGCAAAAGCTGTAATGAATACATCTTATTCGGTTCTTTCATTATTCGGTGAAAACATCATCACAAAACCATTATCCGGGTTCATCATGTCCGTTTACGGAATGATTTCAAATATTATATCTTCAAGCCTTGATGCTTTGGTTTTCATTGTAAACTGTCTGCCGTTTGTAAAAGGACATAAAGAAGGAAGCATCCATCTCGGAAACAGCTTATCCGACGCTGTGGGAATAATTCTTGATAAGTTCACCCATCAGGACAAATTCCAGATCTATCTTGCAGAAATGGAGCGCAACATTTCAAAAACCTGGAACAACATTACAAACAGTTTCTCATACGCACTTCTGATGACAGTTGTGGGGTTGAGTATTGTACTTCTGTTCGTGGTAATTATTTAAAACAGCGGCGAATAATATTTACCCCAAAGTCAGAAATTATTGGTAAATATTACAACTCAATTTTCAGACATATTTTCAATATAAAATGGGATGCAGATCTGCATCCCATTTTGTAATTAATATTTTGTTCTTTCTGTACCATACCAGCTCAGTAACAATGAAACATCGTCAGAATTTACAACGCCGTCATCGTTTATGTCGCTTACTTCGTTATCGGAACAATAAGCATGGAGCAATATGGATAAGTCACCGACTTCTATCTTTCCGTCAAGATTAATATCGCCTTTATGATAATGCTCGTAAACGCTTGCCATCAAGTACCATTTGCCACTTCGGCTGCATAAACACAAGTACAGATACTGCAAAGTAAAATTATTGATATAAGCGTAACAAATATTTTCTTTTTCATACAATATCCTCCCCCTGATTTCACGGTTGATGTGTCAAAATATTCAGTAAACGTATACAATGATTCTAACATATACTGTTTTAAATGTCAAAAGAAACTATAATGGTTTAGTACTGACAAGTTTGGTTCAGAAAATGTATGGTTTTTCACATAAAAAAGCCCCCGAGTCATGTCAGGAGCTTAGTAAAATCAAGTATTTAATTTATTTCATCGCCTCATTTACGGCAACTGCGCAGGCAACTGTCGCGCCTACCATGGGGTTGTTGCCCATGCCGAGGAAGCCCATCATTTCAACATGTGCCGGAACTGAAGAAGAACCTGCGAACTGAGCATCTGAGTGCATACGTCCCATTGTGTCTGTCATACCGTATGATGCGGGACCAGCAGCCATATTATCCGGATGGAGTGTACGGCCTGTGCCGCCGCCGGAAGCTACTGAGAAGTATTTTTTACCCTGTTCGATACATTCCTTTTTATATGTTCCTGCAACAGGATGCTGGAAACGTGTGGGGTTTGTTGAGTTTCCTGTGATAGAAACATCAACGCCTTCGTGATGCATGATAGCAACGCCTTCACGTACGTCATCAGCGCCGAAGCAACGCACTGCGCTTCTGGGACCGTCAGAGTATTTTGTTTCTTTTACTACTGTAAGCTGACCACTTGCATAATCAAAAGATGTCTGAACGTATGTGAATCCGTTGATACGTGAAATGATCTTGGCGGCGTCTTTTCCGAGGCCGTTGAGGATAACCCTGAGGGGATTCTGTCTTGATTTGTTAGCGTTTGCGGCAATACCGATAGCGCCTTCTGCTGCGGCGAATGATTCGTGGCCTGCGAGGAATGCAAAGCACTGTGTTTCTTCGCTGAGGAGCATTGCGCCGAGGTTACCGTGACCGAGACCGACTTTTCTGTCTTCGGCTACACTGCCTTCGATGCAGAACGCCTGAAGGCCGATTCCGATATATCTTGCAGCGTCTGCGGCTGTCTTTGCGCCTTCTTTTACAGCGATCGCGCATCCGAGTGTGTATGCCCAGCAAGCATTTTCAAATGCGATGGGCTGAACGCCTTTTACGATTGAATATACGTCAACGCCCTTTTCGTCGCAGATCGCCTTTGCTTCTTCGAGGGATGCGATATTATACTGTTCGAGAACGGTTGTGATCTTGCCGATTCTTCTTTCATAACTTTCAAATAAAGCCATTTTTATTCCTCCCTCGGATCAATATATTTTACTGCGCTGTCAAAACGGCCGTATGTACCTGTTGCGTTTTTGAGTGCTTCGTCAGCAGGTGTTCCTTTTTTGATAGCTGCCATCATCTTGCCAAGGTGAACGAATTCATAACCGATGATCTCGTTGTTTTCGTCAAGGGCAAGTCTGTTTACATAACCTTCTGCAAGCTCGAGGTATCTGGGACCTTTTTCGAGCGTTGAGAATGTTGTTCCGACCTGACTGCGGAGACCTTTGCCGAGGTCTTCAAGGCCTGCTCCGATGGGGAGTCCGCCTTCGGAGAAAGCAGTCTGTGATCTGCCGTAAACGATCTGAAGGAAAAGTTCTCTCATCGCAACGTTGATCGCGTCACAGACGAGGTCTGTGTTGAGCGCTTCAAGGATCGTTTTTCCCGGAAGGATTTCCGCTGCCATAGCTGCTGAGTGTGTCATACCGCTGCAGCCGAGAGTTTCGACCAAAGCTTCCTGAATGATGCCGTTTTTAACGTTGAGTGTGAGCTTGCATGCACCCTGCTGAGGAGCACATCCGCCGACACCGTGTGTAAGACCGTTTATCTGATCGATCTGAGTTACTTTGTCCCATTTTCCTTCCTGGGGAATCGGGGCAGGTCCATGGTTAGCGCCTATCGCTACAGGACACATATTCTTTACTTCGTGAGAATATTCCATTTTTACCCTTTCATTTGCCGTACGGCAGTTATTGTCTTTAAAAGCTTGTACGCCTTATATGGCTCTTATTTTAACACAAAGCGATTGCATATTGCAATAACAAATTCACTGTATGTATTATTTGCCCGTATTAAATACATCGCCTTTATAAAACGCGTTTTTATAATGACGGAGATTTTTTATTTTTCCCTCTTCGGCGTTATATTTTACGGCGATGATGTCAAATCTCGCAGGAACTTCGCGTCCGTTCAGGTACATTTCCGCCGCATGGATAATCCGGCGCTTTTTGCTCTGCGTTACCGCATCTTCCCCGTCATAAGCACCCTTCAGATCTCTTCCCTTGACTTCCACAAAGACTATCTCATCTTTATCCTGCATTATCAGGTCTATTTCTCCGCCGTCGGATCTGAAACGCTGTTCGAGAAGAACATAACCGAGGGTGGTAGTGAGATAGTTTTTGACAAATTCTTCACATCGTCTTCCGAGGGAATCGCTTGTGAAGTCCATTTTTGAGATGAATGTCTTTCTGTGAAGCGGCGTTGCACCGAATTTGTTTATTCCGTCGAGGTGTTCCTGTGTGCCGTAACCTTTGTTTTTTTCGAGACCGTAATGAGGATATATCTTTGAATATTCATCAAGCATCCTGTCACGGACGACTTTTGCAACAATACTTGCGGCGGCGATACAGTAAACATTCGCATCGCCTTTTATCACGCTTTCCTGGGGTATATCACACTCAATATCCACCGCATCGAGAATGAGAAGCTCAGGACGCACGGAAAGATTGTCCACTGCCGTCTTCATGGCGAGCTTTGTGGCGTTTAAAATATTGATCTCGTCTATGACGTTATTATCAACGATACCTATTCCGACACTTACGGCTTCATTCATGATAATATCATAAAGCTCTTCTCTTTTGGCGGCGGAGAGCTGTTTTGAATCGTTCACATAAGGGATACGGCTGTCTTCCGGCATTATTACTGCCGCGGCAACAACAGGCCCGAATAACGGACCACGTCCGACTTCGTCAATTCCCGCGATGTGAATGATGCCGTTTTTGTGATGATAATCTTCTCTCATCTTCACCGCGTCGAGTCTTGCTTCTTCGAGTCGGTATTTCTCATACCTTTTCATTACGCCTGCGGCTCTTTTTCTCACGCCTGCGCGGCTGTCTTCCTGAAGAAAACGGGCAAGAGTTTCAAGTTCTTCCCCACTTACTTCTTTTTCAAGAGCAGTTATCTCTTTTATGTTTAATTTTGAAATATCAATATCATTCAGCTTCATTGTCCATGTCACCGACTCTGTCAAAAGATATCCTTCCTATCTTGCCGTTTTTGAATTCGTCGAGAATAATATTCGCCGTGCGGTCATAATCCACGATCCCGCCTTTTGAACGGAATCCGCGGTTGATGCCGATCTGTTCATATGTTTCGATGGGGGTAGTGAGCTCGGAGAGTTTATATCTTTCCTTTAAAAGAGCCGGATATTTTTCGCTCATGAATTCTATTACCTTCAGGGCAAGCTCCTCTTTGTCGAAAACAGTATCCTTCACGCTTCCGAGAGATGCAAGGACGAATCCGTCCGCTTCCTGATCGAATTTCGGAGTGAGAACACCGGGAGTATCCATGAGGTAGAATTCTTTGTTTACCTTTACCCACCTGTTGCCTTTGGTAACCCCCGGGCGGTTTCCCGTCTGTGCGGAAGCCCGCCCTGCGATGGAGTTGATGAGCATTGATTTGCCGACGTTCGGGATTCCGGCGATCATAACGCGGACTTCCCTGTCAAAACGGAAACGTTCTTTAAGGGAAGACAGATGTGTGAGGAGTTCTTTGATGCCTTTTTTGCTCATGCAGTCAATGAAGAATGCGTCGATATTTTCTTCTTTGAAGCGCACTTTCCATTCTTCAATGGCTTTTTCGTCCGCAAGGTCGCTTTTGTTGAAGACCATGCAGTAGCGTTTGTTTCCGATCACTTCAAGGAAGCTGCCGATAATACTTCTTCTGACAGCACGGGCATCTCCGAGAACTACGATGATATCTACATTTTTAAGCTGTTCCTTCATCTGACGCGTGGCTTTCGCCATGTGCCCCGGATACCACTGAATAGCCATTAAATTTCCTCCAGCATTTTGAGAAGGAGATCTGAAAGGATCTCAGCTACAGAACCGATGTTGCTTCTGAATTCTTCGTTTGCGTTTTCACCTTCGCTGTCGCCGTCGGAAATGCCTTTGAGGAGTGCATAAGGAACTTTGTTGAGTGCGCATACTTCACCAACAGCTCCGCCTTCCATTTCTCCTGCATATCCGTTGAAGTTCTCGATAAGACCTTCTCTCTGCTCTCTCGTAAGGATAAGATGATCCCCCGTGCAGACTACGCCGAAATGAGCACGAAGGCTGTCGCGTTCAATGATCTTCTTTGCCGTTTCAACGAAATGTGTGTCACATTCGAGATATACTTTTCCGAGTTCCACGAGTTCGTTTTTGCCGTAACCGAATGCACTTACGTCAAAGTCATGCTGAACTGCGCTTGTTGCAACGACAATATCTTTGTTTTTTACTTCAAAGCTCGCTGCGCCTGCCGTTCCCATATTGAGCATAAGGTCGGGGTTATATTTGAGAATGAGAGTCTGCGTATTTGCCGCTGCACTTACTTTTCCCGTTCCGCAGACAGACACGATGAGTGTGTGGCCTGAGAACTCATAAAAAAGGAATTCGAATGCTCCGTGAGTTTCTCTTTTCAACGGTTCATTCTCTTTCGCAAAATGTATTTCATCCAGCATTGATGCGTTAATACCTATAATCATGTTTCACCTCTGAAAAATTGGAATTATTCATTTCTTTTTCGTTTATTATAACATTTATTACTGATATGTGCTATAATTTAATCATAAAAATTTTACTGAGGTAAAAATATGAATATGTATGACATTATAGAGAAGAAAAAACACGGACAGTCGCTTACATATGATGAGATCGGTTATTTCATCAAAGGCTATACAGACGGTACCATCCCCGATTATCAGGCAAGCGCACTCATGATGGCAATTTATTTCAAAGGAATGGATTACCGCGAAACGGTTGATCTCACTCTGCACATGAGAGATTCGGGAGATGTTGTTGATCTTTCGGGCATTGAAGGCATCAAGGTCGACAAACATTCAACAGGCGGAGTCGGCGACAAAACTTCCCTTGTTCTCTCTCCGATGCTCGCAAGCTGCGGACTTAAAGTTGCGAAAATGAGTGGCAGGGCGCTTGGACACACAGGCGGAACCATCGACAAGCTCGAAGCCATCAAAGGTTTCAGAGTCGAGCTCAGCCCTGAAGAATTCATGAATATCGTAAACAACACGGGAATCGCAATCATCGCTCAGTCAGGCGAGATCGCTCCTGCGGACAAGAAGTTATATGCGCTGCGTGACGTAACGGCGACGGTGGATAATCTCTCACTCATCGCTTCAAGCATCATGTCCAAAAAGCTCGCAGGCGGAAGCGACATAATCTGTCTTGACGTAAAGACCGGTTCAGGCGCGTTCATGCAGACGGTGGAAGATTCCAAAGCCCTTGCGAAGGCTATGGTTGATGTCGGAAACGGAGCGGGAAAGAAAGTCAGTGCCATTATTTCAGACATGGATCAGCCCCTCGGATATGCAGTCGGAAACTCAACAGAGCTGCATGAAGTAGTAAATTCCCTTAAAGGAAACGGCCCGGAAGATCTTATGGAAGTGGTTTATACTCTCGGAAGCTGCATCCTTACAGACAGCGGAATTGCCGGAAATGATGTGGAAGCAAGAAAGATGATGGAAGAAACGATCTCCTCAGGAAAAGCCCTTGAAAAATTCTGTGAATTCATTTCTGCTCAGGGCGGGGATACGCAGTTCGTCAACGACCTTTCTCTTCTCCCACTCGGAGAGATCACAAAAGACATCATCGCGCCGTCTGACGGATATATCTCAAGAATCGACTGCAAACAGATCGGCATGGCTTCCCTCGCAAGCGGTGCAGGAAGAACCGTAAAAGAAGACCCCATCGACTTTTCTGCAGGGATCATCTTCAATAAGAAAGTCGGTTCATCCGTAAAAAAAGGCGACGTTATCGCAAAGATCTATTCGTCAGACGAAAACAAAGCCCTCGCAGCTCTCGCAAGAGCTGAAGAAGCCATCGAATATTCTTTGGAAGAACCGGTACGCAATCCGATAATTTACGGTATCGTAAGATGATCGTAAAGGAAGTCACATCAAAGAGAAAATATTATCTCGTAACTTTCGAAAACGAAAGATCATTCGTCATTGATCCCGCGCTTATAAAAAAGCACTGTATCGAAGAAGGTGAAGATATAAATTTCACGGAACTTCTTGACGAGAATGAGGAGTTTGCGTATTTATTCGGGCTTGATCATGCATTTTATCTTCTCGGAATATCTCAAAAGACAATCAGGGAGATTAAGACAAAACTTTTTGATAAGAAAGTACAGACCAATGCCGTTAACCGCATCATCCGGAGGCTTGAAGAACTCGGATATCTCAATGACAGATCTTTTGCGGAGGATTACGTTTCCTATAAAAAGGAAAGCTACCATTCAAAACGCGCAATAAAAAATAAATTAAAGGAAAAAGGCATTTCCGAAGATATCATTTCCGAAGCCCTTGAAAGTTATCCGGATTCGGATGAATATGATTATGCGGAGTATTTCGCAACGAAGATAGCAGAGAAATATGACAGCCTTGATTATGAAAAGCTCAGAAACAAGGTTTATTCCCGTCTGGCGTCAAAGGGATTTTCCAACTCAGCGATTTTTTATGCGGCTGACAGGATCAAAGACAGATACAACGAATCATATTCCGACAGGGATACCCTTATGAAAAGCGCCGCAAGGATGAATATGCGCGGGATGACAAGGGAAGATATCTTTCAGAGCCTTTTAAAAAAGAGTAATTCGAAGGGATATGAAGAATTGCTGACAGATGTTCTGAATGAACTCTTTGAATGAAATAAGGTATGGTGATTATATTTAAATATCGGTTATAACAACAAACAGTTGACACAAAAATAACCATATGATATAATCCCACCCATAACGGACAGTTCGAAACCATCCTGTCCTAAAACAAAACTATGGACAAAAACAGCTTTTTCAGGTGCGTCCGTAGCGGCGCACTTTTTGGTTGTTTAAGTCCCGAAAGGGAAAAAATGAAAAATGAACTGTTACTGATCCTTTCCGTCGTCCTGGTTTATTCTGTTGTAATAATATCTTACAGGCTCTTCGGAAAAGACGGGCTTTATGCCATGAGCGTATTTGCGACGGTGTTTGCAAACATCGAAGTCCTCATCCTCGTCAAAGGATTCGGAATGGAAATGACGCTTGGGAATGTAATGTTCGCATCGACATATCTCGTTACGGACATATTAAGTGAAAATGAGGGCAAACAAAGCGCCGCAAGAGCTGTGTGGCTCGGAGTATTCGCATCGGTAGCTATGCTGTTATTCTCGCAATATGCATTATTGTACTCCCCTGCTTCTTCCGACTGGGCCATGCCGCACATTTCGGCTATTTTCTCATCAACGCCGAGGCTTCTTCTTGCAAGTTTTCTCGGATATGTAATCTCTCAGCGCTTTGATGTGTGGCTGTATCACAAATGGTGGGATTACACGACAAAAAAGACAGGAGATTCAAAAGGATATCTGTGGCTTCGCAACAACGGTTCCACGCTTGTTTCCCAGCTTGTGAATACTGTGATCTTCACGACTGTGGCGTTTTATGGCTGGTATGACACGCCGTCAATGATAAATATCATGATCTCCAGTTATGTGATATACATCGCAACGAGCCTTCTCGATACTCCGGTGGTTTATATTGCAAGATACATGAAAGACAAGGGATATATTAAAAACTAAAGTGCGGAGGACCGCACTTTTTTTATTCTGCTGTTTATTATCACAACAAAAGACCGCCCAACCGGCGGTCTGAAATGCTGAAACAGCGATTTATTTTGTTCTTGCGTATGTATAAAGCTCGTCGGCAAATGCTTTGCAGGCGATTGCTGCGCCGCCGTTATATCCGATGATTGCCTGTTTGCCGGGCTGGAAGAAGTGATCAACGAAATCTCTCGCAGCTTTTTTGGCAGCTTCTTCATCATTCGGATCAAATTCATCCGGCCATGCTTCGAAAACGATCTTGTCGCCATAAAGCTCATGAAGCTTTTTGACGTCATTCATGTTCTGCATCTGCCATCCGTCGAGACCGGCTTCGATGAGGATGTTGATTCTGTCTTCGATATGTCCGCAGGAATGGATGGTGATGTAACGACCTTTTGAATGAACATGATCGACGAGCTGTTTCATGAACGGAAGGAAGATCTTTCTTGCGATCTCTTCTGAGAAAAACGGGCTTCTCTGGCTGCCCCAGTCGTCATGTACGCAGAATCCGTCTACTGCCGGAACGTACTGACAAACCTTATCGACGATCTTGCATGCTACGTTTGTGAGTTCGCCGAAAAGTTCGATTACCGCATCCTGCTGATCTTCGTCAACCAGTGCCATAGCAGCGTTTTCAAAGTCCATAAGAGTAATGAGTCTTTCAAACCAGAAACCGTTGATGAGAGTGAACTGCGGAGAGAAACGCGTATCAAGGTTTTTGTTTGATTCGATGAGGTCAGTTTCCCAGTCCCATGCGTCTACGTCGGGGATAGTGATCTTTTCTTTCCATTCGTTTGCGTCTGTGAAGATCGGTGCTCCGCCTGCTGTGATTGAACCGCCTGCGCTTGCGACCCATTTCCATTTTGCACCGAATACGTCGACCATGCCGTCGTTGTCCGGACCCGGACGAGAGAAGTTGTCGTTATAAAGCTTCGACATTACTCCGCTTGATTCCTGGAATGTAGCGACCCAGAGAGCGTCTTTTGTTGTGTAGATTGCGTTGAGGTTTTCTCTGTAAGAGATCGGTGTGTTGAGAAGAGGAACTCCCGGACCCATTCCCATGAATCCCGGCTTTACGTCAACAACTTTAAGTTCTTCGGGGCTGAATGTTTTCTTTAAAACCATAATTTTTCTCCTTTTAAAAATTATTTTTTTGTTGGCCTGATATTATTTTATATTATTTTCCACTTGCAGTCAATGGGCCTGGGTGAATTTCAAGAATATTCTGCAATTAGTTCAATATAAAACAAAAAGACGGAGAAACCTCTCCGCCTTAATCAAATGATCAGTCTTCGTCATCTTCTTCCGGAAGAATAGCGTTGTGATAAACATCCTGAACGTCGTCGTTATCATCAAACATATCCAGCATCTTGAGGAATTTCTTGAGCTGATCCGGATCTGTGAGTTCTGTTTCCGTCTGCGGAACTTTTGCAACTTCCGCAGAAACTGTGGGGATGTTTGCGTCTTCGATAGCTTTGAGAACAGCTGCGAAATCAGCAGGTTCTGTTGTGATCTCATAACCGTCTTCGCTTGTTTCGAAGTTGTCTGCGCCTGCATCAAGAGCAAGTTCCATGAGAGCATCTTCATCAAGCGGACAATCTTCCGCGTCGATAAGGATAGTTCCCTTTTCGTCGAATAAGTAAGATACGCATCCTGAAGAACCCAAGTTACCGCCGTTTTTGTCGAAGATGTAACGTACATCCCCTGCTGTACGGTTACGGTTGTCTGTAAGTGTTTCTACGATTACTGCGATGCCGCCGATGCCGTATCCTTCATATGTGATGTTTTCGTAATTTCCGCCGCCGAGTTCACCTGCGCCTTTTTTGATGGCTCTTTCGATGTTGTCGTTAGGCATATTGTTTGCCTTTGCTTTTGCAATAGCTTCTTTTAATTTTGCGTTTGTGGACGGATCGCTTCCGCCTTCTCTTGCGGCAACGGCAATGAGTTTACCCATTTTTGTGTAGATCTTGCCTTTGATAGCGTCCTGTTTGCCTTTTTTATGCTTGATATTGGTCCACTTATTATGTCCTGACATGATATATTCCTCTTCGAGTTAAATTTTTCGTTATATTATACCACATTCGTGCTGTTACTGCAACACAATTTACAGATTAATGTTGTCATGACCGTAACGGAATGCCTTTTTATTTATTTCAACGAAGTTTGCTTTTACATTTTCTTCGATGATCTCATCCCAGTTCACTCCGTCAAGGTCAAGAGCTTTTGCGAGAGCGCCGAGAAGGATGATGTTCATGACTTTTGTGTTGCCAAGCTCTTTTGCTGCTTCGCTTGCCTTTAAAAAGCTTGCGTTGAATTTTTCGCTGATGCGTGAATTGAGATCTTCCGGGTAATCCGCTTTTGCGGAAAGAACGCTTGCAGGATACATTACGTGATCATTGATGATCATTTTTCCCGAAGGTTTGAGGTTGTCGGAATATCTGAGGGCTTCGAGCTTTTCGAAAGCAACGATTATGTCCGCTCCGCCTGTTTCCGTTACGGGGCTGTACACTTTATCGGAATAGCTGATCTCTGAGCTTACGCTTCCGCCTCTCTGGCTCATTCCGTGAATTTCCGTCATCTTTACGTCATAGCCTGCCTTCATAAGGGCGATGGTGAGGAGCTTGCCGCAAAGTATCGTTCCCTGTCCGCCGACGCCGACGATCATGATTCTGTTTGTCATATTACTTCACCACCTTCTTGATCGCATCGTGTTTGCAGATCTGTGAGCAGATGCTGCATCCGAGACAGCTGTCATCGCTGATTTTTGCCTTGTTTTCAGTCTTGTCGAAGCTGATTGCCGGGCAACCGCTTCTGAGGCAGTTTTTGCATCCTGTACATTTTTCAGCATCAACAGAATATCTTTCAACATACATTTCGCCGAATTCACTCTTGTCCTCTTTGGAGAATCGTTTGAGGGCGCAGGGATATCTTGCGATTATTACGGACGGGCCGTCATATTCCATAGCTGAATTTATTGCTTCGTCGACTGATGAAAGGTCGTTGGGGTTGATGGTTGTGACATTTTTGATGCCGACAGCCTTTACGATCGTCGGGATATCGAGCATAAGTGCTTCATCTCCCTGAGCAGTATAACCCGTGCCGGGGTTCTGCTGATGTCCTGTCATACCTGTGATACGGTTATCGAGGATGATGGTTATAACTTTTGAGTTGTTATAAGCCACGTTCATAAGGCTGTTGATGCCCGTATGGAAGAATGTGCTGTCACCGATAACGGCAACAGCCTTATTTTCCGCAAGACCCATCATATCATATACTTTACTTGCGCCGTGAGCCGCTGAAATGCTCGCGCCCATGCAGATGAGTGAATCCATAGCGTTATACGGATCAGCATATCCGAGGCTGTAACATCCGATGTCGCCTGAGATATAGATCCTGTCGCGTCTTTTCTTGTTCTTTGCAAGGCTGTAGAAGATGCCTCTGTGGGGACATCCGCTGCAGAGTGCGGGCGGACGGGCCGGCATGTCGGATTTGTCGATTGCTGTCACTTCATTCGCATCACCAAGGATGACTTTTCTGATGATCTGCGGAAGCATTTCGCCTGTAAGCGGGAAACGGTCCTTACCGATGACCTCGATTCCGAGAGCGCGGATCTGTGTTTCCATTACGGGATCATTTTCTTCGATAACGTAGATCTGTTCAACGTTTGAAGCGAATTCTTTGATAAGGTCTGTCGGAAGCGGGTATGTAAATCCGAGTTTGAGGTAAGAAGCGTTTTTGCCGAGAACGTCAACTGCGTACTGATAGCAGATGCCGGAAGCGATGACGCCGATTTTTTTGTCATAATATTCCGCTTTGTTGAATACCGATGTTTCGGAATATTTTTCAAGCTCTTCTTTTCTCTTTATAACTTTTACTTTAAGTCCCTTTGCAACTGCGGGAACAGCGACATATTTCGTCGGAGTTTTTTCAAAAGGTCTGAAAGGAACATCAAGTTTTTCTTTTCTTTCGACGATGGATTTTGAGTGAGAAACTCTTGTAGTAAGGCGCATAAGGACGGGAGTGTCGTACTTTTCGCTGATTTCATAAGCTTCTCTCATCATATCGTAACATTCCTGAGAGTCTGAGGGCTCGAACATGGGAACGTTTGCGTGATAAGCATAATGACGGTTGTCCTGCTCGTTCTGTGAAGAGTGCATTCCCGGGTCGTCAGCGCTGACAACTACAAGACCTGCGTTTACGCCTGTATATGCATTTGTGAAGAACGGGTCAGCCGCAACGTTAAGACCGACGTGTTTCATGCAGGCGAGAGATCTCACTCCCGCATAGCAGGCACCGATAGCGCCTTCGAGGGCAACTTTTTCGTTTGGTGCCCATTCGCTGTAAAGTTCTTCCTTACATAAAGAAAGGTTTTCCACGATCTCCGTACTGGGTGTGCCGGGATATGCTCCCGCATACTTCACTCCGGAGTCAACAGCACCGAGAGCGACAGCTTCGTTGCCTGTAAGTAAATTTTTCATAAACTTTTTCCTCCAAATGACTTTTCGGTAAGAAAATATTTATCTTGCCTTTTTATTATGGAAATATTCTTGTGTTTGTGTTAAAATCAATTATAAATTCTAACAAGATGCTATGCAAGCACAAAATATTAATTTTTCAAAAATCTCCCGGAGGAAACATTCAGACAATGGTAAAAGACATTATTTTAATAACAACAGCCTACCTTTTGGGCTCTCTCAATGCAGCTATCATATATTCAAAAATGGTAAAACACGATGATATCCGCAACTACGGCAGCGGAAATGCGGGAGCGACCAACACTCTCAGAACGTACGGTATCGGAGTCGCGTTTATGGTAATAGTCTTTGACGTTGCAAAAGGCATAATCGCCGTTATGCTTGCAAAACGTTTCAGCGGAAGTGATCTCGCGGTTTATGCAGGTGCGTTTGCAGCTGTTATCGGACATAACTACCCCATCTTTGAAGGCTTCAAAGGCGGAAAAGGCATCGCTGTTTCCGGCGGAGTTTCTCTCGCAATTGACTGGAGATTGGGTCTTATCTGGATCACGATCGGTCTTACCATCGCGTTTTTGACAAAATACGTTTCCCTCGGGGCATGTGTAAGTATTGCGCTTACTCCCATCCTCGCGTGGTTCATGCTTGACAGCATTCCTGCGACGGTATTTTTTGCGGTCAATGCGGCACTTTGCATTTACGGACACCGTTCAAACATCCACCGACTTCTCACGGGAACGGAAAGAAAGACATATTTAAGAAAGAAGGACTGATTTGACAGGTTCATTTTTTGACATGACCTTAGAAGAGAATCTCTCTTCAAAAGCCCCTCTCGCCGACAGGATGCGCCCGAGAAATCTCGATGAGTTTGTCGGCCAGAGGCACATCGCGGATAAGGGAAAACTGCTTTACAGAATGATAAACGCGGACAGGATCTCTTCAATGATCTTCGCAGGACCTGCGGGATGCGGCAAGACCACTCTCGCAAAGATCATCGCTCAGTCCACAAAGAGCGAGTTTGTGAGCATCAATGCGGTCACAAGCGGAGTCGGTGACATAAAAAAAGTCATTGAAGATGCAAAGAAGCTGTTATCCGCATATAACAAGCCGACGATCCTCTTTATCGATGAAATTCACCGTTTCAACAAATCCCAGCAGGATGCGCTGCTGCCTTCCGTGGAAAAAGGAATAATAACAATGATCGGGGCAACAACCGAAAATCCCCATTTCGAGATCAATTCGGCTCTTCTTTCAAGAAGTACGCTGATCACACTCAACGAACTCACACAAAGCGACATCAAGACCATCGTCAGAAACGCACTCAGTGATGAAGAACGCGGGCTCGGAAAACATAAGATCGAACTTACGGATGAAGCCCTTGATTTTCTCGCAAGAGTATCAAGCGGCGACGGAAGGACGGCCCTGAATGCACTCGAACTTGCGTTTTTAAGCACAAGCAAAAACGAGGACGGAGTTATCCTGATCGATCTTGAAGTAATGGAAGACTGCGTTCAGAAACGGACCATACGTTACGACAAAAACGGAAATGAGCATTACGACACGATTTCCGCGTTCATAAAATCCATGCGCGGCAGCGATCCGGACAGCGCCGTATACTGGCTGGCGAAGATGTTGTATGCAGGAGAAGATCCGAAGTTTATCGCAAGGAGAATGGTAATATTTGCTTCCGAAGATGTCGGTTGCGCCGATTCGTCGGCTCTCGATCTTGCGGTTTCCACATTCCGCGCCGTCGAGATCATCGGCCTTCCGGAAGCGAGGATCAATCTTGCGCATTGTGCGGTATATCTCTCCTGCGCTCCGAAATCAAATTCCGCTTATATGGCGATTAATATGGCGATGGCGGACATAGAAAAAAATCCCACGGCACAGGTTCCGCATCACCTTCGTTCAACGGGACATAAGCTGTCAAATGACAAGGACGATCCGGATTATAAATATCCGCATGATTATCCGAAGCACTACGTTAAACAGGACTATCGCCCCAAAGGCAGTCAGAAGCAGTACTACTTCCCCACAGAGATCGGATATGAAAAGAGACTGAAAGCATATCAGGAATACCTCAAGGGGGAAGATAAATAACATAAAAATGAATAATAAATACATTCCCTCTTGACAAAGAGGGATTTTTTTTATATACTGTCCTGGTAATTTAAAGGCGAAAACAAGGGAAAATATCGTACTTACAGAGAAGGCGGATGCTGAGAAAGCCGAAAATGATTACCCACCCTTCAGCCGGCAGGAGGAAATGCCTGCACGTTTGCCGCGTTAAGGCGTAATTGAGGCAGAGTTTTCTGCAAATTTAGATGGTACCGCGGGTCATGTCGCTCTAAAAGCAGCATGATCCTTTTATTATCTAACAAAATATAATTCATATAGGAGCAACAAAATGGCAAAACAGAAAAAAGACGCTATCACGCCGATGGACGTGGATTTCGCGAAGTGGTACACAGACGTTATCACAAAGACAGAAATGGTTGACTATGCACCTGTAAAAGGCTTCATGGTAATCCGTGCGTACGGATATGCACTCTGGGAAAACATCCAGAAGGCATTTGACGCTGAATTCAAGAAAACAGGACATCAGAACATGTACTTCCCTCTTCTCATTCCGGAAAGCTTCCTCAACAAGGAAAAAGAACACGTTGAAGGTTTCGCACCGGAAGTTGCATGGGTAACACACGGCGGAAACGAAGAACTCGCTGAAAGACTCTGCGTACGTCCCACATCAGAAACGATCATCTGCAGCATGTATGCAAAATGGCTCAACTCTTACAGAGATCTTCCGTTCCTTTATAACCAGTGGGCAAACGTTGTCCGTTGGGAAAAGACAACACGTCCGTTCCTCCGTACAAGCGAATTCTTATGGCAGGAAGGCCATACAGTTCACGAAACATTCGAAGAAGCTCAGGAAGAAACACTCAGAATGCTTGAAATTTACAGAAAAGTAACTGAAGAATTCCTCGCTATTCCGATGGTGGTAGGTCAGAAGTCTGAAAAAGAACGTTTCGCAGGAGCACACGCAACATACACAATCGAAGCCCTCATGCATGACGGACAGGCTCTCCAGAGCGGCACAAGCCACAACCTCGGAGATCACTTCGCAAAAGCTTTCGACATCAAGTTCCTCGGCAGAGACAACAAGGAACAGTACGGATATTCAACATCATGGGGCGTTTCAACAAGACTTATCGGCGGGATCATCATGGTTCACGGCGATGACAACGGTCTTAAGATGCCGCCGAGAATCGCACCGATCCAGGCAGTCATCATTCCGGTTCAGCAGCACAAAGAAGGCGTTGTTGACAGCGCGAAAGCTCTCTTCGAAGCACTTTGCGACGACGTAAGAGTAAAACTCGACGACAACGAAAACAACACACCGGGCTGGAAATTCAATGAATACGAAATGAAGGGCGTTCCCGTTCGTATCGAACTCGGTCCAAAAGACATCGAAAACCGTCAGTGCGTTCTCGTACGCCGCGACACAGGCGAAAAACTCTTCGTTGAATGGGGCGAAAATTACGAAAACATCAAGAAAGTTCTCTGTGACCTTCTCGAAGATATCCAGAAGAACATGTACCAGATGGCTCTCAAGCACCGCGAAGAAAGAACGACTGTTGCTCACGATATGGAAACATTCGAAACTTCTATCAAGACAAACCCCGGTTTCATCAAAGCTATGTGGTGTGAAGACCGTGCCTGCGAAGACAAGATCAAGGAAGTTACGGGAGCAACACTCCGCTGCATGCCGTTTGAACAGGAAAACATCGGCAGCGACACTTGCGTATGCTGCGGCAAAAAAGCTCAGAAGCTCGCTTATTTCGCAAGAGCATATTAATTCATGGAAGAATATTTTGAAAATTATGAGTGGGATGAGGAAGACTTTTCAGAGTACGGAGAGTATGATGAATACGACGAGTACGAAGAAGTGGAAGTGGACCTCTCCCGCTTTCCTGCTTATCCGGTAAAACTCGAAGGCGTACAGTACGGGATCTTTATTTCCGATATCTTAATTTCCTGCGGTCTTGCGTCGTCGGAGAGAGAGGCAGAGAGGATGATAAACGAAGGAAGACTCACGGTAAACAATGAAGTCGTTCCGAAGGTGGAATGCATTCTCACGGAGGAAGATTTCTGGGAAGGATACATCACCATAGAAAAAGAGCCCGACGAAGGGCGATATATCGTACTGGATCTGTAAAATTTTAAGCATTTTTCGCGAAATAATTGACACGAGAGTATATATTTAGTACAATGACCGTGTATTGTGCCTTTATGGCGTATATCTGATGAAAATAAGGAGCAAAAATGGCAAAACAGAAATTTGAAAGAACGAAACCGCATGTAAACATCGGTACAATCGGCCACGTAGACCACGGCAAGACAACACTTACAGCAGCAATCACAAGAGTACTTCACGAAAGACTCGGCACAGGTGAATTCGT
>JAFXKY010000045.1 GCA_017531485.1 Eubacteriaceae bacterium | reverse complement strand
GGTGCGAGAGACGGGACTTGAACCCGTACGCCATTCGACACACGCCCCTCAAACGTGCCTGTCTGCCAATTCCAGCACTCTCGCGACAAGAGTTATTATAGCACAGTTTCACAAAAATGCAAGCACTTTTTTCATTTTTTTTAAAAAAGTTTTTCAGGCGGTGAAATAGTGTATATCACGGGATTTTTTCAGACAATTATGAAAAATATTGACTTGAAATCCCAAAAGTGATATTCTTTATGTACATAATATTATTTAACCAAGAGGAGATATATTAATGTTAACTAAAAAACAGAACTTTATCGAAACATTAAAGGGCGGAAATCCCGACAGATTCGTTAATCAGTATGAATTCATGGCTATGATGTTCGGCGATCCGGTTATGATGCAATCCCCGATGGCTCGTCCGGGCGGAGATCCTGTCGTAAACGCATGGGGCGTTACTATCGCATGGCCGGCACACGTTCCGGGTCAGTTCCCTGTTCATGATTATGAACACCGCGTAATCAAAGACATCACAAAATGGAAAGAAACAGTAAAAGCTCCCAACACAGACTTCCCCGATGAAGCATGGGCAGGTTATGAAGCTGCAGCAGCAAAGATCGACCGCAACGAACAGTTTGTGGCAGCAGCTATCTTCCCGGGAATCTTCGAACAGGTTCACTACCTCATGTCAATCGAAGAAGCTCTCGTTGCATTCTATGAAGAACCGGAATGCATGCATGAACTCATCGATTACATCACAGAATACGAACTCCGTTACCTCAAAGAGCTCATCAAACACGGCAATCCCGATATGCTCTTCCATCATGATGACTGGGGCAGCCACATCTCTTCATTCCTCTCACCGGAAATGTTCAGAGAATTCTTCGTTCCCGCTTACCAGAAGGTTTACGGATATGCTAAAGAACACGGCATTCAGTACATCGTTCATCACTCAGACTCTTACGCAGCAAACCTCGTTCCCTGCATGATCGACATGGGAATCGACGTATTCCAGGGCTGCGTTACAACAAACAACGTTCCGGAACTCGTTAAAAAGTACGGCGGCAAGATCGCTTTCATGGGCGACATCAACAACGGTACAGTTGACGTTGAAGGCTGGACACCGGAACTCGTTATGCAGGAAGTCAGACGTGCCTGCGAAACAAACGGCAAATATTACTTCATCCCCTGCCTCACAGCAGGCGGTCCGGGCAGCACATATCCGGGAGTATATGACTGCGCGGCAGAATGTATCAACAAGATGAGCGAAGAAATGTTCAAATAATATAAAAGATCCGTGGGGCAAACCCACGGATTTTTAGTTTAAATTTATTCTGTATTTATAATAAGCGTCTATGTCGTTTTTGAACCACTGTCCTTCACCGAACATTATTTCTATTGTCTCAAATTCCATATATTGATATGGTCCTTTTCCCCACTCAGGATTCATGGGATCTTCCGGAGGAGTACCCGTATAGTCATCTTTTTCTGCCTGAATCCTGATAAAGCTTATGTCGTCGTTCATCAGTTGATACCATGCGTCTTTGTCTTCGGGAGCAATGCCCTTTAAGATATTTCCGGCATTATCAATCACCCATGTGGAAATGACGGAATATCCGACATTTTCCGTAACAAACGGCTCTCCGAGCTTTTCCGCAAGTGCTGAATATGTCTTGTCGTACTGTTCCTTATATGCCTTGCTTCTCTCTTCGTTTGTCGTAAGCTTGCTCAGGTCAACCGTATCGCACGCGATGATGAACTTCACATCCCCGAGCTGAATATCAAAGGAGTATTCCATGGCATTTTCCGGACATGCGACAATTGCGTGTCCTTCATCAAATACTTTATAGCCTTTCTCTCCAAGAACTTTGAGGATATCTTCCTTCGTCATGTCCTGATCAAGTCCGTCAAAAGTCGGGATGCTGTCCTTGATCGCAAACTTGTCCATAAACTCGCTTACGCCGTCAAAACTCACATTCAGTTCCTTCACTTCATCCTTCCCGCAAGATGCAAATCCCAAAGCAAGAAGAATCACCAGAATCATCGCTGTTAATTTTTTCATTTCTGATTTCCTCCTTTGTAATAATTTTATCTCTTTACGCTTTCATTATAGGGCGGGGCAAAACGAAATGTCAATGTTTTTGGCACAAAAGAATTATTAAAATTTGATGAGAAAACGTTTACACAAGCGATTTCACGGCGTTTTGCCTGAAACTGTTTACAAATAAAAACAGGCAGATCATTCTTTCTGCCTGTATTGTATTTTTAATTAAAGAGCTTTGATGTCTTCGATAAGAGCTTTGACATCTTCTTCTTTTGTTGCCCAGCTTGTGCAGAAGCGGACGACAACCCTTCCGTCAGGGAGTTCGCCGTTGTATGAAACGGAATATTTCTCAGTGATGGTTTCATACTGCTCTTTTGTGAGGATCGGGAACTGCTGATTGGAATCCGAATCATAACGGAACGGGATTCCTTTTTCGAGGAATGCGTTTTTGATGTCCAAAGCGAGTGTTGCGGCGTGCTTTGAAACTTCGAAATAGAGGTTGTCTTCAAAGAGAACGTCGAACTGAATTCCTAGAAGTCTGCCTTTTGCGAGAAGACCGCCGCGCTGTTTGATATGGTAACGGAAGTCTTTTTTTACAGCTTCATTTGTGATAACAACAGCTTCACCGAAGAGAGCGCCGACTTTTGTTCCGCCGATGTAGAATACGTCACTGTTGTTGGCGATGTCTTCAAGTGTCATGTCGCTTTTCGGGCTCATGAGACCGTAACCGAGTCTTGCGCCGTCAATGAAGAGAGGAATATTACGTTCTTTGCAAGCGGCATAAATATCTTCGATTTCCTTTTTTGTATACATTGTGCCGTTTTCTGTGGGGTGAGAAATGTATACCATTCCCGGCTGTACATAGAATTCCCTTATAGAGTCATTCATATGAGAATCGTAAATATCGATGATCTGCTGTGCAGTTAATTTTCCGTCATCGTTGCCTGTTGTGATGATTCTGTGGCCTGTTGCTTCGATCGCGCCTGTTTCATGTTCCTGAATATGGCCTGTGTGTGCGCTGATAACGCCCTGGTGGTGTTTTAAAATTGATGCGATGACCGTGATGTTTGCCTGAGTTCCGCCGACGAGGAAATGTACGTCAGCATCAGGACGGTTGCAGGCTTTTCTGATCTTTGCCTTTGCACTTTCCGTATAGGGGTCGTTTCCATAGCCTGCCGTCTGTTCGAAGTTCGTTTCCACGAGTTTTTTGATGATATTTTCGTGTGCGCCTTCTGTGTAATCACATTCAAATCTGATCATTGTTTTCTCCTGAGGTATTAATTGTGTGTTGACATTAGGCATATTGTACCATAAAAATTTCTCCTTGTCGACAATATTTAAAAATTTAGCTTTTATTTCCTCAAAACTCATGGTAAAATATATTGAATAAGTATGTTACATAATCTTTAACCGGAGGAATAAGTAATATGGATATAGAAAAATTAATCGAACTCGGTAACTCAGGCGACGTTGAAGCTATGGAAGAGCTTGCGGAAAGATATTTCTGGGGAATTGAAGTTCAGGAAAACGACGAACAGGCTTTTTACTGGTACAGCCTTGCGGCGGCAAAAGGAAGCTCTATCGGATATAACGGGCTCGGCAACTGCTACCGTATCGGTGCGGGAGTTATGCCCGATGCAGTAAAAGCATTTGAAAATTACGAAAAAGCATCTCAGACGGGAAGCCCCGAAGGGGACTATAACCTTGCAAACTGCTACATCGCAGGAGTAGGCGTCGAGCAGGACACTAAAAAAGCTATGACACTCCTTCTCCGCGCCGCTGACGGCGGAATCGCAGACGCTGCGGTACTTGCGGGAATGAACCTCATTTACGGCGAAGTAGTTCCGCAGGACACAGAAAAGGGATTTGAATATCTCCAGATGGCTATGCAGGCACAGACACCTGCCGCATTTGCCGCTATGGGCGAATGTTACCGCGACGGTCTTGGAGTTGAAGCAGACATCGACACTGCTATCGACCTTTTCGAAATGGCAGCAGAGCTTCATTATCCCGACGCATTCACAGAACTCATCTACATCCATGACAGAGATCTTTCAGACGTCAAACCCAATGACGAAAGAGCGTTCTTCTGGTGCAAACGTGCCGCTGACATTACGGGAGATCCGCAGTTCAATTCCATGCTCGCACTTTACTATTACGAAGGCAGAGGAACGGAAGTCAACAAGCTCGAAGCCATGAGAAGAATGAGCATGGTTGCGGCAATGGGAGATGAAACAAGTTACGTTATCCTCGCGCAGTGGAGCTGTGAAATGAAGGATTACGAAGGCACAGCATACTGGATGGAACAGGTACACAATTCGCTTTACTGGAAAGGCTCAGAATATATCGTTGAAGCAAATCCCCTTACGGAAGCGACATACAGATACTACAAGGCCATCGGCGATGATGCCGCTGCCGCAAAATGGAACAGAGGATTTTAATGGCTAAAGGAAACGTCAAAACAAACGCCATGAGAATACTTGACAAGGAAAAGATAAAGTATTCTCAGCTTGAATACGATTCAGGCGGAGAAGCCGTTGACGGAGTGACGGTGGCAAATCTCATTGGTGAAGACCCGAAGTGTGTCTTCAAGACGCTGGTTACGGTATCCCCCAATAAAGAATATTTCGTATTCGTCGTTCCCGTTGAGCACGAGCTCGACCTGAAAAAATGCGCAAAGGCGGCAGGGGTAAAGGCGGTGAGCATGATCCACGTAAAGGAAATAAACCCCGTTACGGGATACATCCGCGGAGGCACCTCCCCTATCGGAATGAAAAAGCTTTTTCCCACATTCGTCCACGAAAGCGCCAAAGAACATGAAAACATCATCTTCAGCGCCGGCAAGATCGGTTGCCAGATAAAGATGAATCCGGAGGATCTTTTAAAGGTCGTAAACGGAAAATTGGCGGATATAATAAAGGAGTAGATATGTTATTTGTACAGTATCCGAAATGCACGACGTGCATAAAAGCGAAAAAATATCTTGACGGCAAGGAAATATCCTATACTTCACGTCACATCGCCGAAGACAGACCTACGAGAGAAGAGCTTTCTGCATGGATCGAAAAAAGCGGCGAGGACATCAAAAAATTCTTCAACACAAGCGGAAAGTTATACAAAGAATTGAATCTCAAGGACAAATTAAAGGACATGAGTTATGACGAAAAGCTTGATCTTCTTTCTTCAGACGGGCTTTTGGTCAAGCGTCCGATCCTCGTTACGGATGATATCGTCCTTGTGGGATTCAAAGAAGAAAAGTGGGAAGAAGTCGTTAAATAAAATTGCAATTTTTTACAATCACAGCCCTGCGCATACAGCCGGGGCTTTTTCATTTGCGGAAATTATGCCATCCCCTCATCTCCCCGCCCCGCCACCCACCCCCGCCGCAATTAAATCCATAAAAGCGAAGCTTTTATACTTTATCTTATCGCTGAAATCATATTTCAGCGATAAACCACCGGCTCTCTTATTTATAAGGGAGCTGTCACGGAGTGACTGAGGGATCATTGTAAATGAAATCAAAAATGGAAATTGCGATGTTTCACAAACTATACCCCACTGACATAAAAAAGAGCCTGCAAACGCAGACCCTTAAAAATAATTATTTTGCTTTTCCGATGTTTCTTGCAACTGTATATGCTTCCTTAACAGCATAACCGATGTTTCTCGCTTCAACGCAATCGCCTACAGCATGGAAGACTTCAGCAGACTGCGAAAGCTCGATCATCTCTTCCGTAAGCGGTTTCTGTCCGAGTGCTACGATGACGGAATCGGAGGGAATGAAGAGCTCTTCGCCGTTTTGCGTGCAATAAACTCCGCCTTCTGTGATCCTGTCAGCATTTGTCATGAGATGATGCCTGATGTTTCTGTCACGGAACACTCCCCTGACGACCATTCCCTGAGTGTTGTTGCTTCCGGCATTGAGGAACGGGAGTCTTTCAACAACCGTAACGTCTTTGCCAAGACTGTCAAGATATATCGCAAGCTCACTTCCCACAAGACCACCGCCGATGACTGTCACTTTGCTGCCAAGCTTGTCGACATTCTTGTATGCATATGTCGCTTCGAATACGTTTTCACCGTCAATTCCTTCGATTGCAGGAACGATGGGCTTCGTTCCGATTGCGGAAATGAGAACATCCGGATTCATTTCTTTTACATAATCTGCATCAACTGCAGTGTTGAGTTTTACTTTTACTCCTGCTTTTTCGACCTGACGCTTCTGATAATCAATATAATCCTTAACGTGCTTCTTGAACGGAACATCGTCTTCACATGTGATAACTCCGCCGAGATGATCGCTCTTTTCAACAAGCGTTACATCATGTCCGTTTCCTGCCGCAACGATCGCCGCTTCCATACCTGCGATGCCGCCGCCGGCGATAAGGACTTTCTTTTCTCCGACAACGGGGAGAGCTCTGTAAATTTCTTTTTCACGGCTTGTTTCCGGATTAAGGGCGCAATAAAGCTGTCCACTCATGATGTTTGACCAGCAACTCATGCAACGGATGCACTGACGGATGTCTTCATCCTTGCCTGCCCTTGCCTTGTTCGGCATGTCCGGATCACATAAAAGCTGTCTAGCCATAGCCACAAAGTCTGCTTTTCCGGAAGCGATGATGTCTTCCATCATTGCCGGATCGGAGAGTGATCCGACTGTTACGATAGGCGTGTGTTTTACGTGTTTTTTGATCTCTGCCGCATATTTTACGTTGACTCCGTCGTCTACAAACATCGTCGGAGAGAATTTAAGCCAGCTGTCACCCATAAGGCTTCCGTGTACACCGACGGATACGTGAATAAGATCTGCATGACCTTCAAGCTGCTGAGCATATACGATGCCGTCTTCGACTCCATAACCGTCTTCAAATTCCGTTGCGGAGATACGCACTTCGATGGGGAAATCGTAACCGCATTTTTTGTGGATAGCATCACAGACTTCCTGCGCGAATCTCGCCCTGTTTTCAGGCGTTCCGCCCCAGATGTCTGTGCGGTGGTTCGTCGCAGGGCTGAAGAACTGCTGCATGAGCCAGCCGTGACCACCGTGAAGTGTTACCATCTTGCATCCTGCCATTTTTGCGAGGAATGCGGCATTTGCAAAGCTGTCAATGATCTTTGCGATAATTTCTTCAGGCATTTCAAGGACTTCTTTACCTTCAACAACGCATGCTGACGGACCGTAAGCCACTCCGGGCCCCATGCTGTTTGCGTACATACCGCCGTGAATGAGTTCAGGGGAACAGACAGATCCGTTTCTTGAAATATAATCATTAAGTCTGTTAAGACCCTGCATTGTACCGAAATTGCTCATATCGACGCATGTGCCGCCGCGGGAACCGGTCTTCGGATCAACGTGACATTCGCCGATAGTAACCATAGCGGCGCCGCCTTTTGCCTTTCTTTCGTAATACATCATAAAGTCATCCGTGAATGTACCGTCTGAATTAAGGGCAAGATGACCTGTTGCGGATGCGAAGATACGGTTTTTGAATATTACATTTCCAACCTGTTTAGGTGTAAAGAGATTTTGATATTTAAGCATACTTTTTCTCCTGTTTTTGTATATTTGCTTATTTCATTATATATATTTCGTCTTATCCTGTCAAGAAAATGAGCCGTTATCCCATATGGCACGCGGTACAAAAATAGACCTTTATAATACTGCGAAAATGTATTGCGGTAACGAATGGTTATCTCTCACTGTATAGAAATAAAATTCTCACCACCCGTGTTTATATTTCCAAAACACCACTATATAAAAAGAAAGCCGCATTTTGCGGCTTTTCACACTAATAATCAAACAGCGTTCCCGGATCGATCCTGTTGCCATTCTTACGAAGCTCTAAATGAAGATGCGGACCGTTGGAATCCCCCGTTGAACCGACGTAAGCGATAACATCGCCACGGTTAACAAAATCACCTTCTTTTACGAGAAGCTTGTTGGCATGGGCAAACAAAAGCTGATAACTGTCACCGTTATACGTACCGATCTCGAGCTTGATGCAGTTGCCGAACGACCAGTGATACTGAGCATAGCTTACATATCCGTTTCCCGGAGCCACGATCTTCGCGTTTGTCGGTGCGCCGATGTCAAGACCGTAATGCATTCTGTTGCCGCCATGGATCGGATGCCAGCGCATGCCATACTCATCGGTAATGTATCTGTATCCCGGTGTCGGCCAGAGAAGGTTGTAAATATCATTTCCCATGCTCGTGGATGTGTAATCCCCGCCGGCTTCTTTGTATAATGCCTGCAGGTCTTCCTGCAAAGTCTGAGTCAATGCGTCATACATCGCCGCATCACTTCTCGCTTCCTGATAAAGGACGTTCTTACTTGCCTTTTTCTTCTCAAGCTTCTTGTTTTCCGCTTCAAGGGATGAAATAAGGTCTTCTATCTTTGCTTCCTTAGCGGCGATCTCATCACGTTTTTTTTCGATCTTTTCCTCGATCTCAACAAGAGTGTCCTTTATTTCGTCGTCATACTTCGCAATGGAACGGACCATATTGATCCTCGTAATAAGATCAGTAAGGCTTTCTGAACCGAAGAGAATTTCAAGATATCCCACATCTCCGTACATATACATTACGGCGAGTCTTTCTTCAAGCAGTTTCTGATATCTCGCCCTGTCTGCAACGGCCTGATCAAGTTCTTCCTGAGCCGCTTTAAGAAGGATCCTTGTTTCCGTAAGATCCTCGTTATATACCCTTATCTTGTCATTGATCTCGGAAATTTCCTTGTCAATGTTTTCTATTTCCTTTAATATGCTTTTGGCAAGCTCTCTTTTTTCTTCCGCGGTCTGGTTTGATTCCTTAATGAGGAGAAGGAGGTCTTCGACTTCTTCATCAAACGTCGTGGCGCCGAAAACCACGGAGATCGTGGATGCGAGGATCCCGGTGAGCATTATCATGGCGATTATAAATGCCAGTATTCTTCTTAATTTATCTCTGTTCATAGATCAGCCTTTCAGATATTTTCTGACGGAGAACATACTTCCGATACTTCCGAGAAGTATCCCCGAAACGACGAACGCAACCGCAAGCCTGAGCATCACCATTCCCACCGGAGCGAGCGAGCTTCCGAGAGGAAGGATGCTGAGAGTTGAACCCATAGCGCCCATTAAAATATAATACAGATTCCGCATGATAAGAAGGGATATTCCTGCACCGATAAGCCCGAGAAGAGCGCCTTCGATGACAAACGGGCATGAAATATAAAAGTTTGTCGCACCAATATATCTCATGATGTGAATATCATTGCTTCTTGAATGTACCGTCATCTTGATGGTATTGCAGATGATGAGTACCGAGATAGCGCCCATGGCAAAAAACGCAACGACGCTCAACGCCGTCATAAAGTCATTAAACCTGATAAGCGCATCAATGGTTTCCTTGCCGTAGACAGCATCCTTTACGCCGTCATAACCTTTGGCGTAATCGGAAACACCTTTCAGAACTTCCGCAGAAGATACTTTTACTATAAACGAATCCGGGATCGGTGAATTCTCGTCCGTATATCCTTCAAGCAGATACGCACTGTCTTCGAGGGTATTCTTGAAATTCTGAAGCGCCTGAGATTTTGATTCATATCTTACGCTTATTACATTCTCGTTTGAATAAAGCCCGAGTTCAATGGAATCCTTCTGGGCGGCAGTAGCATAATCCTGAAGATATACTTTGACTTCGAGGTTATCTTCGATCTTGTCTGTGATATATGTAACGTTGATTGTAAGGGCAAGGATAACGCCCATGACAAGAAGCGAGCACACGACGGAAAATACAGACGCGACGCTCATTACGGAGTTTCGTTTTATACTGTTGACTGAATCAGTCAGAAATGTCTTCATCGTACTCATTTAATCTGTACACTCCATTCGTAATATCATCAATAAGTTCGCCTTTTTTAATGACGATGACCCTCTGACGGGTGTTGTTGACCATAGCGCTGTCGTGAGTTGCGATTATGACGGTCGTTCCCTCTTCGTTGATCTTAAGAAGGATCTTCATGATCTCGTCGCCGGTTCTCTCGTCGAGGTTACCTGTCGGTTCGTCACAGATAAGGATCTTCGGTTTATTCACTATCGCCCTTGCGATAGCGACTCTCTGTTGTTCACCGCCGGAGATCTTTCCGGGGAATTTATCCGCCATTTTTGAAAGTCCCACCATTTCAAGGACCTCTTCAACTCTCGGACGGATCTCCTTTTTATCCGCCATTACAGCCTGCATGGCAAAAGCCACGTTTTCATAGACAGTCTTTGTTTCGATGAGTTTATAATCCTGAAATACAACGCCGACTTTTCTTCTGTAATAAGGCAGTTTACTGTTTTTTATCTTAGAAATATCCTCACCGTCGACGACAATGCTTCCGCTTACAACTTCCGTTTCACGGAGAAGCGAACGGATGATGGTGGATTTACCTGCGCCGCTTTTTCCCACAACGAAAACGAAAGACCCGTCTTTGATGTGCAGGTCAAAGTCTTTGAGGCTACAGTTTTTTTCGTCCTCTTCATCCCTGTATTTTACAGATACTTTGTTAAAATCTATCATAATTTATCTCTCTTGTTAAAATTTCTGCATTTTCCCCTAAAGTATATCACATTTCGACCGTCACAACAATAAATTACCTTAAAAAGTTATCTTTTAGCTTCTCTGTTTATGTTTGTTTCATCTCTGTTTCCCATAATTTTCCGATCTGCAGTCCCGCCACCCACCCCCACCGCAGGCGGCATCGAAAAGCTCCGCTTTTCGCGCGGTGCCCTTCGGGCACCTAAGC
>JAFXKY010000044.1 GCA_017531485.1 Eubacteriaceae bacterium | reverse complement strand
TCGCGAAAGCCCTGCTTTCGCGGCGGCGGCGCGCCGCGCGGCTTCGCGAAGCGAATCCGCAGCCTGAGGCGGAGCCTCAGGCAAGCGCAGCTGTGCTGCGCTTGCGGCGCGGAGGGGGCGGGTGGCGGGATGCGTGCGAAGCACGCTATATGAGCGAAGCGAATAATGAGATATGAATGCGAAGGCATTCATATCTCACCATACACTGCCTTGACAATAATATATCGTGATGATATAATGCGAAAAACAGGAGTGCTGAAAATGAGCTGGAAATTTGACTTTTTACACCTTATCAAAGGAAATTACTCTCTTATATGACGGGAGAGGTGTGTCAATTTTTCAGTTATAACAACAAAATAAATTGAACAACGACCTCCCAACGACGAACAATTAAGAAAGGGAGATTTTTTTATGATCAATATTAAAAAACAAATTTATTCAATCCTCACCATCAGCGTCCTTTCAAGATTCCTCATCGCAGGAAGCGCGTGGGTGGCTCTTTTGTCGCAAAGAGGCTTTTCAATGGTGGAAATAGGAATCGTGGAAAGCGTTTTTCACGTTGCGAGTTTCTGTTTTGAGATTCCGTCGGGAATAATTTCCGATGTCTTCGGAAGAAAGAAATCAATGATCCTCAGCCAGTGTATGTTTATCCTGAGCGCTGTACTTATGATTTTTTCGGAAAGCCTTTGGGGTATATGCCTGAGTATCGTATTTGACGCATTCGGCTATAACTTCTCTTCGGGAAGCCGCGAAGCCCTTGCTTATGACAGCCTGAAAGTGTCCGGCCATGAAGACCGTTACAGGGATTTCGCATCAACGGATCTGAGTGTGTACAGAATTTCAAACGCCGCATCTCTTCTTTGTGCGGGGCTTGCGCTGATCCTCGGATACAGGACTGCATATATCATAGATATAATTGTTCTGAGCGTTTGTCTTATGGTTTCATCCGGCTTGAAAGAGGTTTCCGTGGAAGATGATCAGTTCGAAGGAACTATCTCGCAAAGACTGATCGATACAACAAAAGAGAGCATCCTGTTTCTTGTGTCAAACAGAAAGAGCATCGGAACAATGCTTTTCAATTCCCTTATCGGAGCATTCCAGACGCTTATATTATTTTTCCTGCAGGCACGTCTTCCACTCTGCGGGCTTGATGACAGGCTCTTCGGACCGGCGCTCTTTTTCATGACCCTCGGCGGCGCTGTCGGTGCGAAACTGGCTTCAAAAACGGAACATATTACATACCGCAAAACAGGATATATATGCGCTGTTATAACGCTCATATGTTTCGGAATGTCGCTGATCGTATTTCCGCCTGTAATGATACTTGCGGGATTTACGGTCAACATAGCAGGGGATCTGTTTTATGTATGCACGGATGAAGAGCTGAACAGACAGTTCCCGTCTTCACAGAGGGCGACGCTTGTGAGTGTGTCGAGCCTTTGCTTTTCCGTCGTGATGATGATCATGTCCCCTTTGTTCGGGTTTATCTTTTCATGAAATACCACGTCGGGACGATTAACACGTGACAAGCCGGAAAACACAACAAAAATATAGATAAAATTGACTGCAATATACAAAAAAGAGTTTACCAAAGAGCTTTCTTATGGTATAATATCCGAAGTGATAAACCAATCGAAGACAGATTACTCAAGGAGACATTAAGATATGGTAACAGCAGGTGATTTCAAAAAAGGTATTACCTTTGAAATGGACGGAGATGTTTACGTAGTAGTAGACTTCCAGCACGTAAAGCCGGGTAAAGGCAGTGCGTTCGTAAGAACAAAAATCAGAAACGTAAAGACAGGTGCTACAGTAGAAAGAACATTCAGCCCGACAGATAAATATCCGAAGGCTATGATCGAAACAAAAGAAATGCAGTATCTCTACAATGACGGCACACTTTACTACTTCATGGATCCGGAAACATATGATCAGGTTCCGCTTAACTACGAACAGGTTGAAGATGCTATCAAATACATCAAAGAAGATATGACAGCAACAATCAAGTTCCACAACAACGAAGCTTTCAGCGTTGAAGCTCCGAACTTCGTAGAACTTCTCATCACAGTATGTGAACCGGCAGTTGCAGGCAACACAGCAACAGGTGCTACAAAGCCGGCTACAGTTGAAACAGGCGCTCTCGTTCTCGTTCCGCTTTTCGTAAATGAAGGAGATACTATCCGTATCGATACAAGAACAGGCGAATACATGTCAAGACTTAAATAATTATCACAGCCCGAGATATCGGGCTTTTTTATTTTAAGAAAAAGAATTTACAAAAAACGCAATTATCGTACTTCGGTTTAATATTATTCGGAATGGCAATCTTTTTATGCCATTAAACTTATCTTATATATTTCTTTTGTGCAAATGTTAAATTTTTCCAAACAGATATTGCAATTTCTTTTTAAATTGAGTAAAATATGTATGATATGCATCATACATTTAAAATGATGTAAAAACGGTTAAGGGGCAGTAAATATGAAGAAAATGAAAAGGACAATCAGTTTCTTATTGGCAGTCATGCTGTTTCTGGGCGCATTTCCCGGAGCAGTATGGGCGGACGAAAATGATTACATTGCGTCCGTAACGACAGGCGACAGCGGTGCTACGGAATTTTATTATGATCTCGTAAGTGCTATTTCGGAAGCCGCAAAATATGCGGACTGCACAGTTACTATCCTTCAGGATATAACCCTTGAAGAATATGTGCAGATAACAAAAGGCCGCTTTATTATTGATCTGAACGGAAAGAGCCTTACAAATGAGGCAGGATACGTTCTGTGGATCAATCGTGGTGTGGACATCACAATAACCGACCATCCCGGTGGCGGAAAGATCGAACGCAAGGACGGTCCTGCGGCACAGGGAGAAGCGATCCATAACGAAGGTACTCTCACTCTTGACGGCGGAAGTGTTATTGCAAAATCTATCGGTATTCTTTCCGAAAAGAACGTGATCATCAACGGCGGAAGCATCAAGGCAGATGAAATCGGAATATATGTTCCCGACGGACTTGCAACGATCAACCGCGGCAGTGTTGACGGCGGCAAAAATGCCGTATGGGTCGGAAGTGCCGCAGATCATTCATCAAGCCTTATCGTTACAGGCGGAACGCTCAGCTCAGATCTTTACCTTCGCAGTGACAGTGATTCATCAGATTCCATAACACTCAAAGGTGGCACATTCAAAGGCGGTCTTAACATTCAGGGCAGCGACCTTATCGGCATCCTTGCGGACGGCGCAGCTTACTGGCAGGACGGAAAGATGCTCTCAAGTGTCAGCGGAAGCGTTATTGACGGGGATGTAACTGTCAAGGCAGGCGAACTTGAGTTTGCGGATGTTGAACTTGAATACGACAAAGCTACATATGACGGTCAGAAGAAAACACCTGAAGTAAAGAGTGTTTTCCTCGGCGGCAAGGAGCTTCCTGCAAAGAATTATTCCGTATCTTACGGTGACAACACAGATATCGGCAGAGCTACAGTAATTATTTCTCCCAAAGGCGGCTCTCTCATTTCCGGACAGGCGGAAATAGCCTTTGCGATCATGCCCGATACGACACCGATTGACGGCCTTGCTGTAGAAAACGTAACTTCAGACGATGAGCCTGCTATTATGGATGTCTACGGACCTATGGCAGACGTTTCTACAGACGGTTTCAAAGATGATGTGAAAGACGAATGGGACGGAATTATTGACAAATGTGAAGAACTCCTCGACGCTATAAAGGCAGTTCAGGATAAAATAAAAGGATTCGAAGATGAAGTAAATAAATATGACATCGACGAAGTAACAGAAAACGATTATGACGACATTTCTGCCCTCATCCCGCAGATCGAGGATTTTGCACTCAGCCCGAATTTGACGGATGAAGAAGAACAGAAACTCAATGACCTTGCGGATAAGGCAAGGGATCTCCTCAAGAGAATCGATGACGTCAGGGATAAAGTGGAAGATATCAAGGATGAGCTCGGAAAATATGACGAAGATACAGTGACATCCGATGATAAGCCGGCAATCGCTGAGATCATTGACGACATCAAGGATCTTCTCATTGGTGACAACCTCACTCCCGCACAGAGAGATGAGATGCAGGATGCCCTTAAAAAGGCAGAAGGCCTTATGGGAGTAATTGATGACGTTGCGGCCAAGATCAAGGATGTCAACGACAAGATCGGAAACCTTGAACCGGAAAACGTTACTCCCGAAGATGAAATTCCCATAAATGAAGCTCTTGCGACAATAGACGAACTTCTCGCAACAGATAACCTTACAGACGGCGAAAGAAAAGACCTTGAAGCGCTGAAAGGTAAATGCGGAGACCTTCTTGATGCAGTTGAAGCAGCAAAGGCTCTTGAACTCATCAAGGATGCGGCGAAGGAAGAACTCGACGGATATAAAAATCCGGAAGATTACCGCGACGAAGAAAACGATATCATCGATGGTATCGTTGAGGACGGAAAAGAAGACATTGATTCAGCGAAGACTCCTGAAGAAGTAGCAGACGCGCTTAAGGATGCCAAGGACGAACTTGACAAAGTGCCGACAGCAGAAGAAGTTGCCGCAAAACAGCTCGCGGACGCTAAGGAAGCGGCAAAGAAAGCTCTTGAAGAATATAAGGATCCGGAAGATTACCGCGACGAAGAAAAACAGCTTCTCGCAGATGCTGTAAAGGATGGTAAAGGAAATATCGATGCAGCAGGCGATATCGAAGGCGTAAACAAAGCTCTCGAAGATGCGAAGGCAGAAATCGACAAGATCAAGACAGATGCGGAATATGACGCAGAAGAAGCTGCCGCTGAACTCGCAAAAGCTAAAGAAGTAGCGAAGAAAGAACTCGAAGAGTATAAAGATCCTGAAGATTACCGTGACGAACAGAAAAAAGAACTTGCAGACGCAGTAGATAAAGGCAAGGGAAATATCGACGGAGCAAAAGATCTTGATGGAGTAAAGGAAGCGATTGAAAATGCAAAAGCGGAAATCGACAAGATCAAGACGGATGATGACCTTCTTTCAGAAGAAGCGGCAAAATATCTCCTTGGGGACGTTGACAGAAACGGCGTTGTCAATGCTCTTGACGCAACACAGATCCTCAGATATGCAAACCATAAATCCTGCGTGCTTACAGACGCAGATGCAAGAGAATTTGCACTTCTCTTCAAGATCGCGGATGTTGACAGAAACGGCGCTGTAAACACTGTTGACGCAACGCAGATCCTCAGATATGCAAACAACAAACCTTCATCACTCGACAGTCAGAAATAAGTGATCCGAAAGTGTCGGCTTATGCCGGCACTTTTGTTATGAGTAAAATAATTTGAATGAAACTCGTGCTTGTATCAGATGTTGTTCGGTGATAGAATACGGTTATATATAAATACATTATAGTGGGGAGTAATATGAAGAGAATAAGACCGAATTATTATGATGAATTCAGATGCATAGCGTCTGATTGCAGGCATAATTGCTGTATCGGCTGGGAGATAGATATTGATGACGAAACAATGGAGAAATACCGTAACGTCACAGGGGAATTGTCCCAGAAACTCAGCGAAAAAATATCCGAAGAGGGTACTGCGCATTTTATCTTGTGTGAAGACGAGAGATGCCCGTTTCTCGATGAGAAGAATCTTTGCGAGATAATCTCATGCCTTGGGGAAGAGTATCTTTGTCAGATATGCGACGATCATCCCAGGTTTGTCAACTTCTTCTCCGACAGAACGGAGATCGGGCTCGGCCTTGCGTGTGAAGAATGTGCGAGAATCATTGTTACGCAGAAGGAAGATTTTTCTCTTATTGAAGAAGATGATGAAGCGGCGGAAGATGTGACTGAAGGGGAATTGGCGTTTTATGAAATAAGAAACAGGATATTTTCCATGCTTTCCGACAAAACAAAGCCGCTTTACGAAAGGACCGAAGGAATCTTTGAGTATATGAACATATCTCTTCCTGATCTTTATGCTCACGAATGGGCGGAGGAGCTTTCGCAGTTTGAGATCCTTGACGAAGCGTGGGAAGATCGACTTGAGGATCTTGCCGCATTTAAAGATAACATGGATTTTCCGCTTGAAAAGTACGGGAAAGCGTTTGAAAATCTTGTTTCGTACTTTCTTTACCGCCATCTCGCAGGCGCTCTTGAGGACGGATGCCTTAACGAGAGGATCGCATTTGCGTTTATATCAGCGAAGATAATATACAGGATCTGTGCGGTAATGTTCCGCAGAAAAGAAGATTTCAGTATTGAAGACATAATTGAGATTTCGAGGATGTATTCTTCGGAGATAGAGTATTCCGAAGAAAATACCCAGGAGTTTCTTGATATACTTTTCGAAATAATTTAAAAGAAGATCCGCTTTCTTTCAGAAAGCGGATCTTTATATTGTGCAGGATATTTTAAGAAATTATTTTACAACAGTATTTTCATACATTACGTTGATTACATCAAGAACGAGTTGTTTTTCGTTTTCATTGTAGTACGAACCGACGTACAGGCAAAGGGTGTCATCTACGACAGCGTAAATCATTATCTGTGAAACGGGAGGGATATTCAGGAAGAATTCTCTTCCGCCGGCAAAGTCAATGAGTTCCTGAGTGAGCGTGCCGTTTTCGATAAGCATATCAATAGCATCGTCGGTGAGGCGGGTCGTACATTCCCCGTAAATTACGTTTTCTTCACCAAGGGTTCTCATTTCGCAAAGGTCTATGGTTAATGCAGGATTTTCTTCTACTGCAGCGAAGAGCTCCTTGATATGTGATTCGTTCAGCGCGTTGGGGAACTTGCCTGCGGCCTGTGCGTTGATGTTTGTGGCATTGTCTGTTCCGTATGTGGCATCGTAATAGACAGTAAGCGGAGAAATGGATGTGTCCGCAGTCCACTCATCTTTGGGGAAGGAGATAGCGATGGTGGAGTTTTCTGCTGTTTCGAGTTCTTCTGCAGAAAGATCGGTTACGTTAAGAGCGGGATATTTCTCTCCTCCGCAGGAAGCGAGCATCAGAACCGCAAGGAGAAGGGATGCGAGGGATAATATTTTTCTTTTCATAATTTTTCCTTTCCGGCAGGCCAGGTGATATACTGCCGCCTTTTGTTTTTATTATAAATTAAAAAGATTTGAATTTCAATGTAATCGATGTAAAACGTAAATAAAGCGATGAGAAATTGACGGAAATTGTGATTTCGCGTCTTTTTTTCGGGGAGCTTGTTTGATTTCATATGAATAAAATCTTTCAGATGTGGAAGATTATAAAAAAAGAGGTGATAATATGGACGACAAAGCAAAATTAAGAGAGTCTTTCGAGAAAGCCGCCGCGAAAAATGCACCGAAGCCGCCATATTTCAAGCACGGTTTTGCGGCATTCACTGTCGGCGGCGGAATATGCGTTTTTGCGCAGTTTCTTATAAATACTTTTCAGTCGTTTGGAATGACTTATTCCGAAGCGAGTGCAACGGAGACCATAGTGGTGATATTTATAACCGGGCTGTTGACTGCACTTGGTCTTTTCGACAGGATCGGTCGGGTTGCAGGGGCAGGAACATTCGTTCCCATTACGGGATTTGCAAACTCGATAGTTTCTTCTGCTATTGAATTTAAAGCAGAAGGATGGATATTCGGGCTTGGCGGAAATATGTTCAAAGTCGCGGGACCTGTCCTTGTTTACGGAATAACTTCATCGTGGGTCGTAGGGATAGTTTATTATTTATATTTATTGGTAGCGTGAGGTAATATGGCAAGAAAAGTCGGAGAACAGACCGTTTATTTTGACAATAAGATAACCATAGCGGAGGTGTCATCCGCCGTTGGGCCTATGGAAGGAAACGGACCTCTTGGGAAAGATTTTGACCTCGTCTTTGAAGATGACTGTCTTGGAGAGAGCACATTTGAAAAGGGCGAGTGCATGATGCTCAGGAAGTGCGTGGAAAATCTTCTCAGAAAAGGAAAATTCACTCAAAGCGACATTGATCTCATTATTGGCGGAGACCTTCTGAATCAGATCATAACGACGACATTTGCGGCGGAGAACTTTGATATGATGTACTGGGGAGTATATTCTGCGTGTTCATCTTTCTCAGAAGCCCTTCAGATCGCTTCAACGGCCATAGAAGCCGGAGTTGTGAAACGGGCGGTTGCGTGTTCCTCAAGTCATTTCAGCACTGCTGAAAGGCAATACAGAAACCCTCTTGAGCTCGGAAGTCAGTCCAAAGCCACGGCTCAGCGCACGGCGACGGCTTCGGGAGCTGTGGTTTTGCAGGCAGGAGGAAGCGGACCGGTTATAACCGGAATGACGATCGGGAAGATCATAGACTTTGACCGCAAGGATGCGGCGGATATGGGAACAGCCATGGCACCTGCGGCGGCGCACACTATCCTCACTCATTTCAAGGACACCAACACGTCTTTTGCGGATTATGATATGGTATATACCGGAGATCTTGCAAAAGTCGGGCTTGGAATACTTTCGGATATGCTGAAGATGCACGGATACGATCCGTCGGGAAGACTGAACGATTGCGGGCATATGCTTTTTGATTGTGTAAAACAGCATGCGGATTGTGGAGGAAGCGGAGCAGGATGTTCATCGTCGGTATTCTGCGGACATATTTTCCCTAAGCTGAAAAATAAGGAGCTTGGCAGGATATTGTTCGTTCCGACGGGGGCGCTTTTATCGACAGTATCGTCGTATCAGAAGAATTCGATTCCGTGCATCGCGCACGCGGTAGTGATAGAAAACAAGAAGGATAAAAAGTAATGTTTGATATTGTAATGGAATATTTGCCCGTATTTATAACCGGCGGGGTGTTATGTCTTATTGCGCAGATAATAATAGACAACACAAAGCTTGTTTCGGGTCAGGTGCTGGTAATATACATCACTCTCGGGGTTATATTGACAGCTCTTGGGTTATACGAACCCATAGTGAAATTCGGAAAGGCGGGAGCGACAGTGCCGCTTATGGGGTTTGGGTATTCACTTGTCAAGGGTACGATCTCCGCGGTACATCAGTCCGGATTTTTAGGAATATTTACCGGTGGGCTCATCGCGACATCCGCAGGAATATGTGCTGCGGTGGTTTTCGGATTTATCTTCGCACTTATTTCCCGTGCCAAGACGAAGATGTAGAGTTTTTTACAGGAGTGAGTGCCGCCTGAATGGATCTCCATTCAGGCGGCTTTCGTTCGCTTCGCTCACGCTGCGCGCTGCGCGCGTCCCGCCCACCCACCCCCTCCCGCGCCGCAAGCGCTGCACAGCAGCGCTTG
>JAFXKY010000043.1 GCA_017531485.1 Eubacteriaceae bacterium | reverse complement strand
TACTTACTTACTTACTTACTTACTTATCGCTCTCATGATAATGAGTGTGATGCCGGCAACAGTCTTTGCGGCGGATAAGCAGATCAAATCAGTAAACGTTACAGGCTATGAAGCACCCCGTCCGGGCAGAACACCTGACTTTGACGGATATGCTACATCCACAGCCGGAGGTTTCCATGTCGACAAGACATCCGGAGTCAACAAATCAGGTGCTCAGTGGTACGACAGAACAGATAAAAAATGGATGACCACAACAAGCACATTTGTTGAAGGACACGAATACAGCCTTACTGTATTCCTTGCAGCTGACGACGGTTATGTGTTCGTCAAAGGATCAACAGCTCCCGATTTTACCGCTTATATTGACGGAGGAGCTGCAGAGACGTCATACACATCTGACGACAAAACAAAATTTGCGGCAATCAACCGTGTATATGTCTGTGAATACGGCATGATTGATCTCATCGAAGTATTCAATGTAACAACACCGAAACCGGGCAGAACTCCGTCATTCTATGCTGAAACAAAAGCATATACTTACACTATCGCAGACGAACTCGGAACAGACGGCGTTCTGTGGTGGGATGTTACAAACGAAAAATACATGACAAAGAGCGATACATTCGTTGGCGGAAGAGAATACACCGCAAGGGTACATGTAAAAGCCATTACAGGTTATAGATTCTCAACGAGCTATAGTGTGCTCAAAACCAAGGTCAACGGAGTGGATTCAAACTCTACATGGGCTATCATTTCAGGTAAGGATAAATACACTTACAGACAGATCGGTTATAAATTCACCTGCGAAGCTGAGACGGTATCAAAGGTGGAAATCAAAGACGTTGTTTATCCGGTTCACGGTGAGTCACCGGTATTCTCAGGAACAGTAACATCAATCGGCAGCAAGATCGTTTCCCTTCAGGGAACAACAAACGGATATTCATGGTATGACGTTACAAACGCAAAATACATGACCGCTTCCGACAAGTTTGTTGCAGGACACGAATATATTTACGGTGCATATGTCGGCAGGCAGACAGGATATGAATATGCTGCACCGGAAAATATGTCTGTAACGATTGCAAGTGACATCAACACTGTATATGACGCTAAAGCAGGCTATCTCTCCGGCGGCGGAGTCGTATACCGATATGTTTACAAGACATATGTCTGCGACTACGATGCGGAATTCAAAATCGTTCAGGTCAAGCCAAGAACTGTCCCTGAGGGAGAAGTCGTCAAATCAGTGAAGGATGGAAAAATCATCGTTGTTGAAGGTCTTACACCGAACATGTCTTATGATCTTGAGTTCTTCATTTCAACACCGCCATCAGGATTAAAATATAAGGGAATCTGGGTGGTAGAAGGTCAGTCAGATAATACGACGATCAAGCCGGAAACATTCCAGCCCGGTCAGTACAACACAAAATACTGGAGCACGATCGTGGCAGGAAATCCCGGAGACGAAGCAAAGGCTGTCCTCAATATCTACGCGTTAAAAGCAGACGGAACACCTGTTACAGGAATACCGAGCACATTTGATGTAATACTCAGATTTGCGGATCCTTACAATGAACAGAAAGGCGACATTCACAGCGGCGTAACCGTTGACGGAACGACATATACAACAAACCCGACAACCATCAGGGATACAGCTTTATTTGAAAAGCACGAAATGGAATTTGTCATCGATATTCCGAAGGATATTAAAAATGCCGGATACGGTATCGGTAAAGTAAAAATTCAGGACCACGGCAAAACGGGAACCACTGACATGGAACCGGTATTTGATGAGAAAACCGGAATTTATACTGTAAAGTATGATTTCATTCAGGAAAAAAATGTTGCTTCAAGAACTATAGATTGTCATGTTTATTTGAAAAATCCCGGCGGAACGATTATGGGAAATCCGGTTACAAACAGGGTAACATTCACATTCAAGACTCTCGACACATCAATGGAACTGCTCCTGAACGGCAAAGCTCTCGGAAAAGGCACGACGAAAGTAACTGCAGAAAGCTTTGAAAAGCAGGAATTTGAATTCATCTACAAGATGCCGCAGGCTGTCCTCGATGCAGGATATGTTGCTGCTCCGTACGCTAAAAAGACAGATGCGGACGGAAACGTGCTTTACGATGTGTCCCTTGAACTTCAGGTCACTGAGAGTGAAGACGGAAAATATCACTGCAAACGCACAGAAACCGGCGCATACGGTGAGGAATTCACATACACATTCTATATCAAGCTCCGTAAAGGTTCTGAAGAGGTAAGCCTCGATTCTGTAGCGGCTTATGTTAAATTCGAAGGAACGAAACACCTCAATTTCTATGCGACAGCTATTGACGGCAATGAATATCCGGGATCTGATGCGACAGCAGAAGTAAAGAGCAACGAAAAGCATAATGTGGATGTAATGATCTTCGTAAGCGATGAATTCGCAGCTCTGACAAAGTACGATTTCGCTGTCATGGAACAGGGTGTGACTCCGTTCATGCAGGAAACAACAGTTACAAGTGACAAGTTCGTATTTGTAAAAGATGTTGCCGCTGACACAGTTCTCGGAACACCTGCAGGCAAAGTATATAAATATTCTGTAGACACAGGCGTTCAGGCAAAAGACTTTGTATACGAAAGAAACTTCACACTCGGTTTCGTGAAAGACAGCAGATTCACTGAAATTGACGTGAATACGGTAAAAGTCAAATTCACTGACAAACAGACAGAGATCACAGATGCAACATTCGACAACGTATTTACAGGTGTTTACGTTGACGATCAGGAAGTTGATGCAAACAGCACAAATAATGTAACAGGCGGCGAACATACTGTTCAGTTCAACTGGGAAATGCCTGTCGAAGCATCAGCTCAGGGTTACACACTCAAACCGATCTATACAAAATTTGTCGGAGGCACAGGCTCAGCTGATGGCGTTACCGCAACAGAATATCAGTCAGGTAAGTTCTATTTCAAGAAGACTGTAAGCGGAAGCGAAGAAACTGTAAAATACATGCTCCGTTTCGACCTTTATAAGAACGGAACAAAGGTAAGATCTCTCCCGCAGGAGGTTGCTGTAACTCTTACATACGCAAAATCTGAAGGCGAGATCACTCCGGATGCTCCGACGATCAGCGATATTCACGAATACGCAACGGTTGACATCATAGATGTAGGTATCAATCCGGCTGCTGTTGAAGTTGAAGCAGGCGATCATGTTGTTGAATTCTTATTCAACAATCCGCCATTCGTTCCGGGATACTATGTTGAATTCAAGATCAAAATTGGTGATGCTGAAGCAAAATACATCAACCCGACATTTGAAAACGGAATTATGTCTTACAAGGAAACCATCTCTGTAGCAGAAGGCAAGACAGAAACAGTATCACTCATTGCATATCTCTGCGGAGCGGCCGGTGAGGTTATCGAAGAATCATCCAATACAGTAATTCTTAAAAACACACCGGCACCTGTCACACCGTTAACATACGAAATTACATTCGATGCAAACGGCGGTACAGGTACGATGGAATCTGTAAAAGTTGAATTCGGCAAAGACTTCACTGTTCCTGAATGCGGTTTCACAGCACCGGAAGGCAAAGAATTCAAAGTATGGCACATTCTTGACGGCGTTGAATACAATCCGGGTGAAACGATCAATATTACAGACACATCAGTAACATTCATCTGTTTGTCTGCAGTATGGACACCGAAAGAAACACCGGGTCCCGGCGAAGAAACATACCTCCTCGGGGATGTTAACAAAGACGGCAAGATCAATGCACTTGACGCGACACAGATCTTAAGATATGCAAACAATAAATCATCAGTTATTGCATCAATGAGTGAAGAAGAAGCAAAGGGCAGAGCTGACGTCAATAAAGATGGCAAGATCAACGCACTTGATGCAACGCAGATTTTAAGATATGCAAACAATAAATCTTCAGTTTTGAAGAAATAGTAAAAAATCAGACAGTAAACATTGACTGAGTATTGAAATCTGATTTATAATTAAGAAAAAATCATAAGGAGGAATTATGCGCAGGACGAACGAAGAAGGAAGTTTCATCAGTCGACTGGTGAAGAATCTGGGGCTTAATATGATGTGGTCTGTTCCGGGGTGGCTGTTCCTCCTTATGCATTTTATGGGAGAATGGCCCCTCGGGCTGAGCATCACGTCATTCGGACTATGGATACTCGCCGTAATGGTCGATATGAAAGGCTTCTCTTTTGAAGGATTCAGGATAGTAAGAAAAGATCCGGAGAAAGAAAATAAAAATCCGTATTCCAAAAGCGGATACGAACACGAGGATAATGATTTATCCGGAAAATAAACAGTAAAGAAAGGAACCAGAAACATGGGACTTATTAAAGCAGGACTTGGCGCAGTTGGCGGAACACTTGCAGATCAGTGGCTGGACTTTTTCGTATGCGAAAGCATGGGTGCTGAAACACTTATGGTCAAAGGCGAAAAACGCGTAAGCGGACGTTCATCAAACACAAAAGGAAATGACAACATTATCTCCAACGGATCAGGAATCATCGTTGCTGACGGACAGTGCATGATCATCGTTGAACAGGGAAAAGTTGTTGAAGTATGTGCAGAACCGGGTGAATATACTTACGATACATCAACAGAACCCAGCATCTTCTACGGCACACTTTCAGAAAATATCAAAGCTACATTCCAGACCATCGGCAAGCGATTTGCTTTCGGCGGGGATACAGCGAAAGATCAGAGAGTATATTACTTCAACACAAAAGAACTCACAAACAATAAATTCGGAACACCCAACCCCGTTCCGTTCAACATTGTTTCCGAAAAGATCGGTTTCGAACTTCAGCTTTCAGTACGTTGCTCAGGTGTATACTCATACCGCATCGACGATCCGCTTTTATTCTACACAAACGTAGCATCAAATGTGGAATATGAGTACACAAGAGAAATGATCGACACTCAGCTCAAGGCTGAATTCATCAGTGCACTTCAGGCAGGCCTTGCAAAACTTTCTGCAATCGGTCTTCTCCCCAGTGAACTCATCGCTCACAACGAAGAACTCGAAGAATCAATGAATGCGGCTCTCTCAGAAAAATGGGGTAATCTCAGAGGTCTTAAAGTTGTAAGCATCGCGCTCTCATCAGTAACACTTCCGGAAGAAGATGCAGCTCTCCTCAGACAGGCTCAGCAGTCAGTATTTTACTCTGACGCAGGTCGTGCTGCCGGTCTTACAGCAACTGCAACAGCTCAGGCTATGCAGGACGCTGCAAAGAACGAAGGCGGCGCTATGGCAGGATTTATGGGCGTTGGTATGGCACAGAATGTCGGCGGAGCAAATATGACGAACCTCTTCAACATCGCTCAGCAGCAACAGCAGCAGAACGCTTCTGCAGCTCCGGTGCAGAATGCAAACACATGGAAATGCTCTTGCGGAGCTGAAAATACAGGTAAATTCTGCACAGAATGCGGTGAAAAGAAACCCGAACCGGCAGGCACATGGACATGTGCAAAATGCGGAAGCGTAAACACAGGCAAATTCTGCCCGGAATGTGGTGAAAAGAAGCCTGAAAGCGGCAAATGGATCTGCTCATGCGGAACAGAAAACGAAGGAAACTTCTGCTCTAACTGCGGCAACAAGCGTTCATAGATTTTATAATTTAAAAGGAGAAAGAAATGGGACTTTTTGATAAGAAATACTGCGACATCTGCGGTGAAAAGATCGGTCTTCTCGGCAACAGAAAGCTTGAAGACGGAAATATGTGCAAAGAATGTGCAAGCAAACTTTCTCCGCTTTTCAGCGACAGAAAGAACTCAACCATCGAAGAGATCAAGCAGCAGCTTAAATATCGCGAAGAAAATGCTCAGCGCCTTAACACACTTAATCCCGACAGAGTATTCGGGGAAGGCGAAAAAGTATATATTGATACTGCGGCAAAGAAATTCTTCGTTACGAGATACACAGACTGGAAAGAAGCAAATCCTGACATCATTGCATTCACGCAGATCTCAGACGTTGATATCGACGTGATCGAAGAAAAGGAAGAGATCTTTGATGAGGATAAGGAAGGAAACAAGAAAAGTTACTTCCCGCAGAGATTTGAATACAGCTATAAGTTTGAAGTTACGATCAGGGTAAATTCTCCGTGGTTTGACGTGATCGAAATCGACCTCGCTGACGGCAATTATCCGGACACGAAACTCAGCGAAAGATATCACGATCTTGAAAAAGAACTTTACGAACTCAAGAGCATTCTCACAGGTGTTACGGAACTTCCGCCTCAGCAGCAGATTCAGCAGGTATTCTCACAGATCCTCAATGCTACGGGAGTGACAGCAGGAACGACAGCGGGAACAGCGGCGTTCAGCGTAAATAACCCCGGTGTGGCAGTAAATGCTTCATGGAGATGTTCATGCGGCGCAGTAAACACAGGAAACTTCTGCCCGAACTGCGGCGGAAAGAAACCGTTTGTTCCGACAGTCATCAGATGCGACAAGTGCGGATGGCAGACACAGGATGTGAACAATCCGCCGAGATTCTGCCCGAACTGCGGAGATCCCATCAACGGCGCAGACGTAATGTAAATCTTTTATTACTCCCGGCTTTTACCGGGAGTAATCTTGCTTTAAATTAGGGAGGGAAAATGTCAGGATTACAGGAATATAAATGTCCGAGTTGCGGCGGAGCTCTGGAATTCAACAGCGATATTCAGAAGCTCAAGTGCCCGTATTGCGATTCGGAATATGAAATTTCAATGTTTGATACAGGTGACGAACAGCCGGAAAGCTTTCCTGAAGAAAGTATGACATGGGAAGTTTCCGCAGGAAGAGACTGGGAAGATGGTGAGGCAGACGGCCTTGTTACATATGTATGTAAGTCATGCGGCGGTGAGATCGTCGGCGACAGCACAACAGCCGCAACAAGCTGTCCTTATTGCGACAATCCCGTTGTGATGAAGGGTCAGTTCAGCGGTTCTCTCAAGCCGGATTATGTCATCCCGTTCAAATTTGATAAAAAAGCCGCGAAAGAAGCCCTTATGAATCATTATGGCGGCAAGGCACTTCTTCCGAAGATATTCAAAGATAAGAATCATATTGATGAGATAAAAGGAATCTATGTTCCGTTCTGGCTGTTTGATGCTGATGCTCAGGCAGATGTGCGTTATAACGCGACGAGAGTAAGATCATGGAGCGATGATGATTATGATTACACGGAAACGAGTTATTATAATGTATATCGCGGAGGAAATCTCTCGTTCTATGCGGTTCCCGTTGACGGTTCAAGCAAAATGGCCGACGAACTCATGGAGTCTGTTGAACCGTTTGACATTTCGGAAGCTGTGGATTTCAACACGGCATATCTTGCAGGATATCTCGCTGACAAATACGACATCGACGATGTTCAGAGCGTTGAGAGGGCAAACGAAAGGATCCGTCAGAGCGTAATGGATGAGTTCCGTTCAACGGTCGTAGGATATGCGACGGTGAATGCGGATATGTCGTCAATAAGGCTTCAGAACGGAAGGGCAAAATATGCGCTTTATCCCGTATGGATCCTCAACACTACATACGCAGGCGAAAAATACACCTTTGCCATGAACGGACAGACGGGAAAATTCGTAGGTGATCTTCCCATGGATAAGGGACTTTACACGAAGTATTTCGCAGGTCTTTCGGCGATCGTTTCAGTCGTTGCGTTTGCTGTGCAGTATCTTTTATATTAGGAGGGAAAAATGAAAAAAGTATTGTCAATGATGATCTGCCTCCTTATGGTATTTTCACTCACAGGTGTCTTTGCTGAAGATGTTCTTCTCATAGCTCCCGGACCGTCTGCTCATCCTGCAAGGGTCGTGGATGAAGCGGATCTTCTTACGGACGACGAAGAAAGTATGCTTATGGCAACTCTTGACGGAATAAGTCAGGAGCATCTTGTGGATGTGGTTGTCGTGACCGTGGATTCTACGGGAGAAAAAACACCTATGGAATATGCGGATGACTATTTTGATTATAACGGATATGGTTTCGGCGAAAACTTTGACGGAGTTATCCTTCTCGTTAGCATGGAATATTCCGACTGGTGGATCTCGACATGCGGATATGGTATCACAGCTTTCACAGATGCGGGAATTGAGTACATCGGAGAAAATATCGTTACCTACATGAGCGACGGAGATTTTTACGGCGCATTTGATACTTTCGCTGACTACTGCGATGAATTCATCACTCTTGCGGAAAACGGCGACCCGTTTGATGTGGAAGATATACCGAAGGAGCCGTTTAATGTAAAGACGAGCCTTGTGATTTCAGTCGTTATCGGCGTTGTTGTCGCATTTATCGTGATGAGCATCCTCAAAGGTCAGCTCAAGAGCGTTCATATGAAAGCCGCTTCAGGCGATTATATCGTTCCGGGAAGCATGAACGTAAACTATGCGAGGGATTTCTTTATTACATCCCACACTTCAAGAAGTGCAAAGCCGGAGGAATCTTCTTCAGGCGGTTCAAGCACTCACACATCTTCTTCAGGCCGCAGTCACGGCGGTGGCGGAGGAAAATTCTGAGATAAATAATATAATTTATATGGCCACGACTTTGTCGTGGCTTTTTCGGTTGTAGCGTATGGACTTTTAATATACTGTATTGTAAAATAAATACATAACTAACGGAGGAGACTGCGGAGGGGAAAGATGTATATTATTATAAGGATGATGATCATATCTGTATTGTTTATGATTGCGCTGTTTTTAATAAAAAGTGGAAAACTGCAAAACAGATTTCTGACGTTTGTATGTGTGATTATTCTGAGCACTCTGCTGTGTATGGTTCCGTTTGAAAATCTTTTTATGACATTTGACAGTGCTGAAGATGCGTTTGAATACAAAAAACGTGAAGAAGTCGTGCTTGTTGTGAACGGAAGCGTATCAGACCTTGTTGTGGGAGAAGATCCGAAGACGGGGGATTATGTATATTGCGCTTTTTCAAAGTCACCGGATGGTTGGAGGCTTGGAATGGGAACGGATCTGAAGAAGGTTCACAACTCGGTTTCGGAAGATGCAGTCGTTGAAGTCTTCAGATATAAGGATACGCAGGATCATTATATTATCCTGCATGACATTAAAGGAAATATCGGAAATCTGAGCGATGCTTACGGAAATGAATTTTACAAGCTCGGAGAAATGTCGCATTTCGGATATGTTGACGGATTTTCTGACGAATATGAGATTTGTGCGGACGGAAATATGTTGGCGATAGATTGAAATACGTGTCGGGGTGTGGTATTGTTATTTTAAAATATAGTGTAAACACATAAAGATGTCGTTATCTTGATTGACATGTATATAATATCGTTTTGGATATAAATGATACTTTCATGGTGACGGCCGATAAAACACCGATCGTATCTGACGGAGATGGTTTGGAGGTAAGTAAATGAGTGGAGAAGGAAGATCTTTAAGTTGCAGGTTGACAAAAGCTTTTATTGCGATTATCGGTATGCTCGTTTTTTCGTGGGTTGTTTACATGGGCATCGGATTTTATGCTGTCGCTTACGAAGATGTGATTTACGCGAAAAAACTGGATAATCCTTATGTTGACAGCGATTTTGAAGGATGGCATACTGAGGTTACAGAATATGGATCGATAATTCTTCCTGCAGAATGGAATCTGACATTGGAAGATGAAACCATGCAGATTTTTCAGGACGGAGAGATGATTGGTGTCGGAGGACTGATTGGAAGTAGTGGTTCATTTATGAGTAAAGAAGAATTTCTCAGCCAAATATTGAACTCGGATGTTTCAACTATTCATTGCGATCTCCTGCACAGTCTGTTACACGGAAATTATGGTAAGCTGTATATTAATGAAAACAGAGATCTCGGGGGGCATTACATGTCCCTTTCCGGTGATAACGGAACGATGTTCTTTCATTTCTCACCGGACAAATCCAGTGAGAGTGAATTGAAAAGTAAGGTTGAAGCGATAATTTTTGATCATGTGTACCGTTAATATAATCGGAATGTTTGATAGATTTGCGTCGTGTGTTATGTACATCCGAACATGACAATGTAGCTCGGATAAAGTGATAACTACAACCGGGACTGGATAATTATGTTGGAATGAATGGGGTGGAAAGATAGGGGCATTATGAAAAAAGTATGTGCGATGATTATTCCTTTGATGGGAATATTGATTCTTATATTGCTTGTATCCTGGAACATCAATGACAAAATTTATGTTGACAAAGAAAAGAGTTATTACTCTGACTTTAAAGTGGAAGACGAAAAAGTGTTTATCGAGTGCTGTATTACGTTGGTAAATACGTTTGATGTTGAAAAGACAATTAATCTTTCCGCAAATTTACCTGATGATGTAACTATCGGACTATTGAAGAATGAGGAGATAACAGCATCATATGCAGATGGCTCGAAAATGGAATTTGTTCTTCCTCCGGATTCATCGGAATCGTTTGATGTTGTTTTTGTCGGAGAATATTCCGGTAAAAATCAAAAGAGTGACAGAGGGTTGCCGGAGATAAATATAAGAATTGTAGAGTAATTTTTGTTGATCAACAGTTCCTGAGTATAATATGTCAAATAAATCGATGACAGATTATTTTTATATGCCCGGAGATAGAAATGATTTTTCAATGCGGACTACTGTTTTATGAATTGCTCTTCACGGAAAACAAGTTAGGTGTAAACATGGAAGAATTACTCAAGACATCGTGCCATGCACATGTATTTGCAGCTATATTTATGGGAATTTGGATATTATTGTTCTCAAAGGGATTAGTGAAAAAATATGCTCGTAGCAAATTAAGAAAAACATTGTGCATTCTTGCTTGTTATTGTTTGGTGAGCTTTTGGCTATACTTCTTTGTGTATTTGAGCGCATATCCTGTAACATTGGCTTATTACGAATGCAAAAATGACATTACTGTTGAGAAAGTCGGGGTTATCGACGACATAGAAAGACAAGAAAAAGACCGTATCGACATATGTATAGACGATGGCATGTATTCAATAGTTTACAGTAGTCAAGAGCCGTTATATTCTTTTGACGATGATTTAAAAATTGGAAATGTTGTTAAGATCACGCATGGTGAACGTTCTATGTTTATTTTTGATCTTCACCGGGCAGATTAATAGCCATTGCGAGGTAAAGCAGTACGGTCAACAGGAAAAGAAATCATAAGTGTGTTTAGTTTTAATATGTTTGGTACTTAGCTTGAAATCCCCTTCCCGCAATATTGCGTGAGGGGGATTTTTTATGTAGGCAAATTGATATTATCGTAAAAAATGCATACATTTCAATCGGAATATTGTAATCTTCTGATAAAAAAGATATACTGATGTTATGACATATATAAAACACAACGGAGGACGTCATGCAGTTTTTTGTTCAGCTTAAAAAGGCGGGAAAAAAAGAAAATAAGGTGGTCAAAGGAAAGCTTATTCTGGAATGCAATCCGAAGACGGTGGGGGAGCTTATTGCGTACACGGTGAGGGCAACGCTTAATTCATACAACGACAAGCTGACAAAGAGCGCGTCGTTCGCAGAAGGAGATCTGAGCGACGTTCTCATTATGGATGAAGACGACATCCGCGACAAAGCATCAACAGGCAAAGTCGGTTTCGGGATGCTTAAAATGTTTTCCGGGGTGTCAGAGGAGAAAGCCGTGAAGACTGCAAAGGACGCTTTTAATGATGGCATCGTTGCCGTGTTTATTGACTCAAAGCGATATGAAGATATAGATGAAGAACTCTCGCTTGCAGGCGGGGAAACATTTACGTTCGTCATGCTCACAATGCTTGCAGGGCGGATGTGGTAAGGAGGAATTATGGAATTTTTCAACGCAGATGCAAAACAGGTATATAACGAATTTATTGATTCAACCAAGCCGGATGAAACAAAAGACGGAAGGTTTGTCGGGCTGTTTAATTTGTTTACCAAGAACTTCCGCAATCTGACGGAAGAAGAACAGAAACTGCTTGTTGATATGGAGAAAAAATTCAGTTCTTCGGGAGATGCTCCGGGGAAGTTTTTCCGCGAAAGATACGGGGATGTGATTGAATACTGCCTTGGAGGAGAAGATGAGGCGGAGATACTGTATAAGTATTTTGATAAACTCAATAAATTTCCTTACACGACCGGCGAATGGAGAAGGGTCGTAAGAACGGGAGAATATGTAAATGCCGTGAAAAAAATAATTGTTCTGATAAACAGCGCATATCGTTTCAGGGCATACCGCTGCTCACTTTCGGAGTATATGACGAAGAATTTCAGCGAAAAAAGCAGGATCCTGTATACAAATTCCGTTATGGGTGTTTCGATGCTTGCAGACCTCATTGCGGCACACATTGATGCAGGGGATTCTTTGTTGAAAGATACCCTGACGGAAATAATCAACGGCGAAAACAATACTGCGTTTCTCACTACATATATGATATGCGGAATAATCCGAAGCAGCGACAAGGATCTGCATGAGCTTCTCGGAAAACTTCTTCTTGCTGCCCGTTTGCAGGAAGGGCTCAGGCAGGCGATATGCGAAAATGCAGACTGCGGAACGCACGAAGCATTTATGGTAATATTCGATGTGATAGACAAAAACGACCTATTGAGATATTCTTCCGTGCGCAGGGCGGTTGCCACATGGATCGGTATTCTTGATCCCGACAACCTCACCAGATCATCCGACAAGACATTCAGGCTCATGGCAGAAGCTCTCGGAGACAGACAAAAGGCGTATGAGATGCTTGACGGCACGGATACAGTGAAGATCCTTACAGGTCTGTGGGCGCTGGGCGTTAATGATGTGGATGATGCGGTAGAAGCGATGATGCGTTTCGCAAAGGAAGGAAACCTTCAGCAGAAGCTTGTCGGAGCATATTATAACAAGAGCATTCAGCTTCCGTCTGTTCAGGCGAAATATTCATATGCACTTATGGAAAGCGAAGATATGGACATATACCTCGCCGCAGGGCTTATCGGTACGTATATGCCGGACGTTTATGGAAAGGCATCGCTTATGAGACAGGATAAGGACGGAAAGTTAGTGCCGGAGCGGGTAAAGATAAGCGAGTGGTTTGACGATGAAAAGACTGCCCGCAGACATCTTGACGTTCTCAGAAGGCTCCTTGAAAGTATGGACAAGAAGAAATATAAATATGAAGGCTATATTTTCCCGTGGAATACAGAGGAGATAAGCCGTTCCGATCTCCTTGTAAGGATCAGCGCCATTGCATGCGCGCTGAAGGATGATGATCTTCTTGATGAAATGTCTGCAAGGCTGAAAGACGCAGACGGCTCCGGTCGTGGCAGACAGTCTATGGCGAGATATGTATTTTTCGAAACGGATACTCCGCTTCGCCGCCGAAGCCTTATAAATGCAATTGCCGACAGAGATTCTTTAACACAGAGTTATGCATTCAGGTGCGCTCAGAAAATGGAGTTCAGCCCCGAAGAATACGATCTGATCTGCTCTCACCTCAGGCTTAAAAGTGCTGATGTGCGTCTTGATGTGATCTCACTTCTGAAAACGCAGGATGAAAAGGGAATGATACGTTCGTTGAATTTGCTTTTGAAGGATAAAAAGGAAGAGGCGCGCCTTGGCGGACTTGATATACTGAAATATCTCATTGAAGAAGAAAAATATGAGGAAGCAGTCAATGAGGGAAAGAGACTCATCAATGAAAGACCTTCTCTCACAGACGGAGAAAAGATCATCGTCAGCGAGCTCTTCGGAGATGACGATTCGGATGATGCGGGAGATGCTCTTTATTCGGATGATGATATCATGATCATTCCTCAGATCACTTGTGATGAGAAAAACTATCCGCTGTTTGACATTACCGATGCAAGGCTTTCATATCTCTTTTCAAAGCTCGATGCACTTATTGATGAGCATAAGGATGAGGAAATAAAAACTGTTCATGGAGAAACGGTCATTTTCGGAACGAGGAGATATATGCCACTTCTTAGTTTCAGAGGTGAGCCTGAGGATGTTGTTCCGCTCTGGGAAGTCTGGAAGGGATTTTTTGAAAATGAGATAAATGGTCATAGTGAGCTTCTTGCTATGCAGAAAAGCATGCTCGGATATGGATCTTTTTCATCCGTCCGAGAAGGAGTGCCTGATGATTATATCGGTTTTTCGAAAGAGACCGCAAAGCGTATTTTCGGGAAAGATGTTGTAGAGTTTGATGGTACGAAATATAAATACGGCGGCACCGGCGAAAAAAACGGAATGTTTTTTGCATATGACGGGCTTATAAAGGCTGTTGTCGACAAGCTTGTGGAAGTTTACTGCCCAAAGGAATATCTTATCGACGTTGGAACGAAGGTCGTTGAATATCTTTGCTGTAACGTGCCGGATGATAAAGTTGCTGTTGAAGTCAGCGGGGTCATTACATCAGGAGAACCTTACAGGGCGAGCTTTATCGTATCTGCGATATTCCAGCAGACTCTCATGCAGATGGGCGATATGGCTATAACGAAAGAGAATTTCAGGGACAGGTTTATGGTTATGTATAATCTCGATCAAAAATTCTTCATGCCTTTGTATAACAACTACGGATGGATGAGTACATTCAATAAGCTCGTTCCGAACGGCCTTGCGCTTATACTTGCGGCGTATTACGGAATGATAAGCATGCCTCAGATGTATAAAGCTATATTCGATAACAAAAGGCTTAGAAGTAATGTTCAGAGCATCTTTTACATATACAGCGCCGAAAAGAGAGTCTGGGTAAAACGAGAACTCGAACGCTACGGTATAGATAACGACGAAGAGATGAAAAAATTTATCGTTGACGTTGCGGACAAAGTGGCTTCCGAGATAGTCAGTGTTGAATGTAAGAGAAGTGACAGCCCGACGGAATACTCAAAGGCAGTTACCGCAATAGAATATTTCTGCGGAGCGAAGTATCTTGTGGATCTCATAAAATCCCTTGGCAATGACAAGCTTTCGAGAAGTGTCTATGGTTACAGCAGCGGTAGTTCCCGCAAAGACGCACTCAGCCACCTCATAAGCGTGTGTCACCCTGCGGAAGATGACAGTGCGGAAAAACTCGGGGAGCTGCTGAAAGGTTCGTCAATAAGTACGGTACGTCTTATTGAAGTTGCGATGTATGCACCGCAGTGGATAGATATAATAGAAGAATATCTGGGATTTGACGGCATGAAGAGCGGAGCGTATTACTTTATGGCGCATATGAATGATCAGTACTCCACAGACGAGCGTAAATATGCGACCATTGCGAGATTTACTCCTCTTGATAAGACGGAACTTCAGAATGGTGCGTTTGATATTCAGTGGTTCGAAGATGCTTATTCAGTTCTCGGTGAAGAAAGATTTTCCATGCTTTATGACGCGGCGAAATATATTTGCGACGGAAGCAAACATTCGCGTGCGAGGAAGTATGCTGATGCTGTTCTCGGGAAGGTAAGTATATCAGATCTTGAAAAAGAGATCTCGGAAAAACGAAATAAGGACCTTCTCATGAGTTATCCCCTCGTTCCCCTCAGGGATAAGGAAGACATGCTTCGCAGATATGAATTTATTCAGAAATTCCGCAAGGAAAGTACTGCATTCGGAGCGCAGAGAAGGGCGAGCGAATCGCTTGCATCAGATATGGCACTTCGCAACCTCGCGACCCGTGCGGGATTCAAGGATGTCACGAGGCTCACCCTCGTAATGGAATCGGCTCTGACTGAATCCCTTTCCGGATATTTCGAATGGCATATTCTTGATGATGGAAAAGACGTTGTTGAAGCGGCAATTGATTTTTCATCGGGGAGACCTGATGTTGCCGTGCGTAAAAACGGTAAGATAATGGCATCGGTGCCGTCGGCATATAAAAAACACTCTTATATCACCGAGCTGAAAGATGCCGTAAAGAAATTCCGTGAACAGTATTCAAGAAGCGTCAGGATGTTCGAACTTTCCATGGAAGAAAGGGAGATATATACTGTCGAAGAGATTACTTCTCTTTATAACAACCCCATCGTAAGGCCTGTGGTTGAGAATTTGGTATTCATCAATGACGAAACGGGAGTGCTGGGAATTGTATATCCCGGAGAGTGCGCATCGCTTGTTGATGTGAACGGTGAGGTCATTGAAATGCCCATGCAAAGTCCCGTACGTGTGGCGCATCCGTATGATATGTTCAGATCAGGATGTCTGGCAGGATGGCAGAAGGTGTTCTTTACTAAGCAGAAGGATCGGGGAACAAGGCAGCCGTTCAGACAGGTATTCAGAGAGCTTTACGTAAAACTCGATGAAGAGCTTGACATGACGTACTCAAGAATGTTTGCGGCACATCAGATACAGCCCACAAAGGCGGCAGCTCTTTTGAAGAATCGCAGGTGGGTAATAGACCACGAAACCGGTCCTGAGAAAGTATTTTATAAGGATAATATCGCAGTCAATATGTATGCCCTTGCGGACTGGTTCTCCCCGTCGGATATAGAAGCTCCGACGCTTGAATATGTATGCTTTTCCGACAGAAAGTCATACAAAGAAATTCCTCTCAGGGATGTTCCGGATATAGTTTATTCTGAAGCCATGAGGGATGTGGATCTTATCGTCAGCGTCGCACATGCAGGCGGAGTTGATCCGGAAGCAAGCCACTCAACGGTTGAAATGCGCAGGGTGATCGTGGAAAATAACATTGATCTATTCGGCCTTGAAAACGTGACTGTCAAAGGCTCTCATGCGTTTATCAAAGGACATCACGGAGAATATACCGTGCATCTCGGAAGCGGCGTGGTGCATATGTCGGGAGTTCATCAGCTTAACGTTCTCCCCGTACACTCACAGCATCGCGGAAAGATCTTCCTTCCGTTTGTTGACGACGATCCGAAGACGGCAGAGATCGTATCGAAGATAATACTCTTCGCGGAAGATAAAAAGATAAAGGATCCGTACATTCTTCAGCAGATGAAATAACGTACATGTCAATATGAGCAACGGGTAAGTAAAATCAGTACATCTGAAACTGATAGTAAAACAGTATCGCCCGCAAGGTGGTTCTGTTTTACTTTTCGGATGTGCGATCCGTTTGGAACGGTTGAAATACGTGTCGTGGTGTGGTATTATTATATTAATGTAAGAGCTATTTCGATTGAAGCAATTAATTTAACCGGAATTTCACATTTTGACACAAAATATGCTGTTGATTGCTGTGAAAAGGACAGGAACAAACTGATGGAAATATATGATATTTTGGATATGTTGGATTGGAATAAGCCTTTACCTGTTCAGCAAAAGGGTATAATGCTTGCTGCGAACATAAAAGATATACACTATTTTATGCAACCGTTGACGTTGAGGCATGGCAAAAATGTGTGGGATAACTGCGCACTGATCGTAACTCAAAGGACAGATGATGAACTCAGACCTTTCCTGTGTAATTTATTCGAATGGTTGCAGGATATGAACTGGCCCGGAGCAGATCGGATATATGACCGGTTGATTCGTATATCTCATCCGGATCTGATCCATGCACTTCAATACAGCCTTGCATTGGCAAAGCAAACCAATGATTGTCCCTGGGAACAGTCACTCAGGTGCTTTCTTGATGAATATATGGCAAAATTGACAGATTGAGATCAAAATCTCCCTTCTCGGTGCTTATATTAGATGAGACAACTCCTGGAAACTTAGCTAATAGGTTGATATGTAATGACATTTATGGCTGTTGGTATTATAGCAATTGATAGTGTAACAGTAATAACAGTAGCAATAATTTTTGTTGTCGGGACAATGTTAATTGATGTTGCAGATATTTGACGAAAGTATTACTTACGCAAAATCCGGAGATGGAATTGGTGAACATGCTAATGGATCGAAAATTTGGGATAATCATTCTATGAAAAGATCGAGGATAGCGGGAAAGGTGATTCCAGGCGAAAAAATAGAATTGATAAAAAGAAGAGCGGTTAAGACAAAAATCTAAATATCAAGTCTCGAAGGAGGTTATGATCAACATCTTTCAAAAGGAATTAGTAAAAGGAGCATTTTTATCCGTTTGAGAAAATTCAATCTGGAAAGGTTAGGTGAAATTAATGAAAGCGTATAAATCCTCAATGGCTCTGGTTGTGATTTCAGGAGTTGTTATTTCCAACGCGATGTGTATTTATATTATTGCAGATTTAATATATCTATTTTGGATTAAGCAAAGGGATCCGGGTGTATATTTTGGTGTTGGGCTCTTTGTACTGCTGTTATGTGGATTGAACTTTGTGGCTTGGAGAGGTGGAATTGTAAAAAAATTATTTCTTAAAATCGCTACAACTCAGGATGAAATACAATGTTATGGATTATTTATTCGAAAGCATGGAATAGCGTGGGCCGATGTAAAGAGTTATGGCATCTCGTCGGAGTTTGTGTATCCGTTGATATTTATTAGTACACGCGAAGAAAGAAATATAAAGCTGAAATACCAGTTTGAAAAATACAGCAAAAACAGAGTAACTTTGCAGGTGTTAGACGGTACATGGGAAGAACTGAGCAGATATATGCCGGAAGATATGAAGAATAATCTCGGAAATGCCCTCAAAACACATTCTGACGGAAAGTTTTACAGATAGACATTCATAGATTGCCATTAAATAAAAAATTTATTGGCATTATCCTTAATATCCCCCTTTCTCGGTGCTATAAGCAAAGGAGACAACTCCTTGAAACTGAGAAAGGGGGATTTTTATTTACAGAAAATTTGTTAATGAGATTTTGGATATGTGCCAGTTACATGCGGGCGGCGGTTATTGACTCAAACCACATTATATGGGAAGTCGGAAGTTGCTTGTTGAAAATCGTCTGAGGATTTCCTGTTTACATATTTCACGTGAGTATCGGGAACTGAAGCCGCAGGACATTCAAAATGATCAATACACAAAAAATGATTTGGAAAATACTTTACAAATTGGAATAATTGTTGTATTATAATGACAATAAAAGCATGACCGAAAGGAATCCCGTTAAACCCGGGAGCTGATTGGCAGCCGTGTAGCCGGCAGACTTGGTTGATGCAGGGACTTTTCGTATCCGGAATATGCGAATCTGTTTTTGTATGAACACATATCGTCGGATACCCGGCGATTTTTTTATTCGCTTACAACACAAAAGCAACCGCCGCCTTCTGTCAATGATTGGCGTCGTAGCAGAATGGCGGCGGTGTGGCAAATCTTCGAATTGCCTTATTTATAATTATAGCAGAGTTTTTCATTAAATTCAATGTTTTAGTAATTATATTCTGGCTTTTTTACCTGTGCTTTTGTGTCCGCTCATAAAAGGCAGGTATTTTTACTTTCTGTCTTTCCAACAAATCCCAGACCCTATAACCGTCATCTTTCGGCATAGCCGATTGATATAATCAATGAATAAATACCTTTTCATATGACCCGGTTCACGCATTTGTCAGAGGCATTTTATTCAGAAAGCAAAAGGAGGTGCTGTCGAAATAAATAAAAAGAAAACGCCATAAAGGAAAACCGGCGGAGAAAAATAAATATGATGAAAGGACTTAAAAATGAAAACAACAAAGAGAATTCTCGCGGCTATGCTCGCCACTCTTATGGCTGTGATGATCATTCCGACAGGTGCGTCAGCGAGAGAACTCAACGGCGACACGAACAAAAACGGAACTGTTGAAGTTGCAATGACGATTTCCGAAAGTGTAGATGATTTTTACACTACCGCTTCGGGAAAACAGCTCATCGTGGAAAAAGTGAGTGTTCCTTATTTCGACCTTGCTCTGTATGGTCTTGAACACTATTATTACAACCCGGATTGTTATACCGGCACAAGTCAGGCCCCCGGAACTCCGGAAACAGCAGACGGAATCGTAACACTTATGCATGCATTTATATATGCAACAGAAATGTTTATGTGCGAACTTCCCGAAAGCAAGCTCGGTCAGGGGTATGACGGAAATGAAGACGGGGAAGCGGATATTTTTGAATATGTAAGCTGGTCGCAGGGCGCAGGCAGTTCATTCATGAATTTCTGGAACGGCTCAACGAACATGAACTATTTCGTTGACTATAAATATCCCCTCGGTAAGCCGGGCTGGGGATCAACGAGTGATCAGATTATCGCCGTAGACGGAACTGCCATCAACTTCCACCTCATCAAGGACAGTGGCGTAATGGGTTCAGGTTACGCATTCTTTGAAACAGAAGACGGCACGAGAGATAATATAACCGTTACGCAGGGCGAAACCCTTGAACTGACTCTTAAACGCACTACAGGCGGGTACGGCGGAGAAACAACACACGTTGTATATCCCGACAGAGATGTATATTACATAAATGCAGAAGAGTATGACGGTCAGCCGCTTGAAGAGTGGGAAATGTTTGGTACGTCAGACGAAAACGGCAAAGTAACCGTTCCCAATACTCTGGAAGCAGGAAAATATTACATCTCATCAATGGGAGATATTATCGGAGCTTCCGAACAGGGTCCCGCAGGATGTATCCTCAACGTTAAGAAATCAAACGAAACAGTCAATTACGGCGATGCGAACGGCGACGGGAAAGTAAACAGCACGGATGCTGTTCTCGTTTTACAGTACGAAGCAGGAATCCTCGGAGACGTAGAATTTGATGAAACTGCGGCGGATGTAAATGATGACGGCAAAGTGAACAGCACAGACTCTGTTCTGATCCTTCAGTTCGAAGCAAAACTTATTACGGAATTTTAAAGGAAACTGACATATGAAACGTATATTATCAATATTACTCGTCGTTCTGATGATGATGGGTTCAGTTCCGGGCATGGTATTTGCTGCAGAAAATGAAAGTATCGTAATCTACACGGGAAGCAGCTGGCCATTCAGTTATTATTATGTGGAAAGTGTTTCCCTCAGCGGTGCAAATGTCAGCTATACAGACGGTTTTAATATCTATCTTGACCACGAAACAGCTGCAGACGCGCAGATCACTCTGGAAGTGACTGCCGGCGGAAGGAGTTCAGGAAACCTCGGCATCAACTGGAATGATGATGCGACCAACACAAAAACTTACACCACAAACCTCGTTGACGGACAGGCGACCGTAAAAGTATACGCCTATAAGGCAAGCGGTGCAGGTGTAAGCAGAAGCGGAACGAACACCTTTAAATTTTACACAGCAGAGCCGAATGAAAGTCCTGTTCTTAAGGAAGGTGTTCAGGCAGAAACGACATCTTCCGTATTTTATAACGAAAGCTACACACTTGATCTGAACAGCGTGTTCGCAGATGCGGATGCTGACGAACTTGCATACACTGTTTCTGTAAACGGTGCGGCGGCTGTAAGTGCAGATGCGTCATACAGCTATTCAAATGCTGTCGTCGGTACATATACTCTCGTATTTACGGCAACAGACGGCAAAACTGCCGAAGCAAGCAGACCGACACACAAAGTAACTCTTACGGTAAAAAACTCAGAAACGACTTATGACGTAGATGTAACGGTTCCGGATGGAGTTACTCCGGAATTTTATGCTGTAAATGAATTAAAATCCGGCACGACAGTAAAGGGTGACAAACTTACTTACGCTGAAGGCGTTGTAAAGGTTCCTGAAAATGTCTCAAGGATCATGTGGGAAGCTGACGGAAGGATCTCTTCATCAGCTACGGTAAACTCAACAGACGGACTCACACTTGTTGATGTCACATTTGACTGCAGTCTCGAAGGCAGCATCGGAGGCGATACAGTGGAATCGGTCGAAATTACGGACATAGACGGTGTAAAGATCAGCGGAACAGCATCTGACACATTCCTCCTCGCAACGATACAGACCGTTACATATACACTTACAACATCTGCTTCAGGCTACAACGTTGCAGAGCTTAAGGACCAGACACCTCAGGCAGGTAAGATCGCTGTTGAATTTTCTCTTAAAAACTTCAAGGTAATCGCGCCGAAAGGTTCTGTCGTTTCAGCAGGTAACCTTCAGGGATCTTTCAATTACACATTCATTACACCTATCGACATTACCGAAGGTGAAGAAACAGTAACTTACAGATTTGCTCCTCTTACTGCCGGAGGCGGCAAGACTGCATTTGTAAGGGTACAAAGACCTGACGACAGTGATGCAGTAACATACTGGGACTGGAAATCAGCAAAGACAGACGGCAAGACCATCACTATTACAGAAGAAATGCTCTTTATGGGCGATGGTGAAGAAGATAAATTCGATGACGATACGGTTTACCGCAACTTCGAAAAATTCGAAATGGACCTTGCTGATATTTACATGAATATCAACAACGCCGGTTACATCAACCTCAATGTTGGTGATACAAAGGGACTTAATATGTTCCGTAACTTCCAGGCGATCAACAGCTTCATCAACGATGCCATCTCCCTTCCGGATTTTGATTATGAGATCATAAATATCGAAGGTGAAGATGTAATTACTATCACTCCCGATAAGAATAACTCCGCTGCCGCTACACTTCAGGCAACGGGAGAAGGTACTGCAATCGTTCTCGTAACGTATGATGCGATGTACAGCGACAGTACAGTCAAAAATTCCAACGGCGACGCCGGTGGAGGCAACAGATATTCAGCAATCTGGCCGGACAGAACAGGCGTTTTCGTTGTAAGCGTAGGTAAAGACGGAACTGCGATCAAGAGCAACATGACCTGCAACGGCAACATATTCGATGCAGAACACTCACCGCAGTTCTATACAGATGATGACGGTGCGGAAGTTACATTTGTTCCGGAAGAAGGAGTGAAAGTTACTGTAAACAGAAGCACAGTCGGAAAAGAAACTCTCTCATTCGGCGAATTCACAGACGAAGGTGTAACTGTAGCAGAAGACGGCACAGTTACAGTATCAGGACTTACAACAGGCCGTCATATCTTAAGATTTGAAAAAGACGGAGTTTACGGCTATCAGGTAGTTACTGCACAGCAGGTAAGTGTAAAATACTTTGACGTAAACGGAAACGAACTTCCGGAAGGATTTTATGTGGCCCCCGGCAGAACGATTATCGCAAAGATCAAGGGAATCACAAACCCCGCTGAAAAATTTGCAACGAAGTATAACTTCAACTGCCAGCTCTATTACACAGACCAGTCCGGCAATGTGTACAGAAACAGCTCAGGAGCGGTTTTCGGTAAATATAATTTCTCAGCATCAGAACAGGTTCTTGAAATCACTGTTCCGGAAACAGCAGAAACAGGAACAACTCTCACTCTCAACGGTTACGTCCTTGTAGGCGGATTCAGCGGAGATTCTGTCGGCGGACACAGAAAAGTAACATACGGCACTGCATCAGGAATGGCAAGCGGCTCAGAAGCCGGACTCCAGCTTGGAACACTTCCGGAAATTAATATCGACGTTAAAGTGATTCCCGCAACGGCTGTAACTCTTGACCGTTCAGAAATCGTCCTTGAAGCAAGCTCTGAAGAAGCTATCAAAGCAACTGTAGTGCCTTCAGACACAACTGACATCATCACATGGACAAGTGCCGATGAAACTATCGCAACTGTAAGCGAAACAGGCGTTGTAAAAGGTATGAAAGCAGGAAAGACAACCATCACAGCAACGATCAACGGTCTTTCCGCAAGCTGTGAAGTGGAAGTTTACGGTATGCCCAATGAATTCTTCATTGAAACAGGCTCCGCTACACCCACATCAAGCGCAGGACGTGCTCTTAAGACTATCGCTCTTGCAGGTCCCAGAGGTCTTCTCCTTGACGGCTACACAGAAACATCTTACACTATTGAACTTGCAGCTGATACAGACAAAACACAGCCTGTACAGATCGAAATGACCGGTTTGCTCAGAAACCTCAGCAGCACACCGACCATCTATTACTGGGCAAACACATCTGCCGCAAAGGTAAGAAGTGCGTCTGACATGAACGCTGAACCGGTAGGAAAAGTTACTGTAATGCCCGTATGGGACGAAAACAACGAAGCTGTAATTACAGTCGGTCTTGGTACATCTTCAGCTATCGCAACAGGATACCAAAAGACTACTTATACTATCAGGCTCCGTATCCACGATGAACACATCGAACAGATCCTTCCTGCAGTTGAAGCGACTTATCATTCAGAAGGCCTTACTGAAGGCAAAGTATGCTCATTCTGCGGAGAAACAATTGTCCCGCAGGAAGTTATTCCCAGAATCCCTGCATATGAATATGAGATCGTATTTGACAAAGACGAATATGCTGAAAACGACAACGTAACAGCAAAAGTTTACGTTAAAAAACTCATTGAAGGTGAATTCGATGCTAACGTGTTCGGATATGCACTTTCATTCAACAAAGAATCATTCGTTCTCAAAGGTGCGAACGCTGAAAACGGTCTTACAGACGAACTTTCAGACAGCATCAAAGGTCTTGTAAGCAGAAAACTTATGGTGGATGCGCAGAATGAAGAAGGATTCGTCGTTGATGAAAACGGAATCCTCATCGACACACTCACATTCAAAGCTTACGCAGACGGAAAACTCGACTGCGGATTTACAGCTGTGGAAGATGATGTTGATCTTTCTCAGTTCGGTTCATTCGTAACGGTATTCGTAGACGGAGAAGCTGTTTCTGCTGAAAAATACCGCGCAGAAGGCAAGGTTACATACACGAGGATCGTTGAAAACGATAAAATTTCTGCAGACAGAATCGAAGAGCTTATCGCTGTCATCGGAGATAAAGTTGAATTCACAGACTTTGCAGCTATCGAAGAAGCAAGAAAATCATATGATGAAGCGGAAGAAGAAGTAAAACAGTACGTTGAAAACTATATCGTTCTCGAAACAGCGGAAAAATTAAAAGACCTCTGGGCAAAGGGCGATATTGACGTAAGCGGTGTTATCAATGCGCAGGACCTTTCAGTTATCCTCGGAACATATGGCGATGAAGTCACAGAAAGAAACATTCACTGCGATATCAACAAAGATGAAATGTCCCTCGGCCTTATCAACGGCGGCGACCTTTCAATCGTAATCGCAAATTACGCAACAAAAGTAAAATAATGTCTGACGGGTATGCGGTAAACCGCATACTCACAAAAGGGAATATGAATTTTTCCGCAGTCATATTTTCTGTACGCAGCGGAAATCTTAGAATATACAGGAGATAAAAATGAAACGTATATTATCAATATTACTCGTTGTCCTGATGGTAATGGGTGCTGTGCCGGGGATGGTATTTGCGGCAGATGCAATCATTACTGCAGAATCTGACAAAACTTCAGCAGACATCGGCGACATTATCGAAGTAACTTATACACTTACAAACAACCCCGGATTCACAAACGTGGGTATCAGACTTGATTTTGACGAAGAAGTCCTTAAATTCAAAGGACTGAAGATTAACGAAGATACAGAGCTCGTTGACGGAAAACTCGGTACGGCAGTTGCAAATACGGAGCCTTACAGCGAACAGTACGGCTTTATCACATTTGCAAAGGTGACACCGATCACAACAGACGGCAAACTCTTCGTTGCGGTTTTTGAAGTAATCGGTTCAGGAAGCGTAACAGCAGGCGCAGAAATTGAACTCTTTCAGAAGATCACCGCAGGTGTCGCAGAAGACGTTGCTGCTCCCACAGTTACAAAAACAGAAGAAATTACTGTAGGCGGAATTCCCGCAACAGCAGTTACTGTAACACCGGAAACAAAAGAGCTTGAAGTTCTTTCGAACTTCCGTCTTGGAGTTGCAGTTGAACCGGCGGACACAACAGACAAAGTGGTATGGACTTCTTCTGATGAAACTGTAGCTACCGTTGACAACACAGGAAGAGTTGAAGCCCTCAAAGTCGGCACAGCTACTATCACAGCAACAGCAGGTGAAGTAAGTGATACTTGTGAAATCACAGTAAAAGGTGAAGAATCTATTATCGCAAAGAGATATACAGACTACGCATATCAGGGCGGAGAAATCTTCTCTGACCTTACGGGCATCAAGAAGATGACCTTCGGCGAAGAAGAGCTTACACTCAAAAACGTATACAAACTTTCAATCAGCGGTTTCGAAGGATTCCACCTCGTAAACAAAAGATCTTCATTCTCAAGCGGATTTATTGTATACACCCTTGACGGAACAATGAAGATCAGCTCATACGGCTGGGAAACAGACATCAGCGATGTTGCGATGAACTATGGCTGGGCAGGTGGTTATAGCACAAAAGATTATCTTGTTTCATACGCTGATCTTGAAAAGGCATTCGGCGAAGACGTTGAAAAACTCGGCGTTACGGAAAATGACGTAGTTGCACTTATGGTTGCAAAAGGCATGGACTTTGACTATGCCACAATTATCGTTCACGAACCGGTAGCAGCAACTTCTCTTGAAATCCCCGAAAAAGCAGGCGCGGCAAAAGGCGATACATTAGCTCTTACTGCAACACTTTCTCCGGAAACGACAACTGATGTTCCCGTATGGAGTTCATCAGATGAAGATATCGCAACAGTTGACGAAAACGGCGTCGTAACAGCCGTAGCGGAAGGAAAAGCTACTATTACGGCAAAAATCGGCGAACTCGAAGATACATGCGAATTCACAGTATTCGGTGAAGCGATTTCAATCCCCGTTCCGCGTAATGACTATTACGGAAGACAGGTTACGGAGCTTCTTATCGCAGGCGTAACGATTCAAGATTACAAATGGGACGGCAAGACAGCAACGATTTATATCGCAGAAGAAACAGCTGATGCACTTCTTAAATTCAAGACAAACTATGAAGGCGATGTTGTAACAGTCGTAACAGTTGAAAACTACGAAGGAACATTTGAACGCAATTTCGGAGAAGAGTACAACAACGAACACTGGGTAGTAAACTTCGCAAAATCAGTACCGACCAAAGCAGTAACACTCAACAAAACAGAAACAACACTTCTTATTGGCAGAAACGAAACACTCACAGCAACTCTCGATGAAGGATCAACATCTACTGTTTTATGGAGTTCTTCAGATGAAAACATTGCAACAGTGGATCAGAATGGTAAAGTAAAAGCTGTAGCTGCCGGTACAGCAACAATTACGGCACAGGCATATGGCAGTGATGTAAAAGCTGAATGTGTTGTAAACGTAATCGCTGTTCATGCAGATGCTATCGATATCGTTCTTTATAACAACGACGGAACAACAACAGAACCGGAAAACGGTAAAATCAGAATCCGTCTCGGAGACAGTTTCCGTCTTAAGGCAGTAACTGATCCGGAAGAAATTACGGACGATGTGATCTGGGAAACATCTGATGAAAGTATCGTAAAGATCAATTCGTACATCAACCGTGTTCCTTGCGCGAATCCTTCTTTCTTTGTTGCACAGGCTCCGGGTACAGCGAAAATCAGGGTTACATCATCATATGATGACGGAATAAATGCAGGCAGCGTTTCAAAGACTGTCGAAGTTGAAGTTTACGAAATCCCTGCTGAAACTGTAACACTCGATACGACAGAAGCAACACTCCTCTACGGAGAAACACTTAAACTTACTGCAACAGTCAATCCCACAAACCACACAGACGGCAGAGTTCAGTGGTTCTCATCTGATGAAAATGTAGTAACAGTAAATAACGGCAACATTGCAGTTGTAGGCGCAGGCGAAGCTACTGTTACAGCGAAGATCAAAGATATTGAAGCAACCTGCAAGATCACAGTTCCGGAATTCTATATGCAGACAGAAGAGCTTCCGACATTTACTCTCAGTACAGTAGGCTGGCCGGGACAGGTAGATAAACTTGCGATCTCAGGCAGAGAAGTAGTAAAAGTCGAATGGGATAAAGACGAAAGCGGAAAACTCCTCCCGTCTGCAACTGTTATCCTCAAAGAAGGAACGGAAGACGGAACGAAACTCATCGGCGTAATGGATTATTCACTCCCGTCATACAGTTTCAGCGGTTCTTCAACAAAGACAGTAACAGTTGAAGGCGGAAAGGCTGAAATGGATCTTCAGTACGGCTACTACAGCGGACTGTTCGGCGGAAATGTAAAACTCACATTCATGGACGAAAGCCTCCTTCCGGTTTACGGATTTGAAGTTGTTTTAGACAAAGATGAATATAAAGAAAATGAAGATGCAGTAGCTAAGGTTTACCTCAAAAACTACCGCAACAAAGATCTTGATGCAAACGTTCTCGGATATGCACTTTCATTCAATGAAGATGCATTCGTTGTAAAGAACACTCAGGCAGGTGAAAACCTCGTTGATGAACTTTCAACAAAAGAAGACGGACTTATCGTAAGAAAACTCCGCCTCGAAGCAGACGTTGAAGACTTCGCAATCGCTCAGGAAGGTATCCTTATTGATACGATCACATTCAAGGCTGTGGGTGACGGTATGATCAATGCAGAACTTACTGCAGTTGAAAATGACGTTGATCTTAATGACGAAAGCACATTCGTTACTGTATTCATCGAAGAAACTGCACAGGCTGAAAACGTACTCACAGACGGAATTGTTACATACACAAGAATCGTTTCTGAAGACAAAGCAAAAGCAGCGGTTGTTGATGAAATCATCGCAAAGATCGGCGAAATTGTTGAATTTTCTGACTTTGAAATTATGCATCAGGCAAGAGAAGCTTATGAAAATCTTGAAGATGAAGTAAAACAGTATGTTGAAAAACTCAACGTTCTCGAAGAAACAGAAAAATGCCACGCATTCTGGAAGAATGGTGACGTCAATGTTGACGGAGTGATCAACGGACAGGACCTTTCTATCATCCTCGGAACATACGGCGAAGAAGTTACTGAACTCAACGCTCACTGCGACATCAACGTTGATGAAATGTCAGAAGGACTTATCAACGGCGGAGATCTTTCAGTAGTTCTCGGAAGCTACGCAACAATTATCGAATAATTATTTACGGCAGGCCCCGTTTCGGGGCTTTGCCGGATAATCTGACGGATTGTCAGATGAAAGGAGAGATATGAAAAGATTAAACAGAGTATTTGCTTTACTTCTCTCGGTATTGCTTTGTTTCGGAATTTTCCCTGCAGGTGTTTTGGCAGATGAAAATATCGTTCCCATTGAGATCGTCTTAGAGACAGATATATCAAAGCGTGACGATACGGTTACAGCTAAAGTTTATGTCTCAGAAGACGTGGATTTTGATACTGTCGGCTACAGCGTAAAATATAATACAGAAAATGCCGTTCTTCTTTACTCAGAAGAAGCAGAAAACATCAGAGTTGCAAGAACGAAGAAAGATGCTGATGCAGGGATCCTTGCAAGAAGCCTTTATGTAAGTGCAGGAAAGACAATGACTGCAGAAGAAGGCAGGATTCTCATCGATACGGTCACTTTCCGTATGATAGAAGACGGAATGGTGGGAGTTGAATTTGGCGTAGTTGAAAAAGATGCGGATTTCGGCAGGACCAGTACATACCTCATTAACGGCGGAAGTTATTATTCCACGGAAGGTAAGGTAAGCTATATTGCGACTGCCGATGAACTTCTCGAAAAAACAAAAGAAGAAGCGAAAGCCGAGCTTGAAAACTATAAGGATCCGGCTGATTACAGAGCAGCTCAAAAGACAGAGCTTTCCGAAGCTGTCAGAGCAGGAATTGAAGATATCGACAGGGCAAAGACTGCAGAAGATGTTCAGCAGGCGCTCAATGAAGCAAAGGCTGTCATTGATGACATCAAGACAGATTCTCAGCTAAGGGCAGAGGAAGAAGCTTCTCATGAACATAACTATGGCGAATGGAAAGTAACTAAAAATGCGACATGCACAGAAAAAGGTGAAGAAAAACGTGTGTGCGCTTGCGGTGAGGCCGAGACGAGAGAAATTGAGATGAAAGCTCATACACAGAAAGTTGTCGGAAAGATCGAAGCAACATGTGAAAAGGCAGGCTACACAGGCGACACTGTTTGCGACGTTTGCGATTCAAAACTTGCAACAGGTAAAGTTGTTGACAAAATTGCGCACACAGAAGTTGCAATCGAAGGCAAAGCAGCGACCTGCACAGAAACAGGCCTTACGGAAGGTAAGAAGTGCACAGTCTGTGGAACGGTAACGGTTAAACAGGAAGAAATTGCAGCACTCGGACACAAAGAAGAAGTGCTTCAGGGTAAAGCCGCAACATGTACAGAGGCAGGTCTTACAGAAGGTAAGAAATGCACAGTTTGCGGAACAGTAACTGTAGCGCAGGAAGAAATTGCAGCACTCGGACATATGGAAGAAATTATCCCGGGCAAACCTGCAACAGAAACGGTCACAGGTCTTACAGAAGGCAAGAAGTGCTCAGTATGCGGAGAAATCATCGTTAAGCAGGAAGAAATTCCGGTTCTTGAAAAAGAATATACTCTTGGTGATGTAAACGGTGATGGTAAAGTCAACGCCCTTGATGCAACGCAGATCCTGAGATATGCAAACAACAAGGCATCTGTACTTTCAGGTGTTGAAGAAGACACAGCGCTTTACAAAGCTGCTGACGTAAATGCTGACGGAAAGATCAACGCGCTCGATGCGACACAGATCTTACGTTATGCAAACAATAAGGCATCTGTTTTTGACAAATAAGATGACCTG
>JAFXKY010000042.1 GCA_017531485.1 Eubacteriaceae bacterium | reverse complement strand
CCCGGCAAAATCCGCGTCGCGGATTTTACGGCGGCGGCCGCGCCGCGCAGATGTGCGGAGCACATCTGCCGCCCGTGGCGAAGCCACGGGCAAGCGATGCGTGCATCGCTTGCGGCGCGGGGGGAGGCGGGCGGGGATCAAAATAAAAGAAAAGTGCGGAGCACTTTTCCACCTTACTCTCTCATATTCATTCATATTCAAACATTCATGTTGAACAGTGAGATGAAAATGTGGTATACTGAATAATCGGATAAAAAAGAAGGTTAATATATGCAGTATAAATTATTCAAACAGCGCACCAATTATAAAGACAATCCGGAGGCGGAAAATGCCCTCATGAAGAAATATAACCTCTCGCCCCTTGCCGCGAAACTCCTTGTCAAGAGAGGGATCGCATCACTTGGCGATGCGGGGATGTTTCTGTGTCCGGACGAAGAACACCTCTTTTCCCCGTTTTTGTTTTCAGACATGAGAAAGGCTGTCGAAAGAATATGGCAGGCCTGTGAGAACAAGGAGAGAATAACCATATACGGGGATTATGACTGCGACGGAGTCTGTGCGACGGCAATAGTATATACTGCCCTGAAGAAGATGGGATGCGACGTGGATTATTATATCCCCGACCGCTTTTCCGACGGCTATGGAATGAATGAACTGTCCGTAAGGGCTGTGCATGATTCGGGGACAAAGCTGATCATTACCGTCGATAACGGTATCACAGCAGCTTCCGAGATCGGACTCGCGTCAAGACTCGGTATGGACGTTATCCTCACGGACCACCACTCCTGCCCCGATGAACTGCCCGATTGTTACGCAATAATCAATCCGCATAATCCTTCGGAGAATTATCCATTTGAAGACCTTTGCGGCGCAGGTGTTGCGCTGAAACTGGCGATGGCGCTTGATATCCTCGATGAGGACGAAACGAAAAAGATGATCATCCTTGCGGGAGTGGCGAGCATTGCGGACCTTGTCACCCTCAGCGGCGAAAACCGCGTTCTTTCGTCCCTCGCCCTTAAATATATCTCCCGCGACATGCACCCCGGCATCTCCGCCCTTGCGAAAAAGGCAGGTTGCGACATAAAACAGATGAAGAGCCACGAGATCTCCTTCCAGATCGCGCCGAGGATCAATGCCGCAGGCAGGCTTTACAGCGCAGAGATCGCCCTTGATTTACTGCTTTCGGAAGATAAGTATACCCTCGAAGATCTCTCAGAGGAGCTTGACGAGATAAACAACGAGCGAAAAGACATCGAATCCGCTATCCACAACATGGTCAGCGATTATGTGGAAAACAATGATCTCATAAACAGGCAGACGGTGCTGTTTGTGCGCCTTGAAGACGAAAATGAAGGCGTCATCGGCATCGCTGCAGGAAAAGCCGCACAGAAATACAATATGCCGGTTGTCATCGGCTGCGAAAAGGACGGAATAATCAAGGCATCCGCAAGAAGCGTTGCCGGGTTTGACATATATGACGCACTCAGGCAGGGCAACGACCTTTATATCAAATTCGGTGGTCACTCTCAGGCCGCAGGCTTTTCTATCGACGCAGACAAGTTCGACATTCTTGCGAAAGTCGTCAATGATTATACTGACACTCTCGACAAGAAGAGATTCCTCTTCAAGAGATGTTATTACGACCTCGAAGCGGCGCCTTCCCAGCTCACCACCAAGGCAATAAAGGAAACGGAGATGTTTTCACCGTTCGGGATCGCCAACCCCAAGCCCGTATATAAGCTTGAGAAGGCGCGTTTTTCAAATCTGTTTCCCATGGGAAAAGACAAGAACCACTTCCGCTGCATGGTGATCTCGGAGAATTTCAGCCTTCCTGCCGTCATGTTCAACGCAGAAAGCGTCATGGGGGAACTGAGGAGTGATGAATATTACGACATCCTCTTCACCGCAGGCATCGACACATACCGCAAAAACGGCTCTATCCAGCTTGAGATAAAGGACATCATTCCCCACACACCGTGTCCGGAAGAGTATTACAGAAGTCTTTACGATCATTTCTGCCGCAACTTTGCAAACCGCGACGGGTATGAGATCCCCGAAGAGAGATATCTCCCCGTGACTGTGGAAGGGGCGCTGGAAGAATGTGACGATACGGTATTTATAGTTTATGGCAAGGACACTCTCATAAGATGCCTTTCGTATGCGGAATATATCGGAAAGAACATCGTCGTCCGTTACGGAAAGATGAATTCATACCGCCTGCAGGCGATAAATGTGCTTGTGTGTCCTGTGGGGGAAGACATAAACTACATAAAAGGAAAGCGGATCGTTGTCCTCGATACACCTTGCTATTTTGCGCTTGAAAAGAATTTCTATGACAGAGAGGGGGATATATTCTTCATACGGACTTCGAAATATACGGAAGACATCAATTTCTCCCGCGAGTATGTCCTTTTCATTTATAAGCACTTAAAGGCGCTCTCCGGAATAGGCGGCGATATTTATAAGTTTATATCCCTTCTGAATATGAAGGCGGTCTTCAGGATAAACTATTTTTCACTGCTTCTGTCCCTTGACATAATCAGGCAGATGGAGATCATAGATTATTACGTTGAAGGAAATGTCTTGGATGTCACTTTTTTGAAGATAACGTCACAAAAAGATATTAATTTGACGCCGATTATGATAGAATTATCAAGATAAGTAATATAATACATTTTCAAGGAGAGAAAAATGGATCTTAAAGAAAAAATCAGAGTCATCGAAGATTTCCCCGTTGCAGGAATCAGCTTTAAGGATATCACAACAGTCCTTCAGGACAAAGACGCCCTCAGAGAATGCATCGACAGTCTTGCAGGTCTTATCAAAGGCGAAGTTGACGTTATCGTAGGACCGGAAGCAAGAGGCTTCATCCTCGGCACACCTCTCGCGTACAAACTCGGATGCGCGTTCGTTCCCGTAAGAAAGCCGGGAAAACTTCCCTCAGAAACACTCAGCTATGAATATGCCCTCGAATACGGCACAGACACACTCGAGATCCACAAGGATGCGATCAGACCGGGAGATAAAGTAGTTATCGTTGACGACCTCGCAGCAACAGGCGGCACATTCGAAGCCTGCGCGAAGATGGTCGAAGCTCTCGGCGGAGAAGTTGTACAGATCGTGACACTCATCGAGCTCACAGGTCTCAAACCGGCTGAAAAGCTTGCAAAATACGACCTTACATCTCTCGTACAGTACGAATTCTAATTTTGACGTATGTACCGCATCACGGTACATACGTTTTTTTATAACGGAGGAATTATGCAGGAATACATCTTACTCAGGCCTGATCATACTCACACGGATGAGCTTTATTCATACCGCGCTGAATTTCTCGCTTCGGGAGATTCCATGGACGGAACGGGCAATCTCAGAAAGACGGAAGACATGAATGAATACATTAAACACTGCGCTGACTGCGAAAACGAAGAAACGCTCCCGGCGGGGCTGGTTACGGCGACGCAGTTTGTCATGGTAAGAAAAAGCGATGAGCGCATTGTCGGAATGATACAGATAAGGCATTATTTCAATGATTATCTTAAAGTGTACGGCGGTCACATCGGATACTCAGTCCGTCCTTCCGAAAGAAGAAAGGGATATGCAAAGAAGATGCTCAAAATGGCCCTGCCCGTATGCAGGGAAATGGGAATAAAAAATATTCTCATAACCTGCCTTGCGGACAACGTTGCAAGCGAAAAGACGATCATAGCAAACGGCGGCGTTTATGAATCAACTGTGACTGAGCCGAATGCAGGCGTTGAACTGAAAAGATATTGGATCAGTATTGACTGACAGATTACCGCAGAAGTGACTGCGTTTTTTTTGGAGAGATGTTGTCCCCCTTAGGATAAGGGGGATAAAGGGGGATGGGATACGCAGAAGGTCGGGAAGAACGGATGTTCCACGAACCAATAACCCGACAAAATTTCATTTTACCAAGCAGGGCGGATATACGGTGTTCTGACGCCCTCATCCCCCTGTCATTATTGCGAGAGTCGCTCGATGACGTCCCCCTTAGGGTAAGGGGGAAAGCGGCCGAAGGTCGCAGGGGGATCGGGGAGATATATGAAGTGCGGGGAATGGGGATGTTCCGCGAACCAAACCGCTGAGATCACATTTTCACGGCAGTCACTCCGCGACAGCTCCATTGAAAATAAGGGAGAAGCGTGCTTCATAGATTTTTGAACTTTTATTAAAATTTGATTAAAAGCTTGACAAAATGGAAAAATGTGCTACAATATATTTAGCACTCAAACCGAGCGAGTGCTAACAAACAAAATTCGTGAAATATTATTATCACCACTTTTAAGGAGGATATTATGAAATTACAGCCCTTGGCAGACAGAGTCGTATTAAAGGTTAAAGAAGCTGAAGTAAAGACAGCAAGCGGTCTTTTCATGCCGGAAGAATCCAAAGAAAAACCGGTTCAGGCTGAAGTAGTTGCAGTAGGCCCCGGCACATACTCAAACGGCGTTAAAGTAGAAATGGAAGTATCTGTAGGCGATACGGTTATCTACTCAAAATTCGCAGGCACAGAAATCGATGTTGACGGCGTAAGCTACCTCATCATCAGACAGAGCGACATCCTCGCTATCCTTAAATAAGAAAATTATCTTTTAAATATATTTCGGAGGTAATATAAATGGTAAGACAGATCAAATACGGTGCAGACGGCAGAGAAGCCCTCATCGGCGGCGTAAATAAACTTGCAGATGCAGTAAAAGTAACACTCGGACCCAGAGGCAGAAACGTTGTTATCTGGAAACAGTTCGGTATTCCCCAGATCATCAATGACGGCGTTACGATCGCTAAGGAAATCGAAGTAGAAGATCCGTATGAAAACATGGGTGCACTCCTCATCAGAGAAGTTGCTTCACAGACAAACGATGCAGCAGGCGACGGAACAACAACAGCTACAGTTCTCGCTCAGGCTATCATCAAAGAAGGTCTCAAGAACCTCACAGCAGGCGCAAACCCGATGATCCTCAAAAAAGGTATTGAAAAGGCAGTTGACGTTGTTGTAGAAGAAATCAAAAAGCAGGCTAAACAGATCTCAACAAAGACAGAAATGGCTCAGGTAGCTGCAATTTCAGCTAACTCAACAGAAATCGGCGAACTCATTTCTGAAGCTATGGATAAAGTTGGTGCAGACGGCATTATCACGATCGAAGAAGGCAAATCAACAAAAGTAGAACTCAACTTCACAGAAGGTATGCAGTTTGACAGAGGATATCTCTCACCGTACTTCGTAACAGATACGGAAAAGATGGAAGTAAATTACGAAAATCCGTTCATCCTTCTCACAGACAAAAAGATCTCTCTCGCAGCAGAAATCATGCCCATCATCGAAGAAGTTGCAAAGAATGGTCTTAACCTTCTCATCGTTGCTGAAGACATCGAAGGCGAAGCATTACAGCTCCTCGTTCTCAACAAGATCAGAGGTATCCTCAATGTTGTTGCAGTAAAAGCACCGGGATTCGGCGACAGAAGAAGACTCATGCTTGAAGACCTCGCTATGCTTACAGGCGCTAACATGATCAGCGCACAGCTCGGCATGGACCTCAAATCAGCTACACTCAACGACTGCGGAAGAGCACGTTCACTCAGAGTCAACAAAGACACAACGATCCTCGTTGAAGGAAACGGCGATCCGGTAAGAGTAAAAGAAAGAGCAATGCAGATCAAGAGCGAAATTCTTGAAACAACATCTGAATATGACAGAGAAAAACTTCAGGAAAGACTCGCACGTCTTGCAGGCGGCGTTGCAGTAATCAACGTAGGCGCAGCAACAGAAACAGAAATGAAAGACCGCAAATACCGCATCGAAGACGCTCTCAACGCAACAAGAGCAGCTGTTGAAGAAGGCGTAGTAGCAGGCGGCGGCACAGCTCTCATTCAGGCTATTCCGGCAGTTGACGAACTCATCGCAACACTTGACGGCGACGAAAAGACAGGCGCACAGATCATCAGAAGAGCTATGGAAGCTCCGCTTCGTCAGATCGCAGCAAACGCAGGTCTCGAAGGCAGCGTTATTGTTGATAAGCTCCTCACAGACAAAAAAGGCCTTGGATTCGACGCTTATGCGCTTGAATACAAAGACATGGTTGAAGCAGGAATCACAGACCCGGCAAAAGTTACAAGAAGTGCTATCCAGAACTCAGCATCAATCGCTTCAATGTTCCTCACAACAGAAGCAGTTGTAGCTAACGTTCCGCAGCCGGAAGTTGCTCCCGCAGCTCAGCAGTATTAATCACAGGACAAAAGCAAGCCCTCGGCTTGCTTTTTTTTATAATGTAGAAAAGTGCATCCGCACTTTTCTTTTTTTGAGATCCCCGCCCGCCTCCCCCGCGCCGCCCCGATG
>JAFXKY010000041.1 GCA_017531485.1 Eubacteriaceae bacterium | reverse complement strand
CAAAATAAATGATACTTGGAGGACAAAATGAATAGTACCGATACCAATCGTTACACCGGAGATATCCTGCAGAATTTTTTTACCGCATAGCCGCCGCGCGAAAGCGAAGCTTTCGCGGCAAAGTGGCGAAGCCACTTTGCGCTTTGTGCGGAGCACAAAGCGGCGGCGGGGGAGGCGGGCGGGAATATAAAAAAAAGATTTGTGCATTTGCACAAATCAACATTATATACTGACCTTTATATTCTCAGAGACTTTCGTTCAGACGAATGAGCTCTTTGAGCTTCGTGAGCGCATCGCTCACCGAACCGACTTCGTCGATAAGCCCGATGTCTACTGCCTTCTTGCCAATGAGGATCGACCCGATATCGTTTACGAGCTCGTCGGAATTGAGCATGTAATGCATAAAGTATTCCTCGCTTATTGATGAGTGATTTACGACGAAATTAACTATCCTGTCCTGCATTCTTCTGAAATAATCGAAACTCTGTGATACGCCGATTACAAGGCCGTTGGTGCGGATCGGATGAATCGTCATGGTCGCTGTCGGCGCGATGAATGAATAATCCGTGCAGACAGCAAGCGGAACACCGATCGAATGCCCACCACCAAGCACGAGGGATACACTTGGCTTGGATATGCCACTGATGAGTTCGCATATCGCAAGCCCTGCCTCAACATCTCCGCCCATTGTGTTTAATATGAGTATCACTCCCTTTACTGCATCATCCTGCTCTGCCTGTAAGATAAGGGGAATGAGATGTTCGTATTTTGTGGATTTTCGTCCGACTCCCAGTTCCATATGCCCTTCTATCTCTCCGATGATGGAAATCGGCATGATACCGTCTTTGTATACTCCCGGCATCTGGCCGAACTCATTTATCGAGTCTGTCGGGGTGATTGAACCGGGAAGGCCGGTTTCGTCATTTTTTTCTTTTTCCGATGAGAATATCTTCCACATATCTTTGTCTCCTTTTTTCATATTATGTGTAAAATACATTATTATATTCTTGATATTCGATTGATCCGTCAGATGTAAGAACAAAAAAAATTAAATAAATTTTCAGAAAGCTATTGACAAATCGGCACTCCTTTGATATAATTCAGGTACAAATTTAATATAGTGTTTGAAAAGGAATGTGGTTTAATCCCACAGCAGCTCTCTCGCTACCGTAAAGCACATTGTGCTGAGCCGTGAAACTTTTAAACATGGTGTATCGTTCGCTTCGGGGGAAGTTTAAGGATAGAGTGGATGATGAGTTTTGGTATCATCTTTTTTTTCACTCAAATTAGAAAATTTTCACCTTCGGAGCAGACCCGAAGGTTTTTTTATAGCCTTTAAGGCAGTCAAGTGCCTTGAAAATATATTCTCCTCCTATTAAATATTAAGTAACAAAAGACGGTCAGTACGGGTTCCTCCCGATTGGGGGACCGTAAAGGGATGAACGGTCCCCCGTGAAAAGACTGTCGGGAGAAGACGATATCAGGTCGAAAGAATTTATATAAATCCTATTATTAAGACATGCGTATTAAGTAACAAATCCCAGACGCAACAAAGGCGAAAAGCCACGGGAGTGGCGGTTGGTCACCGCCATTCCCCATTAAAAAACGATATCAGGCCGAAAGGCTTTATATAAATCCTATTATTGAGACATGTCACAGTAACATTCTCACTCTTGGCCCGGAAATTGGTCACTTCCATGGTAACTTCGGAAGGTATACAAACGCAAACAGCATCTTCCGAAGTTTCCGAAGGCCGAATATGATCAGTCTGTCCGATTAACTTAATCATAAAATCTGAGTGTTTCACTCACATTCCTCAAAATTGCACTATGTGCACCAAATTATGATGGCTCCTTCGGAGCCTGATAATAACCGACTTACGTCGTTTATTATACATTTCTCCTTTTATTTGCCGCATAGGCAAAACGGTTTTCTTTTGAGAATGTTTTGTGCCATATTTCATTAGCCGGATGAAGTATGGTACAAAGAGTTCTGGATGATCCGGTAAATATTCTTTTCAACCTCCTTATCATTAACCTGAAACACCGCATGATGCGGTGTTTTTACTTTGAATTCAGTAAACTGTGTGATATACTCTGAAAATAAGGAGGCCTGAATATGGATTTCAAAAAAGAACTTATGATCACATCCCTGAATTTCGATTCTTATAAGGATATCACGACAAAGCTTCCTCGCCCTAAATGGCTCACTGCGGGGGATGGACTATATTCACTTTACGAAGAAAAGGACATCCTTCTCAAAGAGGGAAAAGTGTGTTATGCATATCTTCTGCAGGCAAATGAAGTTCTCTTCTCGTATTTTCCCCATGTGAATGCGCCTGCTGCTGTTATATACAGCGATGATGATATTATAACCGAAGAGCCGTCGATACTTGAAGAACTTGCAGAGTGTATAATGAGTTATAAAGATTCGGAATTGTTCCTTGTTCCGCCAAAGTTCAGGGAGATAGTAAAAACAATAACCGATGAATATTCACGGAAAAGACATTGTTTTTTTATTGAGCATAAAAACAGGAAAATAAAGATATATTATTCCACCGTTATGATCTTCAGAAAGCATATTCCGGGAAGGAAGATAAATCATTTTCTGTTGCCGATATTGATGCACAGAGCTTGTAAAAACGTGATGATCCTGCCGAAAGAATACTGGTCAGAAGGCCTGAAAAAAATATGGAAATAAAAATAAGACCCTGAAACGTAATTTCAGGGTCTTTGTGTATGATGTTATTCTGTTTTTACTTTCTTCACTTTCATGTACTGAACAGCGAATACTGCCGCCACGAGAACAATACCGATAATGTCCGTAACAAGTCCGGGCCATACAAGACACAATCCGCCTGCGCCGATTGCAATTCTTTCAAACCAACCTGCGTGTGTAAGACCGTAGCCTTCCATGCATACGGAAATCGCCGTGATACCGATGATTGACGTGATGCAGATCTGAATTACTTCAAGTGGTGTAGTGTCAATAAAGAGCATTGCAGGGTTCATAGCGAAGATGTATGGAATGATGAACGCCGTAATAGCAAGACGTGTCGCGGTGATGCCCGTTTTCAATGGGGATGCTTTTGCGATAGCCGCACCTGCGTATGCCGCAAGGGCTACAGGTGGCGTGATGTCCGCAACGATTCCGAAGTAGAATACGAACATATGAGCTGCAAGTGTAGGAATGCCCATTTTCACGAGGATAGGAGCTGTAACTGTTGCCATGATTACGTATGTTGCTGTTGTCGGAATGCCCATACCGATGATGATGCAAGCGATCATTGTGAGGAAAAGGGCGAGGAAGATGCTGTTTTCAGCAATTCCCATAAGTACACCTACGAGTGTCTGACCAAGACCTGTGAGTGTTACTACGCCGACTACAACGCCGCTGATAGCGCATGCAACGGCAACGCTGAGTGTGTTTTTGGTACCGTTTGCAAGGGCATCAATAAGCTTTGCAGGCGTAAGGCGCGTTTCTTTGCTGAACATACTTACGATTACTGACGTGAGTATTGAGAAGCATGCTGAATATGCGGGTGTGTAGCCGATATTCATAAGCCATACAAGGACTGCGATGGGTAAAAGGAGATATCCTTTGGAAATGATGAGCTTAAAGAAGTTCGGAAGTGTTTCCTTGGGAAGACCTTTAAGACCGAGCTTTTTGGCTTCAAAGTGAATCATTAAGAAGATACCCGTGAAGTAGAGTATAGCGGGGAGTATCGCAACTGTTACGATAGTTGAATAAGGTGTGTTGGTTATCTCTGCCATGAGGAACGCTGCTGCACCCATGATCGGTGGCATAATCTGTCCGCCTGTTGATGCTGCGGCTTCAACTGCTGCGGCGAATTCCGGCTTGTAGCCGATATCTTTCATGATAGGAATCGTGATGCTTCCGCTTCCGACTGTGTTCGCAACGGAAGAACCTGAATACATTCCTTCGAATGCACTTGTGATTACCGCAACCTTTGCCGGACCGCCTGTCTGGGCACCTGCGATTGAGTTTGCGATGTCAATAAAGAATGAGCCGATGTTTGTCTGTTCAAGGAACGAACCAAGGCTGATGAACAGCGCGATGAACGTTGCACATACTCCAAGAGGAGTTCCGATGATGCCGTTTGTTGTGTAATAAAGCTGGTGGATGATTCGGTGCGCAGAATATCCTTCTATTGCCGCATATGCGATGAATCCTGCCGCAACGAAAAGGATAGGAAGACCGGAAACACGTCGGCATGCTTCCACGAGAATGAGGATGCCGATGATTGCCACGATCTTATCCGTCGTATTGATCATGATAGCTCTGTTTACGATGGCTTCAAAGTTTATCGCGAAATAAAAATATGCCGCCATGCCGCCTATTGCAAGGATGATGTCATAAACCGGAATGTGATTTATCTTATCATTTTTCTTCTTGCTTACAGGATACATTATGAAAACGATAAACAGTACAGAACCGAGGAAAATGCTTCTTCTGACTTGTTCAGGTGGAGTGATAAACAGCGTCATTGTAAAAATAAGTGCCGCGAACGCGACAAGGATCGCTGTCAGGCCTGTCTTGAAAGCTCCGGTAAAATGACGGGTATTGCTTTCGCGATCGAACTCACTCATGAGCTCTTCGATGTTGATCTCTTCATTTACTGTGTCTTTTTTTAATTCGGACATATTGCCTCCTTTCAGTCCCACGGATGTCTTCTTTCAATAATAAAAGTTACATGAGAATTTTTTCCGCAGGTCTGAGTTAAATTGATGGATGTGGTTTCATTTATGGTAAGGATATGGTCATAAACAGTTCCTACGACATAACTCACGCTTGGAAGAGTTACGTTATATCCCGTAATGATCATATTGCCTTCGTTGTCGTATTCAAGTACCTGATCTCCTTCAATGGCAGTCGGTACACCTGCTCCGAAACCGCGGTAACGGGTTGCGGAGAGAATTATTTCTTTTTGTCTGATTTCATAGATGTCTGCAACAGGAGTTTTGTTTACGGAATGGATAAATTCCACTTCGAACGTACTGATTTCCGATAATTTCCACTTTTCGTATATTTCTCCCGTGTCGGTATTTTTTAAGACAAGGTAAGTAGGGGATACTAACAATAATGCAGCCACAATGAGGATTATTGTGGCTGCAAAAATCATCATGAATTTTTTCATTCTGTCATACGATACGCTTTATTTGAGAGCTCCTACTTCTTTGAAGTATTTTTCAGCGCCCGGGTGGAATGCTACGTCGATACCTTCAACTGCGTATGTTGTATCGATTTCAGCGCCCTTAGCGTGAGCCGTAGCGATTTCTTCTTTGTTTCCGAAGATAGCCTTTGTGAGGTTGTAGACAGTATCTTCGTCGATGTCGTTAGCAGCAACGAGTGTAGCTTTAACTGCAACAGTCTTGACAGCTGTAGTCATGCTTTCATATGTTCCTGCCGGAAGAACGTACTGTGTGTAGTACGGGTAGTTCTGTGTGAGAATTGCGAGGTGAGCATCGTCAACTTCGAGAACTACGATGTCGTTTGTTGCATCGAGGTCCATGATAGCTGTTGTCGGAGCACCTGCTGTGCAGAAGAATGCGTCGATCTGGCCGTTTTTGAGAGCTTCGGCACTGTCTGCGAATGAGAGGTTCTGTTTAGCGATGTCATCAAATGTGATGTCGTAGCTTTCGAGGATCTGTTTAGCGTTGAATTCAACACCGCTGCCTGCGTCACCTACTGAAACCTTCTTGCCTTTGAGGTCAGCAACTGATGTGATGCCGCTTGAGGGGTTAGCCACGATCTGGCATACTTCAGCGTAAATCGCGCCGACTGTTGAGAAGCCTGTGAGTTTTGTTCCGTCGAAAAGGTCAACGCCTCTCGCAGCATAACTCATAACGTCGTTCTGTACGATAGCGATGTCGTTTTCGCCTGTTTCGATGAGCTGAAGGTTAGCTTTTGATGCGCCTGTAGCTTCAACTGTGAGTTCGATGTTGGCTTTTTCTTTGATGATCGGAACGAGAGCTGAACCGAATGCGTAATATGTACCTGAAGAACCGCCTGTTGCGAACTTGAGGTTTACTGTTTTGTTTGCGTCGTCTTTATCTCCGCAAGCTGCGAAAGATACGAGCATGAGTACTGCGAGCAATACTGCCATTAATTTTTTCATTTTCTTTTTCCTCCTTGGGGTTTGCATTTATGAACATTTACTTTTCGAAATCTTCATAATTTTTCATTATGATACACCAAAGGAAGAGATTTTGCAAGTGAAAAATGAAAATTTTTTATCTAAAATTTGCAAAACCGACCTGTGAATGCTGTGAATTGCGGTGTGAAGGGGGGTGCGACGGAATTTTATGACGTTGATTTTCGCAAAAACAAAAGAAAAACCATGTGTTGTAACAAAATATTACACGAAAAAGTATTCAAATTTCACGGAACGCAACGGAAATGCAATTTTGATATATGTTGTTACAATATCCCTTTTTTATGTTATAATGTTCCCCGGAGGTAATTTATGAAAGAAAAATACAATACTTGCATGCAGTTATTTACCACTTTTTTCCGCATAGGCGCGTTTACTTTCGGCGGAGGATACGCAATGATCCCAATCATTCAGAAAGAAGCGGTGGAAAAAAGACACTGGATAAAAGATGAAGATATAATTGACCTTCTGGCCATTGCGGAAAGCACTCCGGGGGTTCTTGCGGTCAACTCAGCAACTTTTGTCGGATATAATGTGGGCGGATTCTGGGGAAGTCTTGCGGCAACGGTTGGGGTAGTCCTTCCGTCGTTTATCATAATCCTCATCCTCAGCGGATTCTATCTCGCGTTCAGACAGAATGTGTGGGTGGATTATGCGTTCAGGGGGATCAAGGCAGGAGTATGCGTATTGCTTCTGAAATCATTTATGAAGCTTTACAAAGCCCTTGATAAAAAGGCGTTCCATATGGTGCTTCTTGCTCTGGCGATCATCGCAAGCGCCGTCATAGATATAGAATCCATATTCATAATCTTATCCGGCGGAATCATCGGATATATCTACTGCACGTTTTTCCGTGACAAAAAGGAGGCTGAAAAATAATGAACATATACATCGAGCTTTTTGTTACGTTCTTTAAGATCGGTCTGTTTACGATCGGAGGCGGATATGCCATGATCCCCATGATGCAGGAAGAAGTCGTTTCAAGATCATGGGCAACCATTGAGACCGTAATAGACTTCATCGCCGTTTCCGAATCCACTCCCGGACCGTTCGCTGTTAATATGGCAACGTTTATCGGTTGTGAAGTCGGCGGATTCTGGGGAGCTGTATGTTCGACGCTAGGCGTTGTGACTCCGTCGTTTATCATTATCCTCGCCATTGCAAAATTCTTCGCGACATTCGCTCAGGACAGAAGGGTAAAGGCTGTGCTTTACGGCATCCGCCCTGTCGTCGTCGGGCTTATCGGTGTTGCGGCGTTCTCCATCGGCAAAGCGGCGTTTCTGACGGGAGAGGGAATAAACTTCATTTCCGTCATCATCTTCTCTGTCGCTTTTGGGGTATATAAGAAATTCCCGAAGATACACCCCGTGTTTATAGTATTTCTCAGCATGGCGCTGGGAATAATCTTCTACGGATTTTTTCCGTCGCTCGTGACGGTGCTTACTTAGGAGGATAAATGCAGGGAAGTTTCTTCAGGAAAAAAGATATATTTGTTATTCTCGCACTGCTTCTGATCGCAGGGGTGATATATTTCATCAATCTGCCGGGAGAAGCGGGAAATGTCGCAGAAATAAGGATAGACGGCGTACTGGTCAGTACCGTAAAGCTTGCTGACGGAAACGACGGTATATACAAGCTTGAGGGAGTGAATGTTGAGTATGAGATAAAAGACGGGAAGATACGTTTTTATTCCTCAGATTGTCCGGATCATGTCTGTATAGAAGACGGATTCGTGAATCTCGGCGGAGAAAGTGTGGTATGCCTTCCCAACAGGGTCGTCATCTCAATCCCCCGCGGAAACGGAAAGGACAGCGAGATAGATATTATGCTTCACTGAGAGGTGTGAATGAAAATAAAAAAACTGATTTGTATACTGCTTGCGGTTATGTTCATTCTTCCGCTTTCATCATGCGGAGAAGGATTCTATGAAACATCATTTACGGGAGTCTTTGATACTTATGTGCAGATATATGCGAGCGCAGAAAGTGAAAGATATTTTATGCAGACCGCCAAAGAAGCGTTTTCTCTTATGGAAGAGTATCATAAGCTTTATGATATTTATAATGATTACGACGGCATAAATAACCTGAAGACAGTCAATGACAACGCAGGCAAAGAACCCGTTAAGGTCGACAGCCGCATTATTGACCTGCTGAAGTTCTGTAAGGATGCGTATTATCTTACCGACGGCAATGTAAACGTCGCAATGGGAAGTGTGTTGAAGCTGTGGCATGATGCGAGGGAATCTGTTCAGACGAATGTGTACGCGCCGATTCCGGATATGGCTTCTCTGCGGGCAGCTTCGGAACATATTGATATTGAGGACATAATCATAGACGAAGAAAATTCAACAGTGTTCATTTCCGATCCGCATCTCAGGATAGACGTGGGAGCCGTAGCAAAGGGATATACGACGCAGAAAATATATGAATTTTTCATATCAAAAGGTCTTATCAGAGGATTTGTAAGCATCGGCGGCAACGTCAAGGTCCTCGGAGAAAAGACGGGAAACGATCCCGGATGGAAGATCGGGATCCAGAATCCGGATGTGACCTATTCTACGCCTCTTTGTCTTGTCAGCGTCAGGAGCGGTTCTCTCGTTACGAGCGGGGATTATCAGAGGTATTTCGTATCCGGCGGAGTGAAATATCACCACATCATCGACAAAGATACCCTTATGCCTTCTGTGGGAATGAGATCCGTAACTGTATGGGTTGACGACAGCGCTCTCGCAGACGCGCTTTCCACGTATTTCTTTACGATAAGTTACGAAGATGCTCTTGAATTCATTTCAGAACATCCCGAATATAACATAAACGCATATTGGGTAACGGAAAATAACGAAATAAAATATACGCAGGGCATGAAAGGGTATATTGAGGAGTAAATATGAAAAAGAATATCGCAATTCTCGGTTCAACAGGTTCAGTCGGACAGCAGAGCCTTGATGTAATAAGAGATAATCCCGGAATGAAAGTAGCGGCGATCACGGCAAACCGTAATATCGGGCTTATTGAAGCTCAGGCGAGGGAGTTTTCGCCGAAAATGGTCTGCGTCATGGATGAAGATGCCGCAAAGGAACTCAGGGTACGCCTTGGGGATACGGACATAATGGTTCTTTCCGGAATGGAGGGGCTCGTGAGTGCGGCAACGATGGATGAATGTGACTGCGTTCTGACGGCGGTCGTGGGAAACGTCGGTATGCTGCCGACATATGAAGCGATAAGTGCGAAAAAAGACATTGCGCTCGCAAACAAAGAGACACTCGTTTCCGCAGGGGAGATAATAACTGAGGAAGTCAGAAAAAACGACGTGAAGCTCCTTCCTGTGGACAGTGAACACAGCGCCATCTTTCAGTGCATAAACGGCACGGAGAATAAAATAAAACGCATCCTCCTGACTGCATCCGGCGGTTCGTTCAGAGGTAAAAAGAGAGAAGATCTCAAAAATGTCACAGCGTCGGATGCCCTTAAACATCCGACATGGAATATGGGAAGAAAGATCACCATAGATTCCGCAACGCTCATGAACAAAGGTCTTGAAGTCATCGAGGCGAAATGGCTTTTCGGTGTTGATGTTTCTCAGATTGAAGTTCTTGTTCATCCGCAGAGCATCGTTCATTCCGCAGTTGAGTTTATGGACCATTCAGTCATTGCCCAGCTCTCAAAACCGGATATGCGCCTTGCGATACAGTACGCATTGACTTGTCCCGAAAGACTTCCCTGCAATATTCCGCCTATGGATTTTTCTTCAGGTCTCAGCCTTACTTTTGAACACCCCGACAGGGAAACATTTGAGTGTCTCGGCCTTGCATATAAAGCAGTTGAAAGGGGCGGAACGCTTCCGACGGTAATGAACGCAGCGAACGAGATTGCCGTTGAAAAATTCCTTTCGGGAGAGATCGGATTTTTACAGATCGCAGAGCTTGTGGAGAAGTGCATGCAGGAACATGATGTTTGTGCTGTTGAAAGCATTGAACAGCTCATCGAAATTGACAGAAAAACAAGGGAATACGCTAAAAGTATTGTACTTTAATTTTTATTTCAAAACAGAAAGAAGGAGCACCCGTGTGGCGCTCCTTCTTATTTAGGGGAGATTTATAATTAAGGGGAATTTATCTGAATTTATCCGTGAAGCGGTATCCTACTCCGATCTCCGTGAAAATATATTTCGGCTTTGACGGATCTTTTTCGATCTTTCTTCTGAGATTCGCCATACAAGCACGCATTGTCTTGACGTCCGCCATGTTTTCATATCCCCAGACGTGTTTTCCGATCTGGGAGTGTGTGACGACCTTTCCGCAGTTTTCCGCAAGAAAGACGAGAAGCTTGTATTCAAGGGGCGTGAGGTGGATCTCATTTTCCGAAAGAAAGATCCGTCTTCTTTCCGTGTCGATGAAGAGATCTCCGAAGACAAAGCCGCCTTCCTGTTTTTCACTTTTGAGTATGTCTTTTGCGATGTATCTTTCCATTACCCTTATTCTTGCGAGAAGTTCTCCGAGAGCGAACGGTTTTGTTACATAATCATTCGCTCCGCTGTCGAGGGCGAGGATCTTGTCGGACTCCATTTCCCTGGCGGAAACGATGAGGATCGGGACCTGCGAAAGGCTCCTGATCTGCTTTATGACTTCATTTCCGTCGATATCCGGCAGACCGAGGTCAAGGATGACGATGTCGGGCGGATTATGCATAAGCTGCCATATTCCGTCTTTTCCTGTTTTTGCGGTCCTGACCGCATAATCCCTTGCGCTGAGAGCAACGGACATGAAGTTTGATATTTTTTCATCATCTTCTATGAGAAGAATGTGTCTTTTTACGTTCATGAGTTTTCCTCTTCTCTTTTGATCGTTACCCTGAATGAAGCTCCCTTTTCAAGGTTCTGTGCCGTGATGGTTCCGCCGTGGGCATTGACTATTGCGCGGCATATGCTCAGTCCGAGCCCCATTCCTCTTGAACGGTCCGAGGACGGATCGTTATGGGTTACAAATCCTTCGAATATGTTATGAATGACGTTTTCGTCTATTCCGCATCCGTCGTCCGTAACTTCGAATATTGCATTTTCACCTTCGGAATAAGCGCGCAGAACGATCTTTTCATGATTGTCCGAATGTTTGAAAGCGTTGTCGAGAAGGTTTATCAGAACCGAAACGAACAGTGCGCCGTCGACATTCACAAAAATCAGTTCGTCGGGAATTTCCGAAGAGAGTTTATGTATTTCTTTGGGATATACCCTGGAGATCCTTGTTATTGCCTGCGAGATCAGATCGTCCACAAGTTCGATATCCTTATGGAGAGTGAGAGTATTATCGCTTAGGCGGGTCATGTTGAGGATGTTCTGCACTGTGAGGATAAGCCATTCGGATTCTTCCATTATGTCTTTTGCAAGCGCAGTCACGTCCTCTTTTTTCAATACATCATCATTTTCCACGATGGTCGTTGCGGCGCCGAGGATTCCCGTCAGGGGAGTGCGGATGTCGTGGGAGATGCTTCTGAGAAGGGTGCTTTTAAGTCGTTCTGTCTGCATGTCGAGTTTATAGTTTTCTCTCTCCGTATATATCGCTTCCCTGTCGAGGACGAGTGCCATCTGATATATGGCGGCTTTTATTATCTTGTCTTCATCCGCGCTCAGAAGGTTCCGGGATGTGAAGACAGTCAATGTTCCGAGCTGTTTCGATTTGCCGGTAATGGGTATAGTGTACCTCTCCGGGGCGTCTGTTAGGTGCGGGTTGTTTGTATATGTTTTGCCATAGACACTTACGGTGGAATATTCTCCCGTGAGGCGGTAAATAAAATCCATGGTTGTGTTGACTATATTTTCGATTCCCGTTATATCGACGAAATTCTCAGTTATTTCATACATGAGTTTTGTGGTTCTTTCGTTTTCCGCAGAGATGCGTGATTGTGTTTTGTATCTTGAAGACATTCCTCCTCCGATGAGTGCGGTAACGAAGAAAAAACACATCATTATCACTTCCTGTATGTCGTTTATCCTGAATGTGAAGTGAGGGTATGCGAAAAAGTAGTTGTAGCTTAGAAGGCTGAATACCGCGGTTATGAATCCGAAAATATACCCTTTGCTTATGACCGTGCTGATGAGGACAGCAATGAGATATACCAGGATGATGGATTCGTTTTCGATTCCGATCATTGAAAGAATCATACAAAATCCCGTTGCGGCAAAGATAATGAGTATGACGTATACGGGATAGAGAAGTCTGGTGTTTTTTTTGTTTTCTCTCATCTTGTCGTTCATTATGCGGGCCTCCTGCACATATTTTATCATATATTGTCCATGTATTTATCTTATGTGTAAAAATCTTAACACAATCTTTATACTTACGGTGTTTTATCATTTTGTTGATTTGCGTAAATACGTGTGATAAAATCAGCTTAAACGAACGAAAAGGAGAAAAATTATGGTTAATGGCCTTTTAGCATATCTTGACAATTCGCATTCACCGTATCATGCGGTGGAATACTCCAAAAAGATCCTCTCCGAAGCGGGCTTCGAAGAACTGAAACTTGATGAAAAGTGGAATATCAGCCGCGGAGGAAAATATTACGTTGATTGTTACCGTTCAAGCCTTTATGCGTTTACAGTCGGCGAAACCGACGGAATGCTCCGTATGGCGGCTTCTCACACCGATTATCCCACATTCCGCATAAAACCGAATGCTGAAATAAAGAGCGCAGGGATGATAAAGCTCAATATTGAGCCTTACGGCGGCGGAATATATTCCACGTGGCTCGACAGACCTCTTTCAATGGCAGGAATAGTATGTGTGAAGGGGGAAAATGCGTTTGACGTCAGTGAAGTGCTTTTTGATTTTGAAAAGCCGGTGATGATGATACCGAACCTTGCCATACATATGAACAGGGAAGTCAACAGAGGTGTTGAACTTAACGCTTTCAATGATATGATGCCCGTATGCTCCCTTGACGGAGAAGGTATCTCAAAAGATATTCTTCTCGAGAAGATCGCTGAAAAGATGAACGTTGAAAAAGGCGATATCCTCAGTTACGATCTTTGTGCATATACTTCTGAAAACGCAGTTATGTGCGGTCTTGAGGATGAATTTGTCCTTTCTCAGGGTCTGGACAACATCACAAGCGTGTGTGCGTGTGTGGAAGGGCTTTTGCAGTCACAAAGAAATGACGGAATTAATATCATCGCCTTTTATGACCACGAAGAGATCGGCAGCCGTACAAAACAGGGCGCGGACAGCTCCCTTAACGAATTTGTAATCGAGAAAATATATCTCAGTCTCGGAAAGACGAGAGAAGATTACCTTGACGGCCTTATGGGCGGAATGCTTCTTTCATGCGACGTTGCGCATGGTGTTCATCCGAACAAGTCTTCCGTATCCGATCCGACCGTCAGCGCACATATCGGAAAGGGTGTAGTAATAAAAATGAATTATAATCAGAAATACCCCACAGACCCGAAGAGCGTCGGAATCGTTTATTCCCTTTGTGAAGAAAATGACATTCCTTACCAGAAATTTATGAACCGTGCCGACAAGCCCGGCGGAAGTACTATCGGAGCGCTTGCAAGCAGTAATATGGTAATGCGTGCGGTGGATATCGGTGTGCCGATCCTTGCGATGCATTCAGCATGCGAAAGCATGGCGCTGAAAGATCAGGACAGCATCATCGGACTTGTAAAGGCGTATTTCTGCAAATAATTGTTTTGAGGGGAAAATGAAGCTGTATATAAAACAAAAGGCGTTTTCGTTCTCCGATAAGTTTTACATCATGGACGAAGACGGAACAGACAGATATTATGTCGAAGGTGAGATCTTTACTATCGGCAAGAAACTCCATGTGTACGATATGAATGGTTCTGAAGTGATGTTCTTGTCACAGCGTCCGTTTACGTTTTTGCCGAAGGTGGATATTTATCTTGGGGAAGAACTGATCGCGACGGTAGTAAGGGAGATATCCTTCTTCACGCCGCGCTTTGTCATCGAACTTCTCGGATGGGAAGTTGTCGGAGAATTTATGGAGCATAATTATGAAATGACATATAACATGGCTCCGGTGGCCACAGTCGAGAAAGAGTGGTTTACGTGGGGTGACAGCTATAGTCTTGAATTTTATGATCACAAAGATGAGCTGAATTCTCTTGGAATACTTCTCGCAATAGATATAATAAATGCATCTCAGGCGGCTGCGAATGCAGCGAATTAAGGAGGAAATATGTTCAGGGAACTTGAAAGAAAAAATAAACAGATAACAAGCGAAGAATGTATTGAAATACTTAAAAATGAAAAGCGTGGTGTTCTGTCTGTGATCGGGGATGATGATTATCCTTACGGAATGCCGATGAATCATTTTTACAACGAAGATGACGGATGCATTTATTTCCACAGCGGAAATATCGGGCACCGTCTTGACAGCCTCAGGAAGAATAACAAGGTATCATTCTGTGTTTATGATGAGGGCACAAAAAAAGAAGGGCATTGGGAACTTCACTTCAAAAGCGTCATTATTTTTGGCAGGATGGAGATAATTGACGATATGGATACGATCGTCAGTATTGTAACAGACCTCAGCCATAAGTTTACTGCCGATGATGAATATATTGCTCGGGAAATAAAAGGACACGCTCACCGCACCCTTATCCTTAAACTTACTCCGGAGAATATATGCGGAAAGAAAGTAACCGAATCATAATAAAAACGCCGCAGTATCATTGCGGCGTTTTGTAGTCGTATAAAAAAGATTTTTCTGAGAAAAATTTAATCTCTCTTTACTGCTTCCACGCGGTATATGGGCATACCTTTTGAAGAGAATTTGTATTCATATTCCGTTACGATATTTCCTTCGAAATCTGAGTTGTGAAGATCAAGTGAGATATTACGGATATGATATCCGCATTTTGAATATTCCTCAAGGGAGAATTCGAACAGATGCATGTTGTCCGTCTTCTGATGGATCTCGCCGCCTTCAACCATGAGTGTTTTGTATAATTCGAGATAACGGCTGTATGTCAGTCGTATGTTCTTCTGGGATTTCTTCGGGAAAGGGGTGGAGAAATTCAGATAGATCCTCTCGATGGTGTGTGGTTTAATATATCTTGCGAGATATTCCGCTGCCGTGAGGATGAATTTTACGTTTTTGATGTCGTCTTCCGCGATCTTCTTTACAGCATCGACGATGACGCTGGGCTGAAGCTCAACGGCGAGGAAGTTGATCTCCGGATGTCTTGCGGCAAGCTCTAAGATGAACTGTCCTTTTCCGCAACCGATCTCGAGGTGAGTGGGATTGTCGTTTCCGAAGATCTCAGCAGGAGTGAGGGATTCATCGATCTCTCCCGGAAGATTCGGGTTCGGCGGGTAATTTCCTGATATTTTAACTAAATATTCCTGTGATATTTCAAGGCGTTGATCTAAGTGTTTTTTTCTTCTGAGTCGCATAATAATTTCCTTTGAGTAAGTAGCTTTTCGTATTATATATGAAAAAACGGTGATTTGCAAGGGAATGGGGAAAGGGAAGTGAAGTTTTGCCGTATTCACCGAAAACGACAAATAATAATCTGCAGATATTGATGATGAAAGGCTTGTCGAAACGGACAGTTTTTTATGTGTCTTTGGAAAGCAGTGCCAAAGGAGCAGTGATCCGGCGAGCTGAGGGATTGAAAAAAATAACTGCTTTCAAGCAGTTATTGTGAAATACATATGAATATTGGTTTTGATTTTGGCACAATCACTCCCATTATTTAAGTTGAGGTGTATAAAAACATATTTGAATTACTTGTTTTTTAATTTCAAAAGCCACTCTTCCGGTAAAACATATTCCTCACCATCAATAGAGATCGAATACGCTAAATCGTTATATGAAGTAATGCTCATTCGTACTGTGAGGTCGGGATACTCCTTGAAGAATCCGTATACAACACCGTAAATATAGCAGTTTTCTAACGCCCCATCCGGTTTCCTGATTAAGTCGTATAATCCGGATTCGCGTGGATCATTTTGCATCCGAATTTCTGACAGGAATTTGCAAATTTCAGATTGGTCAGAAAGGCCATCTCCGCAAGTTGTATGAGTTACATCTTCGCGGGCATTTCCTATTCCGGAAACAAATTCTAATCGGATGCAGTTATTAACTGAAAAATCATAAGCCGGCAAGGATGTTTTTCGATAAATGGCAAACCATTCGTTGTTTGGAACGTATCTGATCAGTATATTGTCGTTCGTAGCATTTTTTAATTTGAACATTCCTGTTTGATGCGAGTCCCCCAAGTGCTTGTATGTTTTTTCTTCTCCTTGCACACTGCCGATAAACTCCAAGTTGCCCAAATAGTACAGGATTCCCTCGTTCGCTAAAAAAGTATACTCAACCCCCGAATTACTGACAATGTCCCCGTTCTCATCTTTTGTGAATGTATATTTTTCTGAAAGTGTATCGGTATGTGACTGATCCGGATGGGAGTGAGAGCAATCACATAAAAGCATAAGTGTTGCAATGATCAAGCATAATACTTTTTTCATACTCCTACCTCTGTGCATTTATTTTGAATAATTATAGCATAGAAAAATCAGGTTTTCAATCATTCGATGCTCGCTATCCCCTTGGGCCTCAAATCCCTCCCGGATCAAAAAATAAAAAAATAACTGCTTTCAAGCAGTTTCCCTTAAAAAAAAGATGGCGGAGAAGGAGGGATTTGAACCCTCGCGACGCGTTAACGTCCTACACCCTTAGCAGGGGCGCCTCTTCGGCCTCTTGAGTACTTCTCCGAATTACTTAAAAAGTATTAATGATACAAAAATGGCCGAGAGGGTGGGATTCGAACCCACGTGGGCTTTCACCCAAACGGTTTTCAAGACCGCCCCGTTATGACCACTTCGGTACCTCTCGGCTAAGAACAGTAGTATATTATCACAGGTTCCGGATTTCGTCAAGTATTTTTTTATCTTTTTTTAATTTTTTTATCGTGGCCTGAACTTGTCGGCAAATGCCCTTATTGACAACGGTTGACAAAGTGTCTATAATAAAACAAAACAAGCAATCTTATTATTCACGGAGGGAATTTATGGCAGTACATGACGGTTGCAAATCAGGCAAAAAGACCGCAAGGCTCGAAGAGAGGATCTGTCCCGTATGCGGAGAAGACATGGATGTTTTCATGAGAGACGGTCGCGTTATCGAAGACAGCGTATGTGTGTGCGGATATACTATCAAAGCTGACGAAGCATTCGGATACAAGACCAGATTTGAAGTTTTGCAGGAAGAAGAAGTTGCAAGGGTGAATGCTCAGTCAAGAGGAATTGAGAATTAATCTTCACGGAGAATACGGAAGTATTCTCTTTTTTATAATACGATATTTTTTTAATTTCTTCGGTTTGTTGTAATGAAGGATTTAATGTGGTATAATTACAAAGATTAACTACAGGAGAAAGAAATGGGAATTTTTAAGAAAATATCAAAATTTCTCGACGACAGAGAACTGAGTAAATATAAAAAGATTGCCGACAACGTTCTTGCGCTTCAGGGGCAGTATGAAAAATACTCCGACGAAGAATTAAGGGCAAAGACCGACGAATTCAAAAGCCGTTATCAAAACGGTGAAACGCTCGACAGCCTTATGGTGGAAGCTTTTGCCGCAGTAAGGGAAGCGGCGAAGAGAGTTATCGGACTTATGCCGTATCACGTGCAGGTCATGGGTGCCGCAGTTCTTCACGAAGGCAACATCGCCGAAATGAAGACAGGGGAAGGTAAGACGCTCGTCGCGACCATGCCCGCTTATCTCAACGCCCTCAGCGGAAAAGGCGTTCACATTGTAACGGTAAATGAATATCTCGCCTCACGTGACGCGGAGTGGATGGGAAGGATCTTTACATTCCTCGGCCTTACAGTCGGGCTGAACATCCGCGAACTTGACCGCAACGGAAAGAAAGAAGCTTATGCGGCGGATGTAATGTATACGACAAACAGCGAACTCGGTTTTGACTATCTGAGAGACAATATGGTTCGTTCAAGGGATTATATCGTACAGAGGGATCTGAATTACGTCATCATCGACGAAGTTGACTCAGTCCTCATCGACGAAGCAAGAACCCCGCTTATCATCTCTTCAATGGCATCTGATGAAGATGACAGATTTTTCTCTCTTGCGGACAGTTTTGCAAAGGGCCTTCGTGAAGAAGATGATTATACCATCGACGAAAAGGCAAAGACAGTTACTCTCACGGAAGCAGGCTTTGCAAAAGCGGAAAAGTTCTTTAATGTAGAAAACCTGAGTGACACATCGGAAGCGGAAAACAGCGAGATCCTTCACAGGATCAATCAGGCGCTGAAAGCCAATTATATAATGCGCCTTGATACGGATTATGTAATTGATGACGGAAAGATCATTATTGTCGATGAATTCACCGGCCGTCTTATGCACGGAAGACGTTTCAACGACGGACTTCATCAGGCCATCGAAGCCAAGGAAAATGTGAAGGTCGAAAGCGAAAATAAAGTAAGTGCGACCATCACATATCAGAACTATTTCCGTCTTTATCCGAAAACGTCCGGTATGACCGGTACTGCAAAGACAGAAGAAGCTGAATTCAAGCAGATTTACAAAATGGATGTTTACTGCATCCCGTTAAACAGCAAGACGCTGAACCGAATCGACCATAACGACAGGGTATTTGCATCAACTGATGCGAAATTCAGGGCGATCGTTGAAGAGATCGAAAGAGTCCATGCGACAGGGCAGCCGATACTTGTCGGTACGGTATCTATCGAAAAGAGTGAGTACCTCAGCAAGCTTCTCAAAAAACGCAAAGTTCCGCATACTGTCCTCAATGCGAAATATCATCAGAAGGAAGCGGAAATCATCTCTCAGGCAGGCCAGAAGGACGCTGTTACCATCTCCACCAACATGGCAGGCCGTGGTACGGACATTATTCTTGGCGAAGGAGTAAGGGAGCTTGGCGGACTTTATGTTCTCGGTACTGAACGCCACGAAAGCAGACGTATCGACAATCAGCTCATCGGTCGTTCCGGCAGGCAGGGGGACCCGGGCGAAAGCAGATTCTTTGTGTCATTCGAAGACGACATCATGCGTATATTTAACAGTGAAAGTGCTATGTCGCTCATCAAGAAAGCGACGGACGACGGAAAGGAATCCATTGATTTCGCCATCGCTTCAAGATCCATTGAAACCGCACAGAAGAACGTCGAAGGCAGAAACTTCAATGCGAGAAAAGCTGTCCTGCAGTACGATGACGTAATGAACAAGCAGAGGGAAGTAATTTATTCCCAGAGGAGAAATATCCTCATGGGCGACGACATCACCGAACAGATCCTCGGAATGATCGAGCGCGTTATTGAAAAATACGTTTATATGTACACCCCCGATGTTGAAACAGGCGAAGACTGGGACATTGAAGGACTCGAAAAGAAGATAAAGGAATATTTCTTCATAGACGTTGAACTCGGAGAGATAAAGGAAAGAGAAGAGCTTATCGGTGCGATTTACGAAAAAGCCATTGAAAGAAGAGCTTCGCAGATGCAGCTTCTCGGAAACGATCCGCTTTATAAGGCTTATGAGCGTTATGAAGTTCTGGAGTGTGTTGACCGTCACTGGATGGAACATATCGACAATATGGATCAGCTCAAGCAGGGCATCGTCCTCAGGGCTTATGCGCAGACGAATCCCGTCGTTGCATACACAAAAGAAGGCTCCGAAATGTTTGATGAGATGAACGACAATATCGTGGATACGGTCGTGAAGAGAATCTTCGCCGTGCGCATCGAAAAGAAAAAACGCGCCGAAGAAAACACTCAGAAGAAGATGAAGGCGCCTGTTCTCATCACAAACCAGATCAAGGAAACGAAGATAAAAAAAGAAGGCGAGATCGCCCTCAACGCTCCTTGTCCGTGCGGAAGCGGGAAGAAGTATAAGCGTTGTCACGGAAAAGATAAGCTTGTCTGAATCCGCATGAGCCTGTCCGATCAGGTATTGTAAGTTACATGACAAGGTATAAATACAGAAAAAATTGTAAAGGAAGTGATATAATGATCGCACTCGACGAAATGAGAAGTGAAATACTTTCAATCGAGAAAACAATCATTGAAATGGGGGATTCACTTTGACGTTGCAGGATTGACTCTGCAATATTCAAAGCTTGAGGAAGTAATGTCCGCCTCCGATTTCTGGGATGACAACGAAAATGCCCAGAAGGTATTAAAGGACATGAAGGTACTGAAAAACAAAATTGACAAGTATAATTCCGTAAAATCAATGGCGGAAGATGCGCTTGTTTTGTCCGAGCTTATCGAAGACGAAAACGACGCGGAAGAAATGGCTCAGCTTGAAAGCGAGCTTATGGAGCTCAGAAAGAAAAACGACGCATTCGTCCTTGAAATGCTCCTTACGGGTGAATACGATGCAAACAACGCCATCCTCTCGATCCACCCCGGTGCCGGCGGTACGGAAAGTCAGGACTGGGCGGATATGCTCCTGAGAATGTATACACGTTACGGGGAACGTTCCGGATATAAGGTCACGATGCTTGATTATCTTGAAGGGGACGTGGCGGGAATAAAGAGCGTAACCCTTCTCTTTGAAGGAATCAATGCCTACGGATATCTGAAAGCGGAAAAGGGCGTACACCGCCTCGTCAGAATCTCTCCCTTTGACTCAGCCGGAAGAAGACATACTTCATTCGCATCGGTGGATGTAATGCCGGAAATCAACGACGTGATCAACATTGAGATCGACCCGTCAGAACTCAGAATCGACACTTACCGCGCAAGCGGTGCCGGCGGTCAGCACGTAAACAAGACGGAATCCGCAATCCGAATCACACATATCCCCACAGGAATCGTAGTTGCCTGCCAGAACGAACGCAGTCAGCATCAGAACAGGGAAGTTGCTATGAAGATGCTCGTTTCAAAGCTTACGGAGCTTATGGAGCAGGAACAGAAAGACAAGATCTCCGACCTTAAAGGGGATTACGGCCAGATCGCATGGGGAAACCAGATCCGTTCATATGTCTTCCATCCGTATTCAATGGTAAAAGACCACCGTACAGGCGAACAGACGGGTAACGTCAGTGCTGTTATGGACGGCGAACTTGACAACTTCATCGACGCATATCTCAGAGGTAAATTAAACCCCGGTGACGATGAATAATTTAAGCTGTAAGCAGGGAGAAATCCCTGCTTTTTCTTGTTTTCGAATATATTGTCTGATAAAATACGAATACGATTGGTGTCATGTAATCAGGCAATCAGTGAGGATAGTACATGGGCAAAACAATTTATGCATATTTCAATAAAGATGATCTCACGGGGCTGTTAAATTATCTGCAGGAAAAAGGAGAATCTGTTTTAGACAGCGAACGAAGGCAAATATTTAATTTGCCGTCTTCTGTAGAGAATGTCACAGAAATAAGTCTTCATGGCAAGGATGGTGGTTACGTGTATTTTTCTCCTTGCATATATCAGGGAACACGCCTTGAATGTGGAACGTTTTTCTTAACGGATGAAAACAGTTCCCCGGATTCTCTGAAGCTGTTTTCACGGATCAAGAAAGCAGTTCAGGCGTGTTTTTCTTATTCCAGAGAGAATGCGTGTTATTACGGACCGGGAATCTATGAGGAGTGGCTGAACAAGAGGGTATGTTTGCCGGTACTGTTTGACAGCGACAGTATAGAACTCAAAGCAGATAGAGTCGAAAGTCTTCTTGATATGCTTAAAGATACTTGTTTCGGTGTCAAAGCAAATGACGTCAGACTCCGTGATATTGATAAGGTTGATTTATCCGTTCAATCATTTGTCATATATACTGATGAAAACCGTTTGATAAAAACTATCAGCAGAAAAACATGGGTTCATTATGAGTATGGTTCTGCGTGCATCTTTGCTTATAAAGATGACAGGAAAGGAATTTATACCTTCATTATTGATAGTAGAATAACAGACGACAATCCGGAACTCAGAGAGTTGTTTGAGAAAATTGAAGTATGCAGTACAGAAGATATATGCTGACAAAAATGACGAGGGGATGGAGGTACTGATGATTATCAAATCAGGGAAGAATATGAGAGGACGATTCTTCATGCTGTTATCATGTGTGTTTATTGCAAATGCACTTCTGATATATGATGTATTTGATTGGTTGATAAATATTACAGATGCTATTCTTGCGGTATTATTGGTTAATATTTTTGTGTATTTTCTGTTGGTTTCTTATGGAATTGCTATTTTCAGGACACTTGTATTCGGTCCACAAGGATGCGAGGTGAAGTTTCTGTGTTTCAGCAAGTTTTATGCCTGGGATGATTTTAAGATAAAAAGGATAGAACAAACCTCTATTGAATGGAAAATGCCACAAAATTATGCAAGGAGTGCTGTGTTTGCCGTGGAAGAACATGATCGTCCTAAAAGAACACTTCCGGAGGACTATTACCCATTTTTCGCTCCGTGGTCTGTAATATTTGTGAAATTTTACGACTCCAATCCTAAACCAAAAGAAGTATATGACTTCTACGTTGTCGATGAATCTCTGTTCAGAGAGAAGATGGCTGAATGGGGAGTTGAACCGGAGGAAGTTTATTGGTAATATCGCTAACGATTATAGATGATAAAAAATAAAACGCCGTGGGAATTCGCTTCGCGTTTTTGAAATCCCTGCTTTTTCTTGTTTGAAGGTGGATGATATAGTATAATAAAGATATAATAAAACTTCCGGAGGAAAAAATGAACCTCGAATACTTAAAAGAAAACTGGAAATCTGACATGGATATTGATGTCATGAGGGAATTATGGGACAATTCAAGCGGAGACTACATGCAAAAGCCGATTCCACGTCTTGATGAAAATATGTTTCTCATGACGATGCATGACAACGGAGGGATCGTTCCGTCATTTTCCGTCCTTGACATCGGATGCGGATCGGGAATATATTCATTTGCGATCGCGCCGTTCGTAAGGGAAGTCACGGGATGCGACCTTTCGCCGAAAATGATCGAAGCGGCGAATGAAAGAGCGGATGATCTTGAGTATGAAAATACGGAGTTTGTGACTCTCGACTGGCTTGCGGCGGATATAGGTGATCTCGGATGGGAAAAGAAGTTTGATGTTGTCTTTGCGCATATGACTCCGGCTGTCAATGATTATGAAACTTTTGAGAAGATGATAAAATGCGCAAAGAGAATGTGTTTTGTGCAGAAGAACGTAAGAAGGACAGATGAGATCCATGATGCGCTTTTCAGGGAGCTCGGAATATATCAGCAGAAGGAAGATAACGATATACTGAACTTCTTCAATTATCTCTGGCTGAAAGGATATGAACCGAACATCACTTGCCATAAGGAAGAATGGTTTGCGGACAGAAAATTTGAAGATGCAGTAAAGTGGTACGTGGGCCGCGCAAAACAGCGCACTGAAGTGACTGACGAGATGGAAGAAAAGATCAGGGAATTTCTGACGAAATATGATGAATACGGCATCGTGACGGAGACGATGAATTCAACGATCGTGACGATCCATTTCAGAACGGATATATAAAAACAAAAGTCGGGTCATCCCGACTTTTTTCATCCCGTATACGTATTGCCCGTATCGCTCATTGCTTTGACGAGCCTTCTCATGTCGGCGCGGGAAGTGACTTCTCTTGCCTGCTGGACGAAGGCGGATTTTTCCTGATTGGTGAGGTTGGCGAAGGCCATGAGGGCGTTTGTATCCTGAGCGAGCATCATGGCAAGACCGCTTGGAAGTTCGTCATAAATTGAATTTTTATCTTTCATTTTTTACCTCTGTGTTTTCTTCGGGTATATTATTTGCGGAAGCTTTCAAAAAAAACGCCAAAATGAAAAAAAAGACTTTATTTTTTTGCGGTTTTGGTGTAATATATCTACAGCACTCTTTGAGTGACACTGTAGCTCAGCTGGAAGAGCGCCACCTTGACACGGTGGAGGTCATCGGTTCAAGCCCGGTCAGTGTCACCATTTTTTATATACAGGTCATTATATACGGAGTGTCAGATAGAATGAATTTACCAAATTCTCGGGAAAATGAGGATTTGGTTTTCTGTGTTTATTTTAAAGCGTTGAAATATATTATTTTTCCGCATGACGGAAATATCAAGGAGGAGTTATGGAATTAAAGCAAAGGAAACTTAACCTCGCAACAGATTATTATCAGTTCAGTGTAAGCAACGTTTATTACGAAATGGGCATCGGCGACAGAACGGCGGTATTCGATTTATTCTTCAGAAAAAACCCGTTTGACGGCGGATATGCTATCTTCGCAGGCCTTGAACAGATAATAGAATATATCGAAACAATGAGCTTTTCAGAAGAAGACATTCAGCTTCTTCACAAAAACCATCCGGAACTCACAGACGGATATCTCGATTATCTCCGCAATTTCAAATTCTCAGGAGAGATCTATGCAATGCCGGAAGGATCTGTAGTATTTCCGAATGAACCGCTTATCCGCGTAAAAGCGCCGCTTGCGGAAGCTCAGCTCATCGAAACGACAATGCTTGCTATCATCAACCACCAGACCCTCATCGCCACAAAAGCTTCAAGAGTCTGCGATGCGGCAAAAGGCGACAGCGTTCTCGACTTCGGTCTTCGCCGTGCGCACGGAACGGAAGCCGGTCTTTACGGAACACGTGCCTGCATCATCGGCGGATGCTCCGGAACGGCAGACGTTGAAGCGGAATATTACTTTGACGTCGTTTCAAAGGGAACCATGTCACACGCACTCGTAATGTCATTTGATGATGAATACGAGGCATTCGAAGCTTTTGCAAGACTCAATCCGAACAACGTTATCGTTCTCGTTGACAGCTATGACACTCTTAAAAGCGGTGTTCCGAATGCTATCAAGCTCTTCACCAAGCTTAAGGCTGAAGGCGGATGCAAGGGAAATTACGGCATCAGAATAGACAGCGGAGACCTTTCATATCTCTCAAAGGAAGCAAGAAAGATGCTTGACGCTGCGGGACATGAAACTGCAGTTATTTCTGCATCAAACGACCTTGATGAGTATCGCATCCTCGACCTTAAGAACGACAATGCGAAGATTACGATGTGGGGTGTCGGAACGAAGATGATCACGGCTTATGACTGCCCGGCTCTCGGCGCTGTTTATAAACTCTGCGCCCTTGCAGACGAAGACGGCGTGCTTCAGCCGAAGATGAAGATATCTGACTCTGCAGAAAAGATCACAAACCCCGGTTATAAGAAAGTCGTACGTCTTTATGACAAAGACACAGGCAGGGCAAATGCGGATCTTATCATGTTTGACGATGAAGTTGTTGACGAAACAAAGCCTCTTAAAATATATCATCCGCAGTACACATACAAAAACAGGGTCGTTGAAGATTTCTATGCGAAAGATCTTCTCATTCCCGTATATATCGACGGAAAACTTGTGTATGAGTCACCCGGACTTGAAGATATCCGCGCGTACTGCAAGGCTCAGAAAAAGACATTCTGGACAGGAAATCTCCGCTTCATGAACCCGAACCAGTTCCATGTTGATATTTCGGACAGACTGTATGATGTTAAAAAAGAGCTTTTCAACAAACACAAAAAGTAATCCCGAAAGAAATCCGGAATAAAATTAAGATATAAAACGATCGGAAGGAAAAATTATGGATAAAAAGAGAAATGTCGGAATAATTTTCGGCGGAAAAAGCGGAGAACATGAAGTATCTCTCAATTCTGCATACAACGTGATGAAAGCTATCGACCGCGATAAGTTTGACATTACACCTGTCGGAATCACAAAAGACGGAAAGTGGATCGTGTATGACGGAGATATCGAAAATATCAAAGACGGAACATGGATCGATCACGTAACCATGCCTTCAACAAACCTTGAGATCCTTGCAGGCGGAAAGCTTGACGAAATCGACGTGTTTTTCCCGGTTCTTCACGGAACATTCGGCGAAGACGGAACAATTCAGGGACTTTTCGATATCATGAACGTTCCTTATGTGGGATGCGGTGTTCTCGCAAGCAGCGTTGCTATGGATAAAGTCGCAACAAAGGAAATATGCAAGGCGGCAGGAGTCGGAACAGGTGAATATGCTATGCTCAGAAAGAGCGAAGTTCTTGAAGATATGGACAAATGCGTGAATCTTATCGAACTTTGCTTTGATTATCCGGTATTCGTAAAACCTGCGAATATGGGTTCAAGTGTGGGTATTTCAAAGGCGACAGACAAAGCTTCACTCAAAGAAGCAATCGAAGAAGCTATTAAATATGATACAAAACTCATCATCGAAGCGTTTATCGCAGGCAGAGAAGTTGAGGTTGCCGTTCTCGGAAACGAAGACGCGCAGGCGAGTGTTGTCGGAGAAGTAATTCCCTGCAATGAGTTTTATGATTACGAAGCAAAATATTTAAGCGGTGACAGCTCAGTTGTAATCATTCCCGCAGATATTTCCGAAGAACTTTCAGAAAGAGTACGCAGAATGGCTGTTAAGGCATATAACGCAATTTGCGGCAGCGGTCTTGCGAGAGTGGACTTCTTCATTGAAGACGGCGGAAACATCTTACTGAATGAGATCAACACTCTTCCGGGATTCACAAACATCAGCATGTATCCGAAACTCTGGCAGGCTACGGGAATAGAATATACAGATCTCATCACAAAACTCATCGACCTTGCGTATGAAAGATATGATGCGCGCAAAGAATTAATATACTCAAAGGAGAGTAAATAATGGACGGAAAACTGTCACTTATCAGATATATTAAAAATGCGATTACTTCAAGCCTTGAAAACGCTGTAAAAGAAGGTAAAGTTGCCCTCGAAGAAATCCCCGACGTTCATGTTGAGATCCCGAAGGATTCAAAGAATGGGGACTTTTCCACAAACGTTGCAATGCAGCTTGCGAAGATCGCAAGAATGAACCCCCGTGCACTTGCTGAGATCGTTATTTCAGGTCTCGAAGTTAGTGAAGACACTATCGAAAAGGTAGAAATGGCGGGAGCGGGATTCATCAACTTCTATGTTTCGCCGAAGTGGTATCAGAATGAACTTGCAGACATTCTGAAATATAAGGATGATTACGGCAAGATGACTCTCGAAACTCCGAAGAGCATCAACTTTGAGTATGTCAGCGCAAACCCAACCGGTCCGCTTCATATCGGCAACGCAAGAGGCGGCGCAGTCGGCGACTGTATCGCAAATATTTATAAATATTGCGGATGGGATGTTACGAAGGAATTTTATATCAACGACGCAGGCAATCAGATCCTTAAATTCGGTGAATCCATCGGATCACGCTATATGCAGCTTTTTGATTCCAACTATCCGTTCCCGGAAGACGGTTATCAGGGAAGCTACATCACTGATTACGCAACGGAATATTACGAACTCCACGGTGACAGCCTTGTGAACGCGACAAAAGAAGAAAGAAATAAAGCCCTTTCTGATTATGCTCTCAAGATCGCTGTTAAGAAGATGAAGGACGACCTCCTCGCTTACGGAATCGAATATGACGTATGGTACAGCGAAACAAACCTCCACGAAAGCGGAGAGATCAATGACGTTATCGGCGTTATGACAAATAACGGCGCGACATATGAAGCTGACGACGCGGTATGGTTCAAAGCTACTGACTACGGATGCGAAAAAGACGAAGTTCTTATCCGTAAGAACGGCATTCCCACATATTATGCGGCAGACATCGCGTATCACTATGACAAATTTGCGAAGAGAAACTTTGATATGGCTGTCAATGTATGGGGAGCTGACCACCACGGCCACGTAAAGAGAATGAAGGAAGCCATGAAAGCCGTCCTTAACACAAAGGAAGAACGCCTTGAAGTTATTCTCATGCAGCTCGTTCAGCTTAAGCTCGGAGAAGAGTTTGTCCGTCTTTCAAAGAGAAAAGGACAGATCGTGACCCTCACAGATCTCGTGGACGAAGTCGGAGTTGATGCGGCAAGATTCATGTTCAACTCACTCGCTCCGTCAACACATATGGAATTTGACCTTGACCTTGCTATCCGTCAGTCAAACGAAAACCCCGTATTTTATGTTCAGTACGCACACGCAAGAATGTGCTCTATCATCAGAAATATCGGTGAATCAACGGAAGGAGCCGATCTCAGCCTTCTCAAAGAAAAGCAGGAAACGGAACTTCTCGACAAGCTCGCAAGCTTCTCAAAAGAGATCAGCGATGCGGCAGCGGAATATGATCCGTCAAGAATGACGAAATATGCCACAAATCTTGCAGGACTTTTCCATAGCTTCTACAATTCATGCAGAGTAAAATGCGAAGATGTTGAGCTTATGAAAGCAAGACTTGCGCTTGTTGAAGGTGCAAGATATGTCCTTAAAAACACACTCGGAATCATCGGCGTTTCGGCACCTGAACAGATGTAAGAAAATAATAGGCCGGGAAGTATATCCCGGGTATTTTGTGGGTTGGTAAGGTTGATTTGCGCCTTCGCGCAAATCTTCCGTTTAAGATCCCCGCGCTGCAATATTCTTCGTAATTAAAGATCTGTTTTTTATATCTCCATCTTCCCGAGAAACGCAGCTCTGCAGCGCTTCCCGCCCTCCCTTGTTATCGGAAGACATGGGATGAATCAAGGATGAAATGCGAAAATATTAGGAAAAACGGGTGAAATGAGGTATAATGATCTCCGGAGGTTGGGATGAAATATATTTGCTCGGATTATAAGATTCCATATTGTAATATGGCTTTGGAAGAATATCTGATGAGTAACGGGAAATTTGTGGATGAATATATGATTTTTTATATTCATGCTCCTTCCGTCATTATCGGAAAATATCAAAGCGCCCTCAGCGAAGTGAACATGAGGGTCCTTGAGGAAAATAATATATATCTCGCAAGAAGACTGTCAGGCGGCGGGGCTGTATATCACGACGAAGGTAACCTGAATTTTTCGTTTGTGTGCCATAAAAAGGGTGACGAGATAGATTTTTCGCCGTATGTGCAGCCTGTTATCGATTCTCTCATAAAACTCGGGGTGAACGCATCTCTCGGCGGCAGGAATGATATGCTGGTCGGTGATAAAAAAATCGGCGGAAACGCACAGCATATTTCAGGAAATAAGGTACTTTGCCACGGTACGGTCATGGTGGATGTGAATATTGAAAATATGTCGGAAGTGCTGAGTGTTGACCCTGAGAAATATTCGGGAAGGGGCATTTCTTCCGTCCGTAGCAGGGTGGCGAATATCAGCGACTTTATCAGTCAGGGCATAAGTGCGGAAGAACTGAGAGAGATACTCATAAAAGACCTCTCCGGAGTTTATGACGCAGAGGAATATGTCCTTACGGATGAAGACCGGTCGGCTGTCGGAAAACTTGTGACGGAAAAATTTTCGAAATGGGAATATAATTTCGGGGGAAGAGTGAAGCTCTCCGTTTCCCGAAAGAAAAAGCTTCCCGCAGGGCTCGTGGCGGTGGAGTTCGACCTCGACGGCGGCACCATCCGCGATATTCACTTTTCGGGAGATTTCTTCGCAAGGGGAGAAATATCGACGCTTGAAGAGGCATTGAAAGGTGTGCGGCTGAGAACGGAAGATATCATAAGTGCCGCGGACGGACTTGATATCATCTCCGGAGTTTCGGCGAAAGACATTGCGGAAATATTGATTTATGAATAGGAAAGATCCTGTGTTTTTGCAGGATTTTTTTTGTTGCGTAAGGCGGCGCTGATTCTATGATCCTGCATCTTGTTGTCGTTTGGTTTTGGGCAATATTTTGTGTGCTTCAGAATGGTTTGCGTCATTTTACAGAAGCGTAAGATAATGGCATAAATGGCTTTTTTAGCTATTTTTTTCAAGGGGAGGACCCGGAAAGTAAAAATAAGTTTTTTTGCTCCTTTTACCCTTGATAAAATGGTTGATTTGTGGTATATTTCCATGTGGGTACGTCTAGGCACCCGTGTTCGCGGAAAACTTATTCTGCGAAGAAAAGTTCATGGGAGAAATCCGTGTTATGGAGATTTTAAAAAAGATTTTTAACGGATTCACGACGATCCTTGTGCTTCTTGTCGTGATCCTCGCGATGCTCCTCGCAGGAGTGAGAGTATTCGGGATAGATATATACACAGTGCTTTCGGGATCAATGGAACCGACGTATCAGACAGGTTCCGTAATATACGTAAAGGATGTTGATGATCCGTATTCACTTACGGAAGGGGACATAATAACCTTCGCCATTTCAGGCGGGGATACACTCGCCACCCACCGCATAATAGAGGTGGTAAACGAAAACGGCACTGTGGCATACAGGACGAAGGGGGATGCAAACGACATGGCGGACGGAAGCCTCGTAAGTCCCGAGAACATAATCGGAAAGCCGATATTCACAGTTCCGAAACTGGGATACCTGATAAGTTATATGCAGACAAAGCCGGGAAGACTCTTCGCAATAGCCGGAGGAGCGCTGATACTGCTTTTGGTGATCCTTCCCGACATAATATTTGAAGACGAAGACAAGAAGAAAGAAAAGAAGAAAGCCAGGGAGAGAGAAGATGAAAAAAATGAATAAGTATAAGATCACACTCCTTGTACTGTGCGTAATGATGATGACAAGCGCGGTATTTACAGGAACTCTCGCATACCTCACCGATCAGGAAAAGGTAATAAATACATTCACCGTAGGTCAGGTACAGATCACTCTTGACGAAACGGAGGTAACACCGGACGGAAAACCGACGACTGATCCTCCCACAAGGGTCACGAAGAACGAATATCACCTCGTTCCCGGCGAGAAATATACGAAAGACCCGACGATCACTCTCGGCGCAGGAAGCGAAAAGTCATACATAAGAATGATCATGACAGTATATAACCGCAGTGCGGTAGATACGATCATCGCAAACGCAAAGAACGGACTTAATGATTATGCGGATCTTCTCGAAGGCTGGGATGAAACGGTATGGGTATACAAAGGATTCTCTGTAAACGAGCCGGAAAACGCTATCTCATTCGAATTCAGATATAAAGAAGCGGTTGCGGGCGAAGATACGGCGAAGGCACTTGAACCGCTGTTCACACACCTCTCAGTTCCTTCAACACTCAACGGCGAAGAACTCAAAGCGCTCTATGACGGAAACTTCCGCATCGTTGTCGAAGGTCACGCAATTCAGGCAACAGGATTCAGTGATGTTACAGAACCGGGTGAAGAAGGTCAGCCGGATAAGGTAACAAAGACGGCTGAAGACGTTGCATGGGAAGCATTCTCAAACCAGATGGCGGCAGAAGCGGCAATTACTCAGACGACACAGACAGAAAACACTAACGACGAAATCGAAATTCAGTAATAAAGAAAGGAAGGTATTGCGATGAAGAGAACAAAGATAGCGGCGCTGATAGCAGCCATAATCGTGCTCACGACCACATTCGTCGCGCCGAGCGTAGCGTGGATGATGGATAAGACGGAAGCAGTTGTAAATACCTTCACATACGGCGATATCACGATAAAACTGACGGAAACGGACACGGGACTTGACGGGGATGATGATCCGAAGACCAACCTTTATGAAATGATAGTTGGGCAGACGATCGAAAAGGACCCGAAGGTGACGGTTCTGAAAGGCAGTGAAAAATCATGGCTCATGGTCAGACTTGAAAAACAGAACGAGTTTGACAAATATCTTGAATATACCATCGCGGATGGCTGGACACAGCTTGAGGATAAGGACGGGAAAGCCGTCGAGGGAGTTTATTTCAGGATCGTGGAAAAGGCTGAGGACGATGTGGTTTTCGGCGTAATAAAGGACGATACGGTAAACCTCAGGGCGGAAATAACGAAAGAATCCCTCAGGGATATGGTCGATCTTCCGAAGCTTAACGTGACAGCATATGCGGTGCAGTATGAAAAGATCGATACGGCGATAAATGCGTGGGAGATAATCAATCCGGCGGATGTGGAGATCGTCATCGAATAAATGTGGTGTAGACGGCATGGCCGATACATATAAACAAACATGAAAGGAAAATACATAATGAGTACAAAAAAAGTAGTGGCATTATGCATGGCAGTAGCGCTTATCGCATCAGCATTCACAGGCGTTACTATTGCATATCTCACAGACACAGAAACAGAAGTCAACGTTATGACAGTTGGTAAAGTCAACATCGAACTCATCGAACAGCAGAGAGCATACGACGAAAAAGGCGATCTCACTGGACTCGAAGATTTCGAACAGGGAAAACAGCTTCTTCCGATCGTCGGATCAGCTCAGGGCGAAAAAGACGAATACGGTATGCCGACAGCTGCAAACTATGTTGACAAGATCGTTAACATCGAAAACACAGGCATCAACGATGCTTATGTCCGCATCCTCGTAGCAGTTCCTGCAGTTCTTGAAGAATCAACACAGGCTTCAGCTAAGAACGCACTTCACTGGAACCTCGGAAACCGTTTCTTCTCAGACGGAAGCTATAACAAGGATACAAACAACGCAAACGCAAATTATGCTGATATCACAATGAAAGTTGAAGATCCTGCAAACATTGATGGTATTGAATACAATGTTTACTCATTCACATACCAGACAGCTCTTAAAGCAGGTAAAACAACAGACGCAGCTGCATTTGTAGGTTTCTATCTTGATGAACACATTGATTGTGATCCGGATACAGGTATCTACTACCTCGACGGTCAGGCAATCAACTTCGACTTCTCTAAACCTGTAATCATTCCGGTAGCTGCACAGGCAGTTCAGGCTTCAGGCTTCGAAACAGCTGACGATGCATTCACAGCTTCAGGTCTTCCGACAAATCCGTGGGAAGAAGTAGTTGTTGTTAAATCAGCAGAAGAAGTTGTAGCTGCTCTCGATAATGGTGCATACAATGTCATCATTGCAGATGCTGAAATTACAAGCAACCCGTTTAATGGTCATTACTACAAAGACCGCAACATCGAATTCGTTAACTGCACATTTACAGCAAACATGAACTACATGTACATCAATGATGTTACATTCGACAACTGCACATTTGATGTAGGAAGTGCTAACTCAGCAGTTCACTATGATGAACTCTTTGGTGATGCTGTATTCAACAACTGCACATTCAAAACAGGTAAAATCCAGATCGGTGCTAACAAAGACGTAACAGGTACTGTAACATTCAATGACTGCGTATTTGAGAACACAGATACTACAAGCATTTGGGCTGAAAAAGGTATCCGTGTTTACAGCCCCGCTGAATTCAATGGCTGTGAATTCAACAACCGTGTAGTTCTTGCAGGCGCAAACGAATTGCCGATCACATTCGACACATGCACAATGAACGGTGGCACACCGGTTTATTACGTTGATAACACAGACGGAATCATCCGTGGCGGAAACGTACCGGCAGTTACAATTAAATAATTCAACAATCAACACAGCAGAAAAATAATTTACCCCACCCTTCGGGGTGGGGAACCAAAAGTGGTGTAAACGGGAAACCGATTACATAAAAAAAGCAGAAAAAATAAAACACACACACAGAAAGGCAGAAAAAATGAAGACTTTCAAAAAAATCATTGCTTTCGTGCTCGTAATGGCAATGGTCGCATCTGTATCTGTAGGCGCAACGATCGCGTACCTTCAGGACACAGACAGCGATGTTAACGTTATGACTCTTGGTAACGTTTACATTGAACAGCATGAGTATGAAAGAGTAGTTGAAAATGGCAACTACAAAACTGACACAATCGACAATCAGACGAGCTATGTTCTTACAGACTTCACACAGGCTAAACCGCTTTATCCCGCAATCGTTCCCAATGGTGGAACAGCTATCGGAATAACATGGGATTACGATGATATCCCTGTAAGAATGTCTCAGGTTGATTCTCACGGCGGAGCAAGCGTATTCAATACTCCGAATGCAGTTGATAAGTTCGTAACTGTTGAAAACACAGGAAAATCAGATGCTTACGTGCGTACGATTATTGCACTTGAAGTTGGCACAGCTGAGATTGTAAGTGCAGAATATCCGAATCAGAACCTTATCATGACTGAAATGCGTGCAACAGAAGCTGATAAGAATATCGACGGTAAACAGCCGTGGACAAAAGGTTTCGTAGACTATGTAGAAATTGATGGAAATAAATATCACGTTTATGAATTAATCTATACAGGTGCTAATACAAGTAGCGGTTGGAAACATGAAAATGGTATTCTCCCCGCAGGAGCAACTACATACCCGAACCTCTGTCAGGTTTACATGGCTTCAAGAGCAACAAACGAAGACGTTGAAGCAATCGACGGCAACAAGAACGGTACATACGACATCCTCGTTCTCTCTCAGGCAGTTCAGACAAACGGATTCGCAGATGCTGAAAAAGCTCTTGATACAGCTTTCGGTGATGTAACAGCAGAAAAAGCAGCTGAATGGTTTGGCGGTATGAGCATTCCGACAGCTCCGTTTGTTTCATCAGTTGACGAAATTACAGAAGCATTAAAAACAAGTGATTCTGTTACAGTTTCACTCGCAAAAGATCTTGAACTTACAGAAGTATTTGAAATTCCCGCAGGTAAAGAAGTTACTATTGACCTCGCAGGTAATGAAATCAGCCTCGTAAGCACAGAAGCAAAAGCTTCATCAGCAATCACGAATAAAGGTACACTTACACTCAAAAACGGTACTGTTACATACGAAGGCGTTGGCGATCCGAGCTTCGGCTACGGCACAAACACAATCAACAACACAGGCAAACTTGTAATTGACGGTGCTACAATCATCAACACAACAGACAGCGGTTCAAGCGTTGCAATCGACTGCTCAGCAGGTGCTGAACTTATCGTTAACAGTGGTGAGATTGTAAGTCAGAAGAACGCTATCCGTCTCTGCCCGTTCGGTGCAGGTGCAATCAACTGCACAATCAACGGTGGAACAATTACAGGTTCAAGAGCAATCCAGATTCAGCTTCCGAGCAACAAGCCGGCAGATGCTCCGGAAATTAACCTTACGATCAACGGCGGAAAATTAAACAGTACAACAGGATTAGCTGTATATTCATATTCTGCAGGTCAGAGTTTCGCGAATGTAGATGTTACGATCACAGGCGGAACATTCAATGGTGATGTATGTTTCGGTGGAGGAAATGCTAAAACAACACAGGAAAATGTTTCAGTAACAGGTGGAACATTTAATGGTGAACTCGGTCGTTATTTAGCAAATGACGGTTGGGAAGATATTGCAAAACCGTGATTAATTCACACTTACACCCCACTCGTGGGGTGTTCAAAGGGCGCTTGGGAAGTGTCCTTTGAGCACCAAATGGGAGGCGAATTAAATTGAAAAGAGTTTTTTACATAAGTCTTGCGGCGGTTCTCCTTCTGACGGCGCTCGTCAGCGGAAAGCTCGGATATGAGACAATGCAAAGCGGGGAATATTCGCAGGAAATGCAGGTCTTCACGACTCAGGCGCAGACGGATGGGACAAAACCGCTTGTGGAATTTAACATAACAAAAAGCAAAGAAATGGTTCTTTATCCGCTTGTGGCAGACGGAGCAAGGGAAAAGTCCGGCTTTGCGGAGTATATACTGACCGCAAAGAACACCGGCGAAAACGCTGAATACATCAGATTCTATGTTGCAGTTCCAAAAATGCTTGATGACGACGGCATTCTGCATATGGATTATAATACGGACACGTCGTTATATACAAAAACAAAGTTGGAAAAAACGACAATGATCAAGGGCATGGAATATAATGTCTATGCACTGACGTATATCAAATCTCTCCCTGCGAAAGCCGAACAAGATACAGACTATCCTCAGACCCCTGCGGCGGTTTATGGATTTTATCTTGATGAAAAAGTAAATGTCAAGGGACATAAGATATATAAAGACGGTAAATATACGGAATTCAAAAATGACGAAGTCAGGGTTTATTCCGTTGTGCATGCGTATCAGCTTGAAAGCGAATCAGGTATCGACGATATTCCGGTTACTGTCCCGACATTCTATGATGAAGAAGGAAAAGAAATAAAATAATTATTTTGAAATACACGAAAGGAGGCTCCCATGAAGAAGAAAATAATCGCGTTGGTTGCGGTAGTGATGTTACTTTTCACGTCTGTAGGCGGAACGCTTGCGTATGTCGTGACGAAGACGGATACGTTTTTCAACACCTTCGCGCCGACGGTGGAGCCAACCAACGGACTGACGGTTGAAAAGACCGTTGTTCACCCATACGGAGAAAGTTACGTCATGCCGTCAGATATGACGTTTGATTTCACGATCAGCCTTGGCGAATATTATAAGCTTGCAAGTGTGAAGACATCTCTCGGAGATATCACCGCAGACGAAGCGGGAGAAGTCAGAATTTCCCTTAAACACGGCGAAAAATTCTCAATCAGCGAGCTTTACGAAGGTACAGTCATCACCGTTACGGAAACTTCTCAGAAGCCGGGCTTTACGGCGGACGAAGTGAGCAAAACGGGAGTGATCTCCAAGGATGAAAATATCAGCTTCAGCTTCACGAATACATACTCTCCGTCACTTCCGAGAGAAGTAATCACCCTTACCGGTGAAAAGCTCCTCGAAGGAAGAGAATGGCAGGAAGGGGATAAGTTCACCCTCGTCCTCGAACAGAAAAAGGCTGAAACATGGGAAAACTTAGCGACGAAGGATGTTGTTTACAGCGCGGAGAACAGCGAATTCAACAAATTCGATTTCAACGACGTGATCTCGGCTGTATCTTTTGGTAGACTCGGCACATATTCGTTCAGAGTATCCGAAGTTGAAGGCAGCACAGGCGGGGTTGAGTACGACAGCATCGTTTCATATTTCGACATCGTTGTTACGGATAACGACATGGACGGATATATGGAAATCTCCGAAGTTACCGGAACGAACAGCGCTGTTGTTACGAAGAACGAAGAGGGATATAACGTACATGTAAGTATCACCAACACTTACGCTCCCGAAGGAACAGCGGAATTCAAGGTCAATATCACAAAGACTCTCGAAGATAAATCCGGCCAGAACAAGACACCGTCAGGCTTCACATTCGAACTCTCCGACGGAACTGATACTCTCATTTCTGAACCTACAACAGCGGCAGGCGAAACGGGCTTCGGCCTTACTTTCAGCGCGGCTGATGCGGGCAAGACGTTTGTTTATACGCTTAAAGAAGTAAATTCAGGCCAGAAGGGATATACATACGACGAAACGGCTTACACTTTCGAAGTGGAAGTCATTGATAATCTTGACGGAACGGTCAAGGCTGTAGTGAAGGGAACGGAAGATGCGGTATATGCAGCGAAGTTCGCCAATATCTATGACCCTGTGGATGCGAAACTCGTTCTCGGCGGCAAGAAAGAACTCGTCGGCCGCAACATCGCAGATGAAGAATTCTCATTCGACCTTATTTCAGGGGAGAATGTCATTGCTTCCGTGAAGAACACGGGTGATAAGTTCGCTTTCCCCGAACTTGCCTTTGACAAAGTCGGAACGCATGTATATACGATCAAAGAAGACGGCTCAGCAAAACTCGGCGGCGTTACTTATGACGAAAGCTTATTTGAAGTGACTGTAACGGTTACGGACAAAGGCGGTCAGCTTGAAGCGACATATGCTGTGAAGGAAGACAAAGAAATCAAATTTGTCAACACATATAAGGCAGAAAAGGCGATAGTATCCCTCGGCGGAATCAAGAAACTCCGCGGCGGCAGTCTCAAAGACGGCATGTTCACATTCCACATCTACCGCACGGGAGAGGATTATGTTATCGACTCCGCGGCGCTTGATGACGCGATCAACCTCGCAAACGGAGCATTTACGTTTGACAACCTGAGCTTTGAAAACGCAGGGGAATACTACTTCGTGGTCAAGGAAGATACCCGCACACCGATCGACAGAGTGACGTACGATATGTCAGCATACAACATCAAGGTTACTATCTCAGACGGTCTTGAAGGAAAGATGCTGAGCGAAACGAAGATCGTGAAAGCCGGCGGAAGCGCTAAGGATACGCTCGTATTCGAAAATATCTATACTCCGAAGCCGGAAGACAGAATCATCGAAGTGGGAATCGTCAAGACGGTCAAGAATACCGGAAATAGAGAGCTTTCTCCGGAAGGATTCGAATTCGTGGTTGAAAATGTTGAAACAGGAGCGAAGTTCGAAGGCATCTCCGACAAGAAGGGAAATGCGACGATCGGTCTTACGTTCAGTGAAGACGACATCGGAAAGAGCTTTGAATATAAGGTATACGAAAAGAACACCGGTGTTGAAGGAGTAACGTACAGCACGCAGGAATATTCGTTTACGGTGGATGTAACGCTCAGTGAAGACAACGAGATCATAACGGAAGTCAAAGTAGCGGGAGATTATGTCGAAGAACTGAAGTTTGCGTTTGAAAACGAATATTATAAATTCGTTGAACCGTCATCACCGTCAACGGGCGATGATACGATGTTCATGCTTTACCTCGGAATGATCTGGATGTTCATACTTGCAACCGCAAAGGTCGTTGTGAGGAGAAGAAAGGTAAAATAAAACACAGGAGCATACAGTAAATGTATGCTCTTTTTTTGTGCGGAAAAAGCTTCTGCGAATGAATTATAACCACGTTTTACATATAGAAATTTTGACTTTTTATCAAAAAAGGCTTGCATATATATATATATATATATAATGGACTCGTATTGATTCCAAGT
>JAFXKY010000040.1 GCA_017531485.1 Eubacteriaceae bacterium | reverse complement strand
GCATCCGCTACAGGATCGACGGCATGCTGCACAAGGTCGACGTCCCTCCGCAGCTGAACCGCCTCAAGAGCGCCATCATCTCGCGAATCAAGGTCATGGCTAACCTCGACATCGCGGAGAAGCGCCTTCCGATGGACGGGCGAATCGGAATCCGCATCGCGGGGCAGGACATCGACATCCGAGTCTCGATAATTTTCAGATCAGTCCCTGAGATTGTCACGCATATGATCCATGTCTTTTCTGTGACCTTCCATGATCTTCTTCATGACGACACCACCGGTGATTCCGAACGCAAGACCGAGAACGGCAATGCCGAATATTCTCTGCTGAACTGTCAGCTCATCACCTTCATTATTGCTATTGTCATTCGGCTCCGCATCTGTGTCAGTTATTATGGAATCCTCTGCAAGATCACTTATGTCTGTTCCACTCTCACCTGTCACAGTCTTGTCGCCCTCGGGAATAACGCCGCTGATTATTACAGTATCCGTATCAGTACCACCCTTTTCAGGCTCCGCAGCATCCGGCGCAGGACCGGTGACTTCGGCTTTATCATCTTTCTCATCCTTGATATCTTTGTCAGATGAACCTGCTGTATACCTTACTCTCGCTTCGCTTCCCGCAGGCTGCGTTCCGTTGTTCAGCATAAAAAACGAAACGTCCGAAAAATCCGTATCTCCCGGGATCGTGGCAAACTCAACGTCGGGAATTCCGTCTTCTGTCATCATAAACGAGATCGTTGCAACTTTCCTGTCTGAAGTACCGACGCTGACGCTGTTTTCCTTCACTGAACTGTCCGTAGCATTCGGGTTGACATATACAGTCGTCTTTATATTTTCACCACTGACATCACAGCTCAGAATGCTGTAAATTCCTTCACCTCTGTACATTACATCTTCGATCCTTACGAGAACGTCACCGTTGGCAGATTCTTTGCCGTTTTCATCAACGATCTTAACGTTATTTCCAAGATCGAGAGAAAATCCCAATACGTTGTAAGATGTGTTATACACGATCAGCTCCGCCGTTGCGATCTCGCCCTTTGTGTAATTCTTTCCGTCAAAAGAAAGCTCCATTACCGGTTTATCAGCGGCAAATACATTTCCCACACTTCCTGCAAGAATAAAAACGACCATACAAAACGCAAGTGCTTTCAGCATTTTCTTCATAAATTACCTCCGTAAATAAAAAACGTGAATACATAATACCCACGAAAACAACAATCCATCGTCCCACGGGAACTATTCAAAACAATTATGCTGACTTATTATCACAGCTGCCGATACAGTTTACGAATCTCACGTAATTCATTATATTCTGCTGTCAGTATATAGCAAATGCTTCCGTTTGTAAATACTTTCAGTGTATCTATTTCACTTTTGGCTCCACAGTACATATTTATTTTTCCAAAAATAAAAAACGGATGGTTTCCCATCCGCATTTACGCTTATTAAGCAAGAGCTTCTTTAGCTGTTTTTGTGAGAGCTGTGAATGCAGCTGCATCGTTCATAGCGAGGTCAGCGAGCATTTTTCTGTCGATGTCAACACCTGCTACTTTAAGACCGTGCATGAGTGTAGAGTAGTTCATGTCGTTGAGTCTTGCTGCAGCATTGATTCTTGCTATCCAGAGTTTTCTCATATCTCTCTTCTTCTGTTTTCTGCCAACGAAAGCACTTCTCTGTGCTCTCATAACAGCTTCTGTAGCAGAACGGTAGAGACGGTGTTTAGCACCGTAGTATCCTCTGGCCTGCTTTAATACTTTTTTATGTTTTCTTTTAACGTTGATGCCTCTTTTAATTCTAGCCATTTCTCAATATCCTCCTTAACCTTATCTTACGATAATTTCACCGATTCTCTTAGAGTCAGCCTTAGCAATGTAGCCGCCTTTTCTGAGTTTACGGAGTCTCTTAGTTGTTTTTTTGTTGAGGATGTGGTTCTTCATAGCGCTTGAACGCTTGATTAAACCTGATTTTTTTCTTTTGAATCTCTTTGAAGCACCTCTGTGCGATTTCATTTTAGGCATGAAAATTTCCTCCTGAGTATTTCGTTTATCGTTATGATTGTTTTTTTGGTGCAAGATACATTACATAGCTGCGACCTTCCATTTTGGGCGGTTTTTCCACTACACAATCCTCACCAAGCATGTCTTTGATCTTTAAAAGTAAAGTCTTGCCTGTTTCCGTGTAAGATAATTCCCTTCCTCTGAAGCGAACAGAAACCTTAACTTTGTTGCCGTCTTCAAGGAATTTTGAGATCGATTTTACTTTAACCTGTAAGTCATGATCCTGAACGCGAACCGAAGTTCTTACTTCTTTGATTTCGGTAACTTTCTGGTTTTTCTTTGATTCCTTCTCTCTTCTCGCCTGTTCGTAACGGAATTTTCCGTAGTCGAGTATCTTGCATACAGGCGGCTTAGCATCCGGAGAAACCTTTACCAGGTCAAGCTCTCTTTCATCGGCAATTGCCTGAGCTTCTCTTGCGGACATGAGACCGAGCATTACGCCGTTTTCGTCGATAACTCTTATCTCTTTGTCACGAATCTGTTCGTTGATCTGAAATTCTTTAATAGCGAATTCACCTCCGTGAAAAAAATAAATAGGTCGCAGAAAACTGCAACCCATATATTGATATACGCATACGCATTTTGGCAATATATTTACCTTACAACGTGAGTCGGAAGGTGAGAAGCAATTTCTTCTGCTTTACATAACGCAGATATCATACCACATAAATACTGCCAAGTCAACACTTTTGTTACTGTTTTTACGCATTTTTCAGCGTAATTTTGCGGTAGGCCCTTCCCGTAAAGTCTTAATTCTTTACTTTGCGGAGGAAGTCTTTCGTTCTGTCATTCTTCGGATTGTCGAATACTTCTTCCGGAGTTCCTTCTTCGACGATATATCCGCCGTCCATAAAGATAACTCTCGTCGCAACTTCCCTTGCGAAACTCATTTCGTGAGTTACGACTACCATCGTCATACCTTCCTTCGCAAGGTCCTTCATTACTTCCAGAACTTCCCCTACGAGTTCCGGGTCAAGAGCTGAAGTCGGTTCATCAAAGAGCATGATGTTCGGTTCCATGCAAAGAGCTCTTGCGATGGCAACCCTCTGCTGCTGACCGCCGGAGAGGCGTGAAGGATATTCGTCTGCCTTGTCTGCAAGACCTACTTTTCCGAGAAGCTCAAGAGCTTTTGCCTTTGTCTTTGCTTCGTCAGCTTTTCTGACAGTCATCGGTGCAAGCATGAGGTTTCCGAGAACGGTCTTGTGCGGGAAGAGATTGAATCTCTGGAAAACCATTCCGAGATCCTTGCAAAGATTGATAACTTCCTTCTGAGGAAGATTGAGCTGGTCGTTTCCCTGTTCGTCGCGGTGAGCAACGAGTTTGTCTTCGATATATATCTTGCCGCTTGTGAGGATCTCAAGCTGGTTAAGGCAGCGAAGGAGGGTACTCTTTCCTGAACCTGACGGTCCGATGATGCATACTACTTCGCCTTTTTCAACCGTAAAGTTGATAGATTTCAGAACTTCAAGTTCACCGAAGCTCTTTTTAAGATTTTCAACATTAATCATTGACATATCCTTACCTCCTATTCATACTTTCCTGCGATCTTTTCGACCTTGTCGAAGAATACTGTCGTAAGTGTCGTCATTACAAGATATACAGCGCCGCAGAAGAAATAGAATCTGATGGCACCGCTTGCGGCAAAGCCCTTGGAGGTCTTTACAAGTTCTGTAATACCGATCGTTGAGATAAGGGATGTATCTTTCATGATCGTCGTTAACTCATTGGAAAACGGCGGTATAAGTCGTTTTAATGTCTGAGGAGCGATAACTTTAAGCATCGCCTGTGCTTTTGTCATTCCCAGAGCCTGAGCAGCTTCCCACTGACCTTTGTCAATGGATTCGATACCTGAACGGATAACTTCCGATGTGTAAGCTGCAGTATTCAGCGAGAGAGCACCGACGCCTGCGCCGAATGCGCTCCAGTTTGAAAGCACCTGTCCGGTCATGTTTCTGTATATGATAGGTACTGCAAAGTAAGCAATAAGGATCTGCAGGAACATCGGTGTTCCGCGGATGACCCATACATAAACCCATGAAATGCTTTTTAAGATCTTGTTCTTTGACATTCTCATAACTGCAACGAAGAATGCCAGAATAAAGCCTAAGATAACACTGATAAATGTAAGCTGAAGGGTTATCATCGTACCTTCAACATACGCCATAAACTGTTGTTGATTCATAAAATAATACCTCTTAAAAGTGTTTAATGCGTAACTACAAATTAAGGGGCTCTTTCAAGCCCCTTAGCTTTAAGTCTCTATGTATTGATAATTATACGGACAAGCCTTACTTTCCGGGGCGCCGTATGAATCGTCGCACAAGCCTTATTCGACTGAAACGAGGTTCATGTCGATGTCCTGAGTAAGGTCTGTGTCAACGTATTTTACTGAAAGATCAGCAAGTGTTCCGTCTGCTGCGAGTTCAGCAAGAGCGTTGTTGAGAGCTTCTGTAAGTTCATCGTTGCCGTATTCAACAGCGATTGCCATCGGTTCGTTTGTGAGCTTAGCGTTTGAGATGTCGAATTTATCGTTGTTTTCGTTTACGTAAGCAATTGCTACCGTTGCGTCTGCTACTACTACGTCAACCTGGCCGCCTTCGAGAGCGAGGAATGCCTGCTGAACTGAGTCGTAAGAGATGAGTTCGAACTGGATACCGTCAGAGAGATATTTCTGAGCAGCGATGTCAGCTGTTGTCTGGAACTGAACGCCTACTTTAAGACCTGCGAGGTCTGCCGGCTGGTTGATGTTTGTTGTGCCTTCAGAAACTACGATGTACTGACCGTTGTTCATGTAAGCATCAGAGAACTGCATCTGTTTTTCGTCGATACGAGCCTGTGTGATTGAAACGCCTGAGCAAACTGCGTCGTAGTTGCCTGCTGTGAGACCCATGAAGATGCCTGCCCATTCCATTTCAACGTACTGGATTTCAACGCCGAGCTTTTCGCCGATCGCTTTCATCATGTCTACGTCGAATCCTGTGAGGTTGCCGTTTTCATCTTTAAATTCCATCGGCGGATATTCAGCTTCCATAGCTACCTTTAAAACGCCTTCTTCCAAAAGACCGTATTTGTTGCCTGCTGTCTGATCATCTTTGTTTCCGCAAGCTGCGAAAGAAACGATGAGGAGAGCTACTAAGAGAACAGATAATAATTTTTTCATTGTTTTTCCTCCAAAATTTGTGATAGGTGTAATATACTACCGTTTTTGCATTTTGTCAATAGATTTATGTAAAAAAATTCATTTTTCTGCATAAATATTTCCACGTGTGCCATCCGCTATGTATATTCGTCGATATTATACATCAATATTCATAAATTATGCATAAATAAGAGGGCAGTTACGCCCTCCCGTGTTTAAAAGATACTGTATAAGGAAGATATCTTCCCGTATTGACAGATATTATTCGAAGATCGCGTCGATATAGCTGTCAACGTCGAATTCTTCGATGTCTTCAACACCTTCGCCTACTCCCACATACCAGATGGGGACTTCGCTTGTGGATGCGATGGCGAGAATGACGCCGCCCTTGGCAGATCCGTCAAGTTTGGTAACGATGATTCCGTCGGGCTTTTTCATTTCCGAGAAGCTTTCGAGCTGCACAATGGAATTCTGTCCGCTCATGGCGTCGAGCACCACCATTGAATAAAGGTTATAATCCCCTTTGTTCTTTTCGCATACGCGATACATCTTCTCAAGCTCGTTCATGAGGTTTTTCTTGCTCTGAAGTCGTCCCGCAGTATCACAGATGATGACGTCATATCCCTTTGCATGGCCTGAAGAAAGGGCATCAAAGATGATTCCCGCAGCATCCTGACCTTCAACGCTCTTGATGATAGGCACATCAAGTCTTTCGGCCCATATCGCGAGCTGTTCACTCGCCGCCGCACGGAAAGTATCCGCCGCCGCAAGAAGGACGGATTTACCCATGTTTTTATACATATTCGCAAGCTTCGCTATTGTCGTCGTCTTTCCTACGCCGTTGACGCCGCTGACGAGGATGATCGCCGGGAAGTCTACCGGTTCTCCGCCTGCAACCTTTGCTTTTTCGTTGAGAAGATTCTTCGCGCTTGTCTTTACCGCTTCGATGATTGCGTCTTCGTCTTTGAGCTGGCCGCGGGTGAGGTATTCACGTGATGAGTCGATGATCTTCTCGGAAACACTGAATCCAACGTCCGCGAGAACGAGGATCTCCGTAAGTTCTTCATAAAGGTCTTCGTCGATCTCGCCTGTAAAAGCTCCTCTGATGCGTTCCATAAGGGTCTTTTTGGTCTTTAAAAAGCCCTTTTCCATTTTGTCTTTCTTCATCATTTCAGTTCACCTTTCTCGTTTATATCGCTGAGTCTGACAGAAACTATCTTCGTTATGCCGTCGTTGTTCATGGTCGCGCCATAAAGAACGTCGGCTTTTTCCATAGTTTTCTTTTTATGTGTAATGATAACAAACTGGTTGTTTTTCTGTATGGAGCGAAGGTATTCGCAGTATCTGACGACATTCGCATCATCAAGCGCCGCATCGATCTCATCGAGGATGATGAATGGTGACGGTTTGATCTTGATGATGGCGAAGATGAGTGAGATCGCCGTCATTGTCTTCTCCCCGCCGGAAAGCGCGGAGATATTTTTCAGCTTCGTGCTGGGCGGGCTCGCCGCAATATCAACTCCGGAGTTAAGTACGTCCTCCGGATCCGTAAGGATAAGCCTTGCTTCGCCGCCGCTGAAAAGTTCGCGGAAGACGTTGTTGAATTCCCTCTGGATCACTGTAAATTCTCTCTTGAACTGAGTGAGCATGCTGTTTGAAATGTCGTCAATGATCCCCTTGAGTTCTTCCTTTGAGCTGATGAGGTCATCTCTCTGCAGACACATTTCTTCGTAACGTTCTCTCTCCGTCGTATATTCCTCAATGGCGTCGGCGTTGATATTTCCGAGGCGTTTGATCTTATCTTTGAGCTCTCCGACCTTCTGAAGGTGATCTCCGAGATCTGCGATCTCAACGATCTCGCCGTCAAGCTCCTTTGCCATTTCGTAAGTTATCTCATAACTCTCAAGCATATTCTGCGCGAGGTTTTCGATCTGCATGTCTATCTTGTCGATGGAGTTTTTCGCCGAACCTATCTTTTCCGTGACTGTCGTCTTATCTTCGAGAAGCGAACGGATCTTCGCTGACGCGTTGCCCTTTAAAGTCTCGTTTTCCGAGATCTTCTCTTTCAGGAACTTTTCTTCCGCCCTTTTGTCTGTACGCATTTCCGAAAAAGCCGACACATCATTTTCAAGTCCGGAGATGCTGTCTTCAAGCTCATTTATCCGCTCGTTACATCTGATGATGTTGTCACTTTTCTCGGATATCTGCTCGTTTTGTCTTGTGATGCGTCCGCCAAGATCTTCTGACGTGCTTTCGAGATATTCTTTCCTCTGCAGAGCGCTGCGATATTTCATATCCGCTTCCGAAAGCTCGCGGATATTATCAAGCGCTTCTCCGCCTGTCGTTTCTTCAAGGCGTTTTTTCTCTTGTCTGAGAAGAGAAAGCGCGTTTTCACCTTCCTTCAGAGAAGAGTCAAGAAGAGAGATACTCTCATCATTCTTCTTTATCTCATCAACCGATGCAGACTTCTTTTCGTCAAGAGATCTGATCTCTTCTTCGAGGCGGGAGATATTGTCCGTGATATTTTTCTGAGAAAGATTAAATTCGGATGCCTTGTCCCGGACTTCGGAATATTCCATATCAAGTCTGTCAACATCCGCTTTTACCGCTTTGTATTCTTCCGAAAGCTTCGTTCTCTCTTCAAGAAGGGCGTCATATTCCTTCCTGTCTTTTTCAAGCGCTTCTTCAAGGCTCTTTATCTCAGCTTTTCTTCCGAGAACGCCGCTGTCCTCATTTTTGCTCTTTCCGCCGACCATAGCCCCGCCGGACATGATGACATCTCCGTCGAGCGTTACGATCTTATGTTTATATTTAAGTTTTGCAGCGATCTTATTCGCATTGTCCAGGTTGTCCGCAACGACGGTCTTGTAAAGCACGCTGTCCACTGCCGCACGGAATTCTTCGTCACATTCCGTCAGCTCCGCCGCAAGACCCACAAACCCTTTGAGGGAATATACCACCGGATCGATATATACATTCGACGGCTTTATTATATTTTTCGGCAGGAAAGTAAGTCTTCCCCAGCTGTTCTTTTTCAGCTCCGCAATAGCTCTTGATGCTACCTGTTCGTCGGAAGTGATGATATATTCCACAGCTCCGCCAAGGGCGCGTGAAATGGCCTGAGCGTGTTCGGGGCGGTATCTTACGACCTCTCCGAGGATACCCCTGATGCCGTTTCTGAAATATTCATCACGTCCCGCAAGCTCGCTTATCTTCCTGACTGCATACTTATACCCCTGCAAAGACTCGTCATACCCTCTTAATATCTTCAGGCGTGAGTCTTTTGTCTGCATGGATGCGACAGCCGTTCCGATCTTTTCGCGGATGTCTTCACCTGCGGAAGTGATCTCTGCAAGGCGTGTACGTGCGTCCGAAAGGAACTTCTTTGCATCTTCAAGCTTTTCGGTATATATATTTTGCTTTAACTGGCCTTTCAGCTCTCCGAGGCTTTCTCTTCTGATGGAAAGATCTTCGTCTGCCCGGGAAATGCTGTCTTTGAGGCTTCCGTTTCTTGCAAGAAGGGACAATCTGTTTTCCTTCAGTCGGAGGATGCTTTCCTCAGAAGAAGATATCCTCCTGTCAACGATCTCTGCTTCCCTGAGCGATTCTTCCCTGAGGAGCCTCAGCTGTTCACTCTGCGCAAATTTCTCGTCATAATCCGCTTTAAGTATTTCAAGTTCCGAAGAAAGTTCTGAAATGCTCTCTTCCGTTTCCTTCTTTTTTTCTTCAAGTTCGGAAAGAGAATTCCTGAGGTTTTCAAGCTCTCCGGAGTAAAGGGATATTCTTTCCTGATTAAGCTTCTTCTCGTTCTTTGCTTCTGTCAGCGATCCGTTTTTTTCAGAGAATTCATTTTCGATCTCTGAGATCTCTCCCTGGACCACGCGAAGTTTTTCATCAAGCTCCCTGATCTTTTCGTCAATGAGCTTCTGTTCGTCTTCCGTTTCAGTGATCTGAGAAGTAACGGATTCGTAAGTGCGCTCGATGTCTTCTTTTACGGCAACGGCCTTGTCGCGGCTCTGAGTAAGCATATCCATACGGGACACAAAGATAGAAACTTCAATATCTCTCAGCTCGGTTGAAAGCTGTCTGAAAGTTTCAGCCTTCTGCGCCTGCTTTTTCATGTTGGGAAGGCGGCTTTCGATCTCGGAGATAAGGTCGGTTATTCTGTAAAGATTGCCCGTTGCCTTTTCGAGCTTCTTTTCCGCTTCAATGCGTCGGGATTTGTATTTGACTATCCCGACTGCCTCTTCAATGAGAAGTTTTCTTTCAAGGGGAGAGTTGTTTACTATAGACTCGATCTGCCCCTGACTGATGATGGAATATCCTTCCCTTGAAAGTCCCGTATCCATGAGAAGACCCTGAATATCCATCAGGCGGCATTTCGTCTTGTTCAGAAGATATTCGCTGTCTCCCGAGCGAAAAAGCCTTCTGGTTATTTCAATTTCGTCATAATCGACTTTAAACATCCCGTCGGAGTTGTCAAGAATAATGCTTACCTGCGCATAACCAAGCGGCTTTTTGCTGACGCTTCCTGAAAAGATGACATCTTCCATCTTGTTTCCGCGAAGGGACTTCACCCTCTGCTCTCCCAGAACCCACCTTACAGCATCCACGATGTTGCTTTTTCCACTGCCGTTGGGGCCGACGATTGCTGTGACGGGGCTTGAGAAATCTATGACAACTTTCTTTCCGAATGATTTAAAACCGAATATTTCTACACTCTTTAATCGCATAGCACCTCTAATCTATGACTCCAAGTGCCCTGAGGGCGCTTTGTGCGGCGTTTTGTTCCGACTGCTTGCGGTTATGCCCGCTTGCGATGTCGTAACCTTCGCCGTTTATTACCACTCTTGAATAAAATGTCTGGTCGTGTTCAGGTCCTTCAACGGAAACGAGTTCATAAGAAAGGCTCTGCGAAAGTTTTCCCTGAACGTATTCCTGAAGTGTCGTTTTGTAATCATACGTAAGCCTGCCGCTTACTGCCTTGTCAATAATATCACTCAGGGAGCTCATTACGAATTTCTTCGCATCATCATATCCCCCGTCGAGATATATCGCGCCGACAACGCTTTCATAAGCGTCTGCAATAATGTTCTTTTTCGTTCTTCCGCCGCTGAGAAGCTCACCTCTGCCGAGGATAATGTATTCATTCAGCTCTATCGGAAGGGATACAACGTGCAGTGAGTCGGCACAAACGATCAAAGAGCGAAGCTTGGAGAGTGTACCCTCATTTTCGTTGGGAAGAAGATTGTATAAATAATCGCTGATGATTATCTGAAGTACCGCATCTCCCAAAAACTCTAATCTTTGATTGCTCGTATTCTTCTGCTCATTAATGGCCGATGAGTGGGTAAGGGCCGTTCTGAGTTTGTCAGAGTCCTTAAAAACGTAACCTATGTTTTTTTCAAGTTGTGAAAAATCCAATTTCTGTCATACCTCCTGTGTTTAATGTTATTTCTTATTATTTATAAGCTGTTACGGAGTGCCGGCGGCACTCCGTACATTATTATTTATCTCAGAGTCTTTCTTCTACTGCTTTTACGAGTTCACCGAGAGTATCAATACTGTAAAGCACTTCATCTTCAATGGATGTGTCAAATTCGTCTTCGATGTCCATGACGATCTCTACCATATCCAGAGAATCCGCGAAAAGGTCTTCAGCAAGACGGCTTTCGGGAGTAAGTTTTTTAATAAAATCCTCATCTTCGATGAAGAGCTGTCTTACGACGATATCTCTTATTTTTTCAAACATATCCGTTCGTCCTTTCAGGTCAGTTTGCATCATTTATTATCTGAAGAACAAGACTGTCCGGGCTGAACTTATGAGTATCAAAGCTGCATTCGAACTCTTCCTCGATCTTCTCAAGAAGGAACATTACATCCATTTCCCCGAGGTTGAATTCTGAAAGCTGCATATTTTCATCCACATCTTCCGCATCAACCCCGACAAATGACGCAATTATCCATTTGACCCTGTCTGTAATGTATTTACTGTCCATTATTACGCGAGTTTTTCAAGCATCTCAACGACGTCACCGACTGTTTCGATGTTTTCGAGAGATTCGTCATCAACAGTAATGCCGAATGTGTCTTCGATCTTTACAACGAGCTCCATGATTTCAAAAGAGTCTGCATCGAGGTCTTCGTCAAAACGGCTCTGCATAGTTACTTCACTTGCAGATTTGTCAAGCTGTTCGCAAATAATGTCTCTTACTTTTTCAAACATATCCTGCCTCCTTGTGTTTATGATTACATTTTATCACAATTATCCATGCAACAAAACATATTTGCAATTATTCTCAAATTTACACTGCTTATTCTTCCACAGCTTCGTCCTTCGCCGCGAAACATTCCCTTGCTTCCGCCATAAATCCGCTTGCGTGGAATTCAGCCGCCTTGATGATGGCATTTTTGATGGCAACGCTGTCGCTTGAGCCGTGTGCCTTGAATACGATGCCGTCAATGCCGAAAAGCGGTGCGCCGCCTGTTGCGGACGGATCAAAGCCGGAGAACGCCTGAGTGATGTCGTTTTTGATGAGCGCCGCAGCGAGCATATTCTTCGGGCTCTTTTTAAGAACGCCTTTTAATACTTTCACGGCAAATGTAAGTGATCCTTCAACGGTCTTGAGGATCATGTTTCCCGTAAATCCGTCACACACGATGACGTCTGCCTCGCCGAAGAAAAGCTGTTTCATTTCGACGTTTCCGATGAAATTCGGAAGTTTTTCCCTTAAAAGAGCATTCGCTTCCTTATAAAGCGGGGAACCCTTTGATTCTTCCGTGCCGTTGTTTGCAAGACCGACTGTGGGTTCTTTGATGCCGTATACGTTTTTCATATAAAGACTGCCGATCTTCGCAAATTCGAGGAGATGCTCCGGCTTACATTCGATATTCGCGCCGTTGTCCATCATGAGTACCGGCTTTTCAAGCCCCTGCAGAACAACTCCCAGCGCAGGACGCTTTGTGCCTTTGATGCGTCCCGTAAAGAGGCTTGCTCCTGCGAGGATCGCCCCTGTGCTGCCTGCACTTACGAAAACAGCTTCGTCATTTCCCTTGATCGCCCTGCATCCCACTACGATGGATGAATCCCTTTTGGAACGGACGGCTTTTATGGGATCGTCGTGCATATCGATGGTTTCCGTGGCATTTAATATTTCAAAGCTTTTCGGGTCTTTTCCCAGATTCTTCAGTTCCTCTTTAATGACATCCTCTTTTCCCACAAGGATGATCTCATAGCCCTTTTCGGCTTTTGCTTCGATAGCCCCTTTGATTATTTCTTTCGGAGCGTTATCTCCGCCCATTGCGTCAAGATATACTTTCATAAAACCTCCGCATACAGAAAAAGGCAGATTGCGTCACACAACCTGCCCAAAATTCTAATTATTCTTCGTCCATTTCGAGAACCTGTTTGCCTCTGTATCCACCGCAAACCGGGCATACTCTGTGCGGTAATTTCATTTCTCCGCATGAGCATACTGACATAGCGGGTGCATTCAGTTTGAAATTAGCTCTTCTTTT
>JAFXKY010000039.1 GCA_017531485.1 Eubacteriaceae bacterium | reverse complement strand
TTATTTTTATTCTTTTCTTTTGTCACAAAATGCTGTAATATCCGTTTATAGAGTGAAAGGAGGAAGAAAATGAACAAAGACACGCTTGAAGCACTTTACAGGAAATATTATATTCCTGCAATAAGATATGCTATGTCGCTCTGCAACGATCCGGACGTTGCGGAAGATATCGTTTCCGACGGTTTCGCAAAGGCGTTCACTGCCCTTGACGACGACAGTCCTTCCTTTCAGTACTGGCTGTTCCGCGTTATGAAAAATCTGTGGATCGACTATCTCAGGAAAAACAAAAACATCTCCCTTGAAGACACATCCGAGCCCGTAAGCCATATAACGCCGGAAACGCTTCACCTGAAGAACGAACGAAGCGTGGCTTTGTGGAAGGCCCTCGATAGCCTTTCAAGGACAGACAGAGAGATAGTGGTCCTGCACCATTTTTCATTCCTTCCTTTGACGGAAGTTGCAAAGAGCCTTAATATGAACTACCCTGCCGTGAGGCAGAGATTGAAAAGAGCGAGAAATATACTCAAAAAGAAAATGGAGGAACAGGGATATGACTTTTAAAGAAAAGCTTGAAAAATACCGTGCGGGAGAGCTGACGGAACAGGAAAGAAATATCGTCGAAGAAGAGATCGAGAAGATCTCCGCGGTAAATGAATACCTTGACGAAGAGTGGCAGGATAATATCGGGGAATTATTTACCGATACGGATGCAGAAAAAGAAGAACTCAAAAACGTAAAGACAAAAATAAAAAGAAATAACCTCCTCATCGTGTTGACGAGTATAATTGCCTTCGCGGCAATATACACTATCGGTAAATTCGCGGTGATACCATTTCTGGAAAGCAGATACTGGAGCCCTGCGGAAAACACCTTCGATCTGGAATATGTCGAAGACATTGACCTTGCCGTAAGCGCATATTCGGAAATGTTCAGCTACAACAGATATATCGGCAATATATATTACGAAAAGACGGGCTTTGCAAAATACGAGATCGCCATTCAGCATGGCAACGCTTCCACGGGAGATATTCAGACCTTCTACGCAACTTCCGACAAAGGCGAACTTGACATCAAACATGAATTCTGGGGCATCACCCCCGCAAATGCCTTCGCAAACGCCTGCTGGCCCGAATATCCTTTAGATGAAGAGAATAAGCAAAGGAATTATGACAATCTTTCAGCACTTCCCGATTTTATTACAGTCACAGCGGCGGTGTCATTCAATGAAGATATGGATATGAGTGAAGTAATATCCCTTCATAATGATATCAGAGAAGACGACGGCCACATTATATGGATCGGAATCCGTAACTGCGCCCCGTATGAACAGCGCTACCCGCTTTTCGGCATCGCACCGTTCATCGGAGGATATATAAGAGACGAGATAAATGAACTCTATCCGTATTTCGACGTGAAATGGGTAAAAGACGAAGATATGACCTCTGAGATCCTTAAAACTCACACAAACAGCATCCTCAGCCTTTGCATCGACCTGCATGAAAAGGGACTTCCCGATGCGTTCGTGACGGGAAACACCGAGCTGCCCTATCTTGAAGACATCAGGGGATATTTAAACGAAAACGGTATTTATTCCTACGGTTGCTATATCACCGCCCCTGCGAAGGTATTTATTGAACTTATCGATTCGGGCGTTGCTTCTCAGGTACGGCCGGAAGATGCTTATATCAAATTTTAAAACACAAAACTCCGGGCTGACCGGAGTTTATTTGTTTTCCCATTCATTTTCGATACCTGTTTCCGAAAACGCAGAAAGAATGATCCTTCCGGTATTAATTGCTCATCTGTATATAAAAAACCACGGCAAAATGCCGTGGCTGTAAGTTGATGTACTTAATTTAATCAGTGAAGATATTCTCCGAAGAGTTCTTCTAATTTTTCTTTAAGTTCTGTTGTTGTAACACCGAATACAATAGTTGCGATGTTTACTGCGCAGTAACCGTCCTGTGTGTGTTTGTACTGAACTTCATCGTCTGTAATTGACAGCATACCGCCCATTTCATGGCTTTCGATGAAAGCTTTGATGTGACCGATGATACCGTCTTTTTCATATACCCATTTACCGAGAACATCGAAGATGCCTGTGAGCTTTTCTCTTACGCCGTCATAGCTTCCGTCCATTTTGATCTGGAGAGCACCGATGATTGCTTCGTCATGTGTATATACGTCGAGAAGTGCGCCGTGGTGGTGTCCGCAGTCGCAGTCATCGCCGTGGTCGTGATGGTGGTGATCATGTCCGCAACCACATTCTTCGCCATGTTCATGGTGATGATGTTCGTGATCATGTCCGCAGCCACATTCTTCGCCGTGTTCATGGTGATGATGTTCGTGATCATGTCCGCAGCCACATTCTTCACCGTGTTCATGGTGATGATGTTCGTGTTTATGTCCGCAGCCACATTCTTCGCCATGTTCATGGTGATGATGTTCGTGTTTATGTTCGCAGCCACATTCTTCGCCGTGTTCATGGTGATGATGTTCGTGATCATGTCCGCAGCCACATTCTTCGCCGTGTTCATGGTGATGATGTTCGTGTTTATGTTCGCAGCCACATTCTTCACCGTGTTCATGGTGATGATGTCCGTGTTTATGTTCGTGATCGTGGTGGCATCCACATTCACATTCTTCTTCGTTATGGTCGTGTAATACTTTTTCGTCGCTCATAATTATTCTTCTCCCAAAACTGCTTTCCAGACATTAACGTCTACTTCCTGAGTTGTTGTGATCTTGAAGATCTGTGCATCCGGATTGAATCCTCTTACAGAATCCTCGACGAAGTTAAGCATTTCTTCGTCTACGAGGTCGATCTTGTTTACGAGGATAGTTTCTGCGCCGTGAAGCTGATCGCGGATAAGGTTCTGCATGGGGATGAGAAGTCTTTTCCAGCGTTTTGCATCTGTGAGGGCTGTGAGTCTGATCTCAATATCGGGGATAGCCTGAATGGATTCTTTGATCTTTTCAGGATATGCAACGCCTGTAGCTTCGATAACGAGCCATTCAGGATTGAGGTCATTACGGATAGTCATAACGTTCATAGCAACTTCGCCACTCATCGTACAGCAAGCGCATCCCTGGAAGAGGCTGTCTACTTTATATCCGCCTGAAGCGAGAACTTTATCGTCTACGCCGACTTCACCGATTTCGTTTTCGAGAATAACTACCTTCGGGTTTTTGTCATCCGGCTTTGCATCTCTTGCAATATAACGTGCAAGCTGAATAAGGGCACTTGTTTTTCCGGATCCGAGGAATCCGCCAAGAATCAATACTTTCATTTTAATTTCCTCTCTTGAAAATAATTTCATGGAAATGTGAAGACACTTTTCCCATTGTCTGAGTAAATTATATCACACATCTTTTCACTTTCAAAGCACTTTTGAGAATGTTTCTCAAATTCATGCTGAAAATACATTTTTATTGCCCTCTGAAGCAATGTATTTGTCCTCTGTAAACAAAATTGACTCTCCGCAAGGGTTTCACCTGCGCCTGCGCGCAGTTTTCCGCATCTCCCCTGCGGCTTTCGCCGCATTTCGCTCCCCGCTTCCGCGCCCCGCAACCCGCCCCAAACAAAAAGAACGCCGAAGCGTCCTTTTCGTATAGATTTATGAAATTATTTGTTGTAGAATGTTCTTCCGTATGTTTCAACTTCTTCTGTGAGCCAACGTTTTTTGTTGATTGTGTATTCATCGCCTGCAGGACCATATACACTGCCCCAGAATACGAAGCCGCCGCCTTTAGCGAACTTGTCGATTGTTTCACGAACCTGTTCACGAACGAATTCTTCTGTAGCGTCTGCCTGTCCAACCGGACCTGAAGAGTCCCAGCATCCGCAGAGGAAGAGCTTGTTGCCGTATTTAGCTTTGATGCCTTCGAGGTCGTTCATTGTCTGTGCAGGGTTCCATCCGATTATGCCGAGGTCGAACCAGTCTTCGATCTGATCTTCGCAACGTCCGCAGTTGTGGATTTCTACAGGAATTCCGCGGTCAAGAGCCGGCTGGAGTTCTTTTTTGTAGAACGGTTTGAGGAGTTCACGGAACATTTCCATTGATACGAACGGGTCGTTAGCTGTAGCTGTGTCGTCTGTAAGACCAACCATATCCGGTTTAGAATAGTCGATTGTGTTCTTAGCGATTGTGAGGTAGAAATCGCTCATATAATCGAACATTTCTTTTACTGATTCCGGTTCTTCGTACATAGCGCAGAGACCTTCTGTGAAGCCCATGAGTTCCATGAGGTACTGGAAGTATCCAAGACCACCGATACCCTGTGTGATTACGTAGTTTTCTCTGTCAAGAGCTGCTCTTTCAAGGTCTCTCTGGTTTGTGAGTTCCCAGTTGATGTCTGAAAGGTCCGGAGCTTTAACTACTTCGTGCCATTTTGTGATATCTTCGAGTCTGAAAACGCCCGGTTTCGGAAGAGCCATGCCGCCTGTGTCAGCGGTTGCTACGTATTCAACGCCCCAGATGTCAACTCTGTTGCCTTCTGCTGTCGGCGGATACGGGCTCTGTTCTGCTGAAGACATGAATCCCTGTTTTACTGACGGATATTTCTGATACGGATCTTTGGGGAACATCGGTGAGTATGTTGTATTTCTCGGAACCCATAACGGCTGTTCGCCACGCATGATCATTAAATAGTTTTCTCTTTCTGTTACGTGTGCCATACTATTCTCCTTTAATTTTCAAAATATTTAGCAAGTTAATTATATCGCAATATAGTTCAGAATAAAACAGTTCATTGATACAAAAAAATTAATCTATTGGAGTATCTTTTTTGTGTACTTTATACAGTACTCACCAAATTTAATCTTTCTGCGGATTCAAAGAGACTTTTTTGCAAAAGATATATACATGAATAATAAAACAATTATCTTTCTCTCCGCGGCGGCGATGTGTGTCATCTCGGGAATTCAGTTCAGCGTCATGCACTCTGCCCTTTCATCAATAAGCCCCCTTGGCTTTTTATGGCTGAGATTCCTGTTTGCGTTTTTGTCAGCATTTTTATTTGCGGGAATCAGAAATATCCGCCTGCTGACAGATAAGACAGTCCTCATCCTCTCCGTCATCCACCCCGTCTCTGCGTTTTATTTCCAGAGCCTCGCTGCCTCTCAGGCGGAAGTTTACGTCACTTCCGTAATCACTGCCCTCTCCCCCGCTGTCATTTCACTCATGGCTTTCATTTCAGGACGCGAGAAACTTACTGTCAGGATGTGGTTTTATATCACCCTCATCGTCTCAGGCGGCGTCATATGCGCAGGAAGCCCCGGGAACTTCGGGAAGTTCTTCTCCCCTGCAGGGCTTTATATCCTCCTTTCCGTCATCCTGCGTGGATTATATTACGTCCGTGCAGGACAAATGACGAAAAGTATCTCCCCTGCGTCCCTGAGCTTTTCGCAGATAACGTATGCGTTCATCATCTATTCCGTCCTGTTCCTCCTCAGCGGTGAAAAGCTCCCGCCGCTTACGGACTTCGCCCCATTGGATATACTCAAAATCGCATACATGGGCGTTTTCGCGACTACCGCGGCATATTTTATAAATAACTTTCTTCTGAAAAGCATATCCCTCAGCGCGAACGGCGCAATAACCGCCCTGACCTTCGTCGTGAGCCTTCTTTCTGCGGCATTTTTAAGCGGGGAAGAGATCAGGATGTCCGTAATCATCGGTTCTGCTGTAGTGATCGTGGGGATCACACTCCTGATGCGCGAAAAATCCAAAAGCTTTAAATAACCTTTATACAAGCTTTATCAAAACTTAAAATGATGAAAAATCAACAAAAAAGCTTTGAAACGCGCCTGCCCATGTGATATAATCCCCCATATGAAAAAAGGAGTCACTATGAACAGGATACAGATAATAACAGACACATCGTCAGATATTCCCAAAGAAGTGTCCGCCGCATACGATATAAATATAATCCCCCTCGTTATATCCTGCGGCGGAGTGGAATACACCGACGGCGTCGACATCACCCCCACGGAAGTTTACGGACGCACCCTCCGTGGTGAACTTTTCACCACCTCCCAGTGCACTTACGGCCAGCTTTACGAACGCTTTGAATATTTCGCACAAAAAAGAGCGGACATGATATATATCAGCGTGTCTTCCGGACTTTCCGGAGGTTACTCCTCCGCACTGCTTGCGAGAGAACATATCCTCGAAAAATACCCCCAAGTCCGCATCGGCGTCATCGACAGCTTCGGCGGATCAATGGGAATGGGCTTTTTAGCCATCCGTGCCGCTAAAATGGCAAACGAAGGCAAAAGCTTTGAGGATATCATGGACACCGTCGAAAAAGCAAAAGAGCATATACATTATTACATCACCGTCGACAATTTCGACACCCTTTCCCGCGGCGGAAGAGTCCCCAAAGGCGTGGGAGCATTTGCGGATGCGCTTGGAATAAAGCCCGTGATAACCGTCATCGACGGCAAACTCGCCCTTTTGCCGAAAGGTGCAAAACAAAGGGGCATGAAAAGATGCATGAACAAGATCCTCAATCTCATCGGCGAGGAAGTGAAGGTAAACGAAAGAACCCTCATCACCTTCGCCCATGCGTACGACAAAGAAAAATCCCTTACCTTCGCATCCCTCTTCAAAGAACGCTTCGGCAGGGACGCAGACCTTTATTCACAGATCGGAACTTCTATCGGAGTCCACGGCGGCCCGACTGCCTTCGCCGTGTTCATCGACGACTTCGATGCATAAAAAAATTGCTGTCAGCCCCCTTACTGACAGCATTTTTATTTACATACAAAATGCCACCCCTTCCGGGGTGGCGCAGAAAAAATAAAGTGTTTGAAGGGCACACACAGAATGCCCTTTAAACACCGCCCCCGACGGGGGCAGTGGGATCTGATTTTCATATCCCATTTGGTGCTCAAAGGACACTTCCCAAGCGCCCTTTGAACACCCCACGAGTGGGGTGTTGATTTATGTTATTATTCAGCTACGATTGTGCCATTAACAACAATTTTGCCACCATCTGCAACTTCCCATTCTGCATCGATAATGTTGCAGTTTGTAAGTGTTACTACAGCGCCGTCTACAGCACTGATTCCGTCTACCCAGCTATCATCACTCGGAGCGTTTGAACAGTCGATTGTGCAATTTGTCATTGTTGTATCCTGATAGAATCTGTTCATTGCATAGATACCATTTCCACCAATTGTGCAGTTTTCCATCTTCACACTCTTGATTGCTGAACCGAATGAACACCATCCATTAAGAACACAGTTTTTGAATACTACATGACCTGAACCTGCATCAAAGTGAATTGAATATGCACCGCTAGCATTTTCGAATGTGCAATTTTCAAATACTACTGTACCATCAACAGCGTTTCCATAGCTGCTTCCGCTAACTGCAGCATTTTTGAGTGTAACAGTTGATCCCGCCGGTACCATTGATGTTGAAAGTCCATTGTTAAGATTTCCAATGGAAGCACCATTAGCATCAACTACAACTTCTTTTGCACCAGCTGTTGCTGCTACTTTGAGAGCATCCTGAACTTCTGCTTTTGATGCTACAGCTTCATACACTTTATTTGCATCATAGTCTACAATATATTCGTCGTCAGCATCTGCATAGCTGTAAACAGCACCATAGAATGTGCAGTTGTTCTTATCAATTGTAATCGTTTCTTTTCCGTTTATCTGTCCGCCACTGCCACTTAATGCAACATCACCGTAGTATGTACCACCGTTAAGTTCGATTACTGTATTGTCGAAGTTATTGCCATAAGAGTAAGAATAAATTACCTGTGTGTAAGTAGGATCTGTGCTGATAAGTTCACCGCCGTTAACAGTAAGATTTACAACCGGAGTTGCTGTTGCATCGCTACCCGGAAGCTGGATCCATACTGAGCGATATCCTCTTACTTCACCACCATTGATTGTAACATTCGTCGGTAATGTTTTTGAGTTTGCAAACATACGAATTGCAATCTTATCATATCCGTTAATTACTGAACCTTCTTCAACGAATAATTCTGAACCCTGATAGCAGTCGATTGCGTAAGATGCACCACCTTTTGCTGTAAGGTTTTCGATTGTTGCGTTCTTAATCGTAAGTTTACCAGTGTTCGAAATTGTGTTATTTGCATATCCCGGGAAACCTTCCGGATTCCAATCTAAATCGGGTTTTGTAGCCAAGAATGAAACTACACCGTCTTCGATTGTAAGTTCTGCACCTGCATTTACCTTAATGAGGTTAGATGTTGTTGATGATGTTGATGTTCCTGTAAGTTCAAAGCCGTTAAGGTCGAGAACCGTGTCTTTTGTGATTGTAAGCGGAGCATCGTTGAGTTCAACATCAGCTGTAAGTGTTACAAGACCGCCTTCTTTGATTGCTTCAACGAGTTCTTCAGCTGAATCAACCATTGTGAAGCCGTTTGCCCACGGATGATTTGTTGTTGTGATGTCGCCAAATGCTGTATCAAGAGCTGTCTGAGCGTTTTCAAATCCTGCTGTCTGAACTGCCTGAGAGAATACGAGAATTTCATATGTACCGTTCTTGTTGCCGTCAACTTTTTCTACTTCTTCATTTCCGCAGTTCGGGTTCATGTAAACCTGAAGGAGTGAAGGAATTGTTGTTTCGTTCTGAGATAATGCATCCTGATGAACTGCTTCCCAGATCATGTAGTTTTTACCATTGATCTGAGCTACAAACTCAGTATTCCATACCCATGTTCCGGGGAACTTGAACTCAGAACCATTTACCCAGTTCTGTGAAGTACCGATAACATTGTATTTGAATTCTGCAATTGTTGAATATTCGCCCATTTCAAATGCGAAGATTGTGCGGACATATGCGTCAGATTTGCCTGTGTTTTTAACTGTAACGTATTTGTCAACAACATTTTCCATTGTGAAACGACGATAAGCTCCATCAGCCTCAGTATTATTTTCCCAGCCAAGTACTCCTACATAAGGATAAAGCGGTTTTGCCTGAGTGAAATCAACGAGTTTTGTTTCATCTTCGCTCCACTCCTGTTCGATCTGTTCAATCGTTACATTTCCAAGTGTCATAACGTTCACGTCGCTGTCGTCGTCCTGAAGGTACGCCACTGTTGCGCCTACAGATACTGCAGCTACCATCGCAAATGCGAGCACGGATGCTATGACTTTTTTAAAAGTTTTCATTGTTTTTCCTCCATTTCTTTCGTTTTACTTGGAATCAATACGAGTCCATT
>JAFXKY010000038.1 GCA_017531485.1 Eubacteriaceae bacterium | reverse complement strand
GGGGAAATAAAAAAGCTTTATGCGACAGCATAAAGCTTCAGCTTGTCAAAAAAATGTGAATAAACAAAGACTGTCAAAAGATTTCTGACAGCCTGTTTTTCTATGATCTTTTCTTTCTCGCCGCGATCTCCCACGGAATGAACATGAGGATCCATACGACAACTACCAGGAAGAAAAATCCTACGAGATATCCCGGATTGCCCATAAGATCACCGAGGATCTCAAGGGGACTGTTCGGTTGCGGCTCATTGATGAACATGAAATTCGTTCCGAAGATCATGTTGAATATGTATATGAACGGCGCAACGGAAAATATTCCCAACGCACACTTCGGAAGTAACCTGAGAGAGGGAACGACTTCTCCCGACGTGAGAAGCATGAGTGCATATGCGCAAAGCTGTGTGTGCATTACGAAGGAATGTATGTTCATGTAATTGAAATTCGGAAGCGCATTCCACATCGGAAATACAAGCGCTACAATTGCTCCCGGCAGACATAACGCATACATCGACTGCCCTACGATCTCGTTGGGACGATACGCATGAAACAGTATTACAAATACATTTATGCTGCAAAGATGAAGCGGAAGATAATCAACGGTGTACCTTCCGACAGAAGATATGACTATCGTCTTCATTATTTCAACAAAAACTATCGACCATGCAAATTTCTTCCTGTAATCCATTCTCTTGTCTGCGGGAAGGGAGTTGTAATGCCGACATATTATTACCATCGCAACTACCGATGAGAAAATCCATAAAAGATGCGAAAACGAATAATGATCCCATCCCAACCCTTCGGGAATGGTTTCCTGGGTATATAAGAAATATTTAAACATATGTATGCTCCCGGTGTGTTTTTTAACTTTGATATATAATAACATATTTTGCCGGATGTTTAAACAACATTTGTATATTTTTTGTGGATTTATATGCTAAATATGCCTGTTTTTGCGATAAATTAGCGAATTTCTATTGACATGAAGCTCTTATGGTAATATACTGTTTAGGTTGAAAATATGGAGGATATATGTTTAGAGACGACTTAAGAAATATAGCTATTATTGCTCACGTTGACCACGGCAAGACCACTTTAGTTGATGAAATGCTCAAACAGTGTGGCGAATATCGTGAAAATCAGGCCATCACAGAGCGTGTTATGGACTCAAATGATCTTGAAAAGGAAAGAGGAATTACTATCCTTGCCAAAAATACATCCGTCGAATATAAAGGCATCAAGATAAATATCGTCGATACCCCGGGACACGCAGACTTCTCAGGCGAAGTTGAACGTATCTTTAAAATGGTAGACGGCGCTATCCTTCTCGTTGACGCCGCAGAAGGTCCGATGCCCCAGACGAGATTCGTTCTTGAAAGAGCTCTTGAAATGAAAAAGAGCATCATCGTCGTTATCAATAAGATCGACCGTCCTGACGCAAGAATCTCCGAAGTAATCGACGAAGTTCTTGAACTCCTCATCGACCTTAACGCAGACGACAGCCAGCTCGACAGCCCTATCGTTTTCTGTTCAGCAAGAGCAGGTATCGCAACTCTCGAAGAAGGAGGCACAGGCACAGACCTTTTCCCGCTTCTCGACACTATCGTTGAACACGTTCCTGCACCGGAAGGCGACGATACACTTCCCGTACAGATGCTCGTTTCTTCTATCGACTATAATGAATATGTCGGACGTATCGCGATCGGTTCTATCGAAAGAGGTATCCTTAAACAGAATCAGGAAGTATATATTACGGATTACCATCAGAAACACTCCCCGTATAAAGCTAAGATCACCAATATGTATCAGATCGACGGCCTTAAGAGAACAGCTGTTACAGAAGCTAAGGTAGGGGATATCGTGTGTATCTCAGGTGTTGCGGATATCACTATCGGAGATACTATCTGCGACGTAAACAACATTGAACCTCTTCCGTTCGTTACGATCGGCGAACCGACTATCGAAATGCTCTTCTGCGTAAACGACAGCCCGTTTGCAGGAAAAGAAGGTAAATTCGTTACATCGCGTCAGATCCGCGACAGACTTTATAAAGAACTCTTAAAAGACGTTTCCCTCCGCGTTTCCGATACGGACTCCACAGACCGCTTCCTCGTTGCGGGCAGAGGTGAAATGCACCTTTCTATCCTCATCGAAACAATGAGAAGGGAAGGATATGAATTTGCGGTAGGTACACCGAGAGTTCTCATCAAAGAGATCGACGGCAAAAAATGCGAACCGTATGAAAAACTTATCATCGATGCTCCGAAAGACAGCGTCGGTACGGTTATCGAAAGCCTCGGCGTAAGAAAAGGTGAACTTGAAAGCATTACTCCCATGGGTTCAAGAAGTCGCCTCAGCTATATCATCCCGTCACGCGGTCTTTTAGGTTACAGAAGCCGCTTCCTTACGGAAACAAAGGGCGAAGGTATCATGAACTCCGTCTTCGACAGCTACCGTGAATATAAAGGTGAGATCTCCCGCCGCTTCACAGGCTCTCTCGTTGCTCACGAAACAGGCGTTTCTATCACATACGGACTTTTCAACGCTCAGGAAAGAGGAAGCCTCTTTATTCCTGCAGGCGTAGAAGTGTATGAAGGTATGGTCGTCGGGGAATCTCCCAAGATGGGCGATATCGTAGTAAACGTATGTAAACGTAAACACGTTACCAATATACGTGCGGCAGGCAGTGACGAAGCATTAAGACTCGTTCCTTATAAGAGAATGTCACTCGAACAGTGCCTCGAATTCCTTGCGGAAGATGAACTTCTCGAAGTTACTCCCAAGACACTCCGAATCAGAAAGACGATCCTCAACAAAGAACTCCGTCTTAAAAATTCAAGCCATAAATAAGCCATGACAGAAGAACTTATTCTCAGCGGATTTTGCAAGACGAAGAACCTGACAAATACGGTCATTATCGAAGTGGAAGCAGGGGAAAAACAGAACGAGATCGTCTATGCAAATTGTAAATTTAAAAAGTGTGAGCATTTTACTGTCTGCGAGATCATGAAAAATGCCGCAAGTTATGAAATAAAGAAGTAAACAAAGAGTGCATGCCATATGCACTCTTTTAATATGCCGCGAAAAACGACGCTCGCACATTACTTCCGTGGAACATCGGAATTTACCCCCGCCATATCATACCGATCCCCCTGTATCCCCCTTACACAGTAAGGGGGACATCGCGCCGCAACCGATGCTCCGCATCGGTTCCCGAAGGCTCCGCCTTCGGGTGCAGGCTGCCTGCGGCAGCCTGCGCGGCGCGCCGCCGCAGCGAAAGCGGAGCTTTCGCTGCAAAGTGGCGAAGCCACTTTGCGTGGCAGTGAACTGCCACAGCGGCGGGGGAGGTGGGCGGGACTAAAATAAAAAGCTTTGCGAAGCAAAGCATCATCATAAAAGCTCCCTTCCGGGAGCATAATCATCTTACATCAAGCTCAACCCACTCCGTTTCGGCAACTCCTCCGTCCGTAACGTAACAGACGACTTTGTCCGTGCCGTAAGGCGTGTAAAATGTGCGGTAAACGACATGGGAAGACACTTTAAACCGCCCCGTCGTCAGAAATGGCGATTCAAGACGATATTCAAGCTCAAACGGCTCATTGTCGTATTCAACGCTGTCTGATTTGTGCAGAATCAGAGTATCGGTTCTGACGAGGTCTCCGTCTTCAACTATATGGCGATGATTCGCCTCTTCTTCCCAGTAATCGAAAAGATCATCGTAAAACATCGGAAAAAGATAATACCACCTGAATTTGTTTTCTCCGAATGATACTTCCTTTCCTCCGATCTCATCATAAAAATAATGTAAATTACCGATCCTCGGGAACATCCTTTCATCCGCTTCAACGGTAATGGATATCTCCGCCACCTTTGTCTGAGAAACACCGGTCTTTGAAAAATGCTCATCTATGGCACGGGCATTGGTTGTTACTTTCGTTTTCAGCAGATTGCGTGCCGGATTATATGTTATTTCAAGATTATGCGAGATATTGTCGTTGAGAGATTCTCCTTCAAATATCGCATCTGTGGATTCTATAAATGAGTAAGTATCGTCGGGATTGTATAAACCTCTCGCATTGCTGTGATCATATTTTGTCCATGCGCCTATCATATCCTGAGAAAGGAAAGGCTCTCCGATAGTGAAGTGCGTAAAATTATCAGGATCGTCAGCCTCGCATGCACTTATGTTTACGGACATAGCTCTCTTATCCGGTGAGTAATTGATCAGCATATATATTGTCAGTTCTCTGCCGTTTATGATCGCTGTTTCTTTCGTTGAGCCCGTATAAATCACATTGTATTCCGATAAAAAATTAATGCTTCTGACTGTTGCATATTGTGTTGTTGTAACAGATGGATATGAACCTTTTCCGTCTATATCGAACGTATATATAACATCCGAAATCTGATCGATATTTTTTCTTTCAGACAAATTATTGATGAATCTTGAATCTAAATCAACATCCGATTTCAGTTCGTGATATGCCGTAAGTTCATCAGGCTTAGCTCCGAAAATTTCCACGAACTTATCTTCATTCACCACATGATACAGCCTGCTTTCTCCCGTGTATGTCGTGTATTTGTCTGCGCGGGCAAATACCGTAAAAGGGAAAATGATAAGAAAAACAAGTAAAATGCTAATTATCCGTTTCATTTTATTCTCCTTAAATTACGTATTGTAATTAAATTATGCCATATCATAAACATGATGTCAATAAAAAACACGGTCATAAGACCGTGTTTGCAGTTATTCACTTCAATTATTTCGCAAGAGCGATTCTTGAATATTTGTAGATGTACGGGAGCATTCTCGGATCAGCACCGAATGTTGAGATGATGATCGGTTTTTCGTTGAATGTCGGAGCGTATTTGTCAACGAATGCTTTAGCAGCAGCTTCAACTTCTTCGTCTGTAGCTTCCGGAGAGAGTTTCGGGAGCGGCATACCGAGGATGATCTTGTCGCCGTAAAGTTCGAAGAGTTTGTCTTTGTCGTTCATATCCTGACCATTCCAGTAGTCAACGCCTGCTTCGATCATAGCCGGAACGAGGAGTTCGTTGCATCCGCAAGAGTGGAGCTGGAACCAGATTCCTCTGTCGTGGCAGAAGTCTACAAGACGTTTGAGGTACGGAACGAGCATTTCACGAACTGTGTCGAGTGAGAAGAACGGGCTTCTCTGTGAACCCCAGTCATCGTGGAACATTACTGTGTCGATGCCGATTGCTTCCTGATAGTGAGCGATGAAGTTTTCATACATACCGCAGAGTTTTTCGAAGAGATCTTTGATAGCATCCTGCTGATCTTCGTCGATCATAGCCATAGCAGCGCCTTCGAAGTCCATGAAAGAGATAAGTCTTTCGAAAAGACCGTTCTGGAATGTTGCGCCAACGCTTCTCGGCTGTCCTTTGTACGGAGCGTTGAGTTCTGCCATGCCTGCCCAGTCCATTCCGTCTACATCGGGGAATACTACTTTGTCATACCATTCGTTTGCGTCAGCAAGGAACGGTGTGCCCGGTTTAACCATTGAGCCGCCTGCTACCGGTACGAATACCCATTCAATACCGAAAAGGTCTTTTCCGCCTTTTTCTTCGAGTGTCTGAGCAGGACCCTGGTCCATAACTTCAGCACGTGCAACGTGGTCAAGGTTAAGACGTGATTCAACGTATGTCATATCGTTGCCTGTCGGGAACCACATAGCGCCTTCTTTTTTGATCGCTTTCCAGAGGTTTTCTTTAGCTGTGATAGGTGTGTTGTAGATCGGTGCAGAACCGAAAAGTGCTTTCCAGTTTTCCGGAATTGAGTTAGCTGCTACATAAGTACCGATTACTTTTAATTCATCATCTGAATAAGGAATTACTGTCATTGTCTTTTCTCCTGTTTTTATAAATTGAGCTGATATTATTTTATCATAAAAATAACTTAATTAGTATGTCACAAACGTATGAAATATTTCTCCGTTATATCAATATTTTAGTGTAATCCGTACAACATAAAATCATGGAATAAATAAAAAAGACGGTGTATAAACACCGCCTTTATGTAGAAATTCTTAATTAAGCGTTTTTCTGAGCTTCTCTTTCAGCGTTTGCTTTAGCGTACATAGCAGCTTCTTCGTCTGTAAGTTTGTAGAATACGAAGATCCATGCAGCAGCAGCGAAGCAAGCGATTGCCGGTACGAGAGCGAACATGTTCATGAACATTGATACTGAAGCGAATGTACCGATTGTTGCGCCCGGAGCTACTGTGTAGCCTGCCCATGAAAGTGCGAAACCGATAAGTGTACCACCTACAGCGAAACCGATCTTTGTCGGCCAGTTCATTACTGTAACAGCCATAGTTCTGTTGTCAACGCCTGTTGTGTAGTAACCGTATTCACCGCAGTCGAGGTAGTAGTTAGCCATGAACGGTGTGTACATGTACATAGCAACCTGGCAGAAGCACATGAGAACTGTCATGATAGCGAGGTTAGCTGTACCAGCATCTTTATCCATAGCGAGTGCCCAGATACCGAGAAGGCCTACACCGTAAAGTGTCCAACCGATAACGAGTGACATTTTCTTACCGAATTTTTTAGCGAATTTCGGGATAACCATAGATGCGAGGAACGCACAGATAGATCTTGATGTTGTAGCAACTGTCATGAATGAGTAGTTGTCTGTAACACGGAAGTAGTAAGCTGTGAGACCTGTGTAAAGCTGTGTACCAACTGTGAAGATCGTGAATCCGAGGAAGATAACGATCATCTGTTTGTTTGTGAATACAGATGAGATCATCTGTTTAACTGTCGGAGACTGTTTCTTAGCAGCGCCTGCCATTGTGGGCGGGTCGTACGGCTGAGCTTCTTTGATGAAGAGGAGGTTGCATCCAACGAATACGAGTGAGAATACGAGTGTTACGATTCCGTAACCGAGTGACGGTGAACCTGTGAGCTTTTCAACGAGCTGTACTGACGGAAGTGTGATTGCTGAAGAAATGATAGCTGTTGCAGCACCAACCTGAGCCTGACGAGATGTGAGTGTCTGTCTTGCTTCCATGTCTGCGCCTGCGAGCTTCGGAATCATAGCAGCACGAGCTGTTGCGTTGAAGTTCATTGAACCGTGGAACATTACGTAGAATACACAAACGATAACGAGTCTCATTGTAGAGTTTCCGACGAATGCAGATGTGTCGATCATCTGAACAACGTTACCGAAGAAGAGTGTGATAGTGAGAAGTCTGATCCATGACATATATTTACCATGTTTCATTTCTACTTTTTCAATGATACCACCGGCTACGATAGAGATGATGAAGTCGAGAGCTTTCGCAATACCCATACCTGTACCGAGAGCGATCGGGTCGATTCCGAGATAGTCCGTCATGAATACTGTGAGGAACATTGTCGGAACTGTGAATGCCATCGTTAACGCACCCTGTCCAAGAGCGTAGGAGTTAACGAGCATCGGAGAAAGTTTTTTCTTTTCCATTATTAGGACTCCTTAAATAAATTTTTTTGCTGCGAATCCGCAGAATGAATATTTGTGTCCTTACCGGACACTTTGGATATTTTACAATATATTTTCAATTTCCGCAAGCATTTTTTGCATAAATTGCACTGCCATATTCCGACAGTATGTTGTAGCCCCACATTCATTCAATTTATTCAATTTTCAGTATTTTGCCGCAGAATAAAACTATTATTTTTTATACAATAATAAAGGCATCGCATTGGCGATGCCTTTATATGTTTTTCAGAACTGTGCTGAAAATTTAATAATTCAATTTCAGATTAAGCGTTTTTCTGAGCAGCTTCTCTTTCAGCGTTTGCTTTAGCGTACATAGCAGCCTGTTCGTCTGTAAGTTTGTAAAGGATCTGTGTAAGAACACCTGATACGATAGCTGTGATTGCCGGGAAGAGAGCGAGTGTCATCATGAATCTGTCCATGTGTTCGAAGTAACCAACTGTCTGACCTGCCGGGATTGTGTATCCTGACCAAGCAACGAGGTAACCTACGAGTGTACCACCAACTGCCATACCGATCTTTGTCGGGATGTTCATAACTGCTGATGCGATACCACGCATGTCTTTGCCTGTTGTGTAGTATCCGTATTCACCGCAGTCGAGCCAGTAGTTAACGCCGAATGACATGAAGAGATATGTACCTGCCTGAATGAAGCACATACCGAATGTCATGATCCATACGTTAGCTTCACCGTTTCTGTATGCGAAGAAGTAAATGATGAGAGCGCCGACTGCGTAAGCATATCTTGAAACAACGAGAGCGTTTTTCTTACCGAGCTTCTTACCGATTGACGGAACGAAGAGGCTGGCAACGAATGCAACGATACTTCTTGTTGTAAGAGCGACTGTCATGAACTGGAAGTTACCTGTAGCTCTGAAGAAGTAAGCTGTTGTACCTGCATAGAACTGACCGCCAATGCCGTGGATCGTGTAAACGAGAACGAGAACGAGCATCTGTTTGTTGGAAACGATTGATTCAACGATTTCTTTAACAGTAGCTGTTTTCTTTGCAGCGTTTTTGTCTGTGGGCGGGTCGAACGGTGTAGCAGCTTTGATGAAGAGAACGTTGCATACGAGGAATACGCATGAGAATATTACTACTACGAGTGTGTAACCGAGTGTTTCAGAACCTGTGATTTTTGTAACGAGGTTGATTGCCGGAAGTGTGATCATTGAAGAAATGATTGTAACAGCAGCGCCTACCTGAGACTGACGTGTTGTAAGTTTTCTTCTGTCTTCCATGTTAGCTCCTGCGAGCTTAGCAACGAGTGTACCACGAACTGTAGCGTTGAAGTTCATTGAACCGTGGAACATCATGTAACCGATACAAACGATAACGAGTTTTACTGTTGCGTTGTCTGTAAATGCAGATGTGTCGAGCATCTGGATGATGTTACCGAAGAAGAGTGTTGCTGTGAGGATTCTTGTCCATGAGAGGTATTTACCCCATTTCATGTTTGATTTTTCGATGATCGGGCCTGCAACGAGGCATACGAAGAAGTCGAATGTCTTTGCGATACCCATAGCTGTACCATATGCAGCAGCGCTGATGCCGAGGTAGTCAGTACAGAAGATCATGAGATACTGTGTAACTACTGTGAAAGCCATGGTAAGAGTACCGTTAGAGAGTGCGTACAAGTTTATCGTACCGCTGGTAAGTTTTGGTTTTTCCATTATTGGTCTCCTTTTTTTGTTTTTTCAGCTATATATGGAAAAATATAACTGATGAATTATTACAGCAGATGAAACAATGAATAATTTCAATTTTGTATGTATAATACGCAATTTCTGGCTGCACGCTAATAATACATCATCAATAACCGACATTCAATCCTTCAATGTTATGAAATATCAATGAGTTTCCATCATTATGTTGTAGCAAATCACACATTCAAAATTACATATAGATCACACCGTTTAAAGTTCCTTTTATATGCCGTGTTTTGATCTGATTGTAAAATACAATGTTCGTTATTGGTATTATATCAGTAGGGCTCAGGCAAAAAAAGATAAGCGGATGCTTTTCAGCATCCGCTTTTTCAGAAATAAACCTGTGTTAATACGGAATTGATATCCGATTACTGAGCGAGGATGATACGGCTCTGTCTGTAGAGAGCTTCCACGAGTTTTTCCGGAGCCATTCTTGTAGAGATCATGATCGGAGCTTTTGAATATTTTTCGATGAAAGCTTTAGCGATTTCTTCGATTTCTTCATCTGTAGCGCCTTCCGGAACTTCCGGAGCGTCGATTCCGAGGATGATGTCTTTGCCGTATTTTTCATAAAGCATTTCTTTGTCATTCATCGGCTGTCCGTTCCATACGTCAACGCCTGCTTCGATCATAGCCGGGACGAGGAGTTCGTTGCATCCGCAGCTGTGGAGCTGGAAGATCATGCCCTGTGAGTGAACGAAGTCAACGATCTTCTTGAGGTGCGGAACGAGCATTTCGCGGCATGTAGCGAGTGAGAAGAACGGTGCGCGCTGTGTGCCCCAGTCATCATGGAAGAGAACTTCGCTTACGTTGATGCCGTCGATGTATTTCTGGATCATAGCGATGTACATATCAGCGAGTTTGTCATAAAGATCATGTACAGCATCCTGCTGATCTTCGTCGATCATGGCTGTTGCAGCGCCTTCGAAGTCCATGAAAGAGATAAGTCTTTCGAAGAGACCGTTCTGGAAGCAGCATCCGATAACTCTTGTTTCTGATTTGAACGGAGCGTTGAGGTTAGCCATTTCATCCCACGGCATAGCGTCGATGTCAGGGAATGTGATCTTGTCATACCATTCGTTAGCGTCTGAAAGTGTCGGAGCACCCGGTTTAACCATTGAGCCGCCTACCTGAGGAACGAATACCCATTCAATACCGAAAAGGTCTTTGCCGCCTTTTTCTTCTTCCGGCTGGATCGGACCGAGGTCACGGATTTCAGCACGTGCTACGTGGTCGAGGTTTACTCTTGATTCGATATTTACGATATCGTTTGATGTCGGCATCCAGAGGTGTTCGCCTTTTAATGCTCTGAGGAAGTTTTCTTTAACTGTGATCGGTGTGTTCCAGATCTTTGTGGGCGGTGTGAAAGATACTGTTGTGTTGAGATATTCGCCCTTGACTTCGAGTTCTGACGGGTTGAAAGGAATTTTTGTCATTTTACTGTCTCCTTGTTTTGATTTTCATATACCGCGCATGTATCCATGCAAGTTTATGCTAAAATTATACATTGATTCCTTTTATTTTCTATCCGAAATATGTTCAAATCCCCACCCCTTTATTTTGACACTGTGCTGATAGAGATTTGTTTAATTGAACCCGTGGAATTTTGACAATGTGTCGTAGCATGGTTTTTATTCAATTTTTGATTTTGCTTTGCACCGCCTTGCTTCCGAGGGTTTTAGCGTGCTTTGAAAATATATAGCTATAAATGTATGTCTGTGATATAATATGTACATGTTTAGCAGGGGAGGACGCCATGAACAGAAAACAAAAATATGACCTTCTTGAAAAACTTACCTGTAAAAACAACGACACATTGTCGGAAGCGGAAAAAGATGCTGTCAGTGAACTTGCATCCTCAAGAGAAATATTTTTCCGCAGTATGGCTGCACGCGCCCTTGCGGATATCGGCGGGGAATTCGTGACAGATCTTCTCATTCTCTTGTCCTCCGACAAAAACAGTCTTGTCCGCACGGAAGCCGTGGATTCCCTCGGGTACCATCCTTCGGAAAAGGTCCTGGAACTGCTCATCAATAAAGCACAGAACGATCCTTATTATCTCGTAAGGGCATATTCCGTATCTTCCGCGTATCGCGTGAGCGCATCTCTCGGAATATCCTCAGACCGCGTGCGCAGCCTTGCGGAGCAGTTGTTAAAAAAAGAGCGTTATGTCATTTGTAAGGTGTTTTGTCTTGAAGCCATGTATCTGTGCGGAGATGATGCTGCACTCGCAAAAATGATCACTCTTTTCGACGCCGCGGCATATAACGGAAAATGCGCGGTGCTGAATGTGCTGACGGACATTCTGAATGAAGATAATAAGGATATTATAGAATCTTTCGCATCAGGAGTGGAAAAGACAACTCTCGCACCATCCGTCATAGAATCATTCGACAACCTGACGGACGCGTTGTATGCGATGTGAAGAATTTCAAGCAGGGGACAATATGAACAATAAAATTATAGGTATCGAAAGTTCTGTGAATCCGGGAGTTATAAAAATCATCCTGAATCATTATTCTGTAATGTATGATGAATTCTATATCCTGCAATGTTCGAAAATCCACAGTAAGGAAATGCTTCTGCCTGAAGATACATATCATATAACCGTTGACGGACAATATCTCCGCGATGTTGCCCAAAGCACCGTATGGGAACTTGTAATGTATATTTATCCCGAAGGCATTACCGGAAGTGAAATCGGAACATACGAAGATTTTCTTGAAAGCGAATGTAATACCTGCGTTATATATTACGACTGCGGGTACCTTGAGATATATTCGAAAGATGAAGAACATCTTTTTGCGATGCATAAAATCCTTTCAAGGCTTGATACGGACGAACTGACTTTTGTCACAGAAGAAAATTTCGACAGGACAGCTATGCACCTCTGACGGAATGTACAATATATAATGTACATATATATGGTGAATTTGCCCTATGATACTTTTGCGTAAAAGGAGAGTAGCGATATGATGATGTTTTCGGAACAATTTTTGGAGCAGGGTTCGTATGAAATAGAATACAACGGAAGGAAAGTAAATGCTTTTTTCACTTTTGATAGAAAAGGAGAGTATATACTGAAATTTAAATTTATTTCAACATCATCGGAACTTGGTCAGGCGATCATTATTCATTGGGACAGTTTTGTTGGTCAGATGTTCATAAACGGCACCGGAGTCAAAAAGCCAAAAGGGAGATTTCCTCAGACGGTAATTGCCCAAAAGTATGCGCCTGAGCAATTTGAAATAAAGGTTGTGCTTGAAAGCGGTAAATTCAGAATTTGCAACGGTTCCGACTTGCTTGGAGATGAAAAAATATGGCGTTCACTTTATGGCGGATGTGCGATGATAATTGAAGAATTGGGTGAAAATCATTTCAGGATGCATTGCAATGACCATGATAATGACGATGATTTTGACGATATGATATTTGAACTGCATATCAGCAAGATCTGACAAATATTAACATACATTATTAATAAGTACAAAACAGCCTGCCAATCGGCAGGCTTTATGTTTTATATTATGCTTGGCGGAGAAAGTGTCCCGTCCTTTTCGAGGAGATAGAAACTCAGAAGGATGTGAAGACGTGTGTTTTCGTCGTCAAGATCGATCTTGCATATTTCTTCTATCCTCTTGATCCTTGCCGCAAATGTGGAGCGGTGAATGTAAAGGGCGTCACTCGTCTGTGTTGCGTTGTATTTGTTGTGGAAGAACAGCCTGAGTGTCTTGCAGAACTCTGTATTTTCCTTTTTGTCATACGCATCCAGCATGAGTATCGCAGGATGAACGATGTCTTTTACCTTGAAACGTTCCGTGCTCTTGTCGAGGATGTAATGTAATGAATAATCGCTGAAAGGATAATGGATCTTGTCCGGCTCATGGAGCTTGCCGTATTCATAAGCAAGTCTTGCCTGATAAACATAATCCCCGAGCTCATAAAAGTTGTTGAACACATTGCTCGAACCGGCTTTTGCATCGAACTCCCTGAGGAATTCATCAAATTCCGGGAAGAATTCAAAGGCTGTGACCTTTGCGGGCTTTGAACAGTTGACGATCCAGATCATGCAGTTTTTCATTACGACACCTCTTGTGGATCCCGTAACGACATTGTTCCACTTGTTTTCCAGAAGTGTGAGAATATAAGCTGCCTTTATGGCGATGTTTGCGTTTTCTTCATACGGAATGTAATATGCCGCATACATATCATCCTCTCTCCACTCTGCGCCTTCAAGAGCTGACTGGACCCTGCTTTTGTTCGGTTCGTCACCCTTGATGAATGAGCGTATAACGCCCTGAAGTGATTCGTAAGAATGGGTTCTCATGGGAGAGATGGCATATCTCTGATATAATATCTCGAAATGTTTGGCGAATAACTTGAAGATCTGCGTGTCCGCCGTAGTTATTTCATATGGATAATCGGTAATTGCAATAAGCTTTGCCCTGTAATCCGAATTGTAGAATATATTGAAATACATTCCCACCTTTCTGAGGTTCGGATTGTAAAAAATGCATACTTCATTCTTCTCAGTCGTTTCGGAAAGATCGCTGTCTGCGAGAAGCGTGTTGAGCATTGAAGCGTTGTTTTTCGTCAGTATATTGTCAGTTCCGAGCTCCGGAGAAATGCAGATAGGATCGAATCTCTTGTCCATGAGAAGAAGGGAAAAAGGAAGATGCTGACGACCGATCTGGAACATCTTGTCAATGTTCATGTCCTGATATGTAATGTTGGTGAGTTCGCTGTTCCAGTACTCAAAATCGTGAAACAACATCTGAACGTGATTGAAAAGGATCTCTCTTGATATATTTTCGTCTACGATGATTATGTCAGCCTTTGCTTTTTCTGTATCAAAATCCGGACTTCCGATGGATATTATTGTGCAGTTCATAAGTTCACTTTCGGAAATGTCCGATGCGTTTGCGATATAAACATAATCCGGATACATAAATTCTCCGGAATATAAAAGCGGAGCCCTGAGTCCGTTGTCTGTAAATTTCTCCTTGTTTTTCTTCGGCGCAAAAGCTGCGGGAAGTTGCTGGAATATTATGCTTGATGTGATTTTCATTTATTTCTCCGTCACGTAATTTCAATAAATATCAAAATTTCGGGCGTGCATTTTGCCGAACGGATGACGGTATTGTCACCCTTTGTAGATTATACATAAAAATTTCGGATTTTACAAGTAAAAAATTGGGTATACGCATTAGGTTTTATTGCGAAAACTTTTCGAAAATTATAACAGCTGCCAATAGCATTCCATGTTTTTTCGTCGCATACAACTCAATGAGTAAGAATAAATCCGTTTTTGAAATACAGGTATGGTTTTGGGACGAAAGGGGAGTGCTCGCTCTTATATTAATCTTCGCTGTCACTCTTTGGCAGGGGGATATGATGCCAGAGAGCGTGGCGTTGATTCGTATTCCATTTCATCCGGCGAACATACTCTTCTCCCACGCTTTGTATGTATGAAGGATCCCCCTGAGGACTTCGTCCTCTTTCCCCCTTATCCCTAAGGGGGACAATGTCCGTCCTCATCCACATCTCCCACTCTTTCGGCGTATCACACCCCGCGCCCCTGCTCCGCAGCCCCGCGCCCCGCCCGCCTCGCTCACTCGCAGAACCTGCAATTCTGCAAAAAAAGAGCTCACAGACCTCATGACACTCCATATCTTTAACAGCTCGCAAACTTATGCTTCAAGTCCCGACACTTCATATATAATAAAAAAACGAAGCACTTGCTTCGTTGGTTTCAAAATGGTGCGAGAGACGGGAACGCATCCCGTCGCCTGCGGGCAGGCTCGGTCTGCCGTCCTCGTCGACGCTGCGCTTACACTCGGTTGTTCATCGGGACTAAAAATATCCCACCGGGATATTTTCTTTACGTCCCTCACCCTCTTAGGCTTCAAGTCCCGATATACTTTTTAAATATAAAAAAATAAGAGGTCGTAAAACCTCTTGACTTTCAAAATGGTGCGAGAGACGGGAACGCGTATCTGCGCCGGCAAGCGCCTTGATCCGCCGTCCTGCTCGACTCGATGCTTACACTCGCAGGACACTCGCCTAAAAACAGTCCACCGGACTGTTTTCTTACGGCTCGGACCCCCTTGGTGTTCAAGTCCCGTCACTTCATATACAATAAAAAAACGAAGCACTTGCTTCGTTGATCTCAAAATGGTGCGAGAGACGGGACTTGAACCCGTACGCCATTCGACACACGCCCCTCAAACGTGCCTGTCTGCCAATTCCAGCACTCTCGCGACAAGAGTTATTATAGCACAGTTTCACAAAAATGCAAGCACTTTTTTCATTTTTTT
>JAFXKY010000037.1 GCA_017531485.1 Eubacteriaceae bacterium | reverse complement strand
GAGCACCTGCGGAGTCAGAATCGGAGCTTGCCGCAGATTTTGACGGATGCACGGCGCTCTGACGCCCTTATCCCTCAGTCACTCCGTGACAGCTCCCTTATTCTAAGAGAGCCGCGTCCGTCCCCCTTAGGATAAGGGGGATACAGGGGGATGCGATACGCACAAGGTCAGGGAGATTGGGATGTTCCACGAACCAACCCGCTGAAATCCCATTTCAGCGGAACAGGGCGGAGGAGCACCTGCGGAGTCAGAATCGGAGCTTGCCGCAGATTATGACGGATGCACGGTGCTTTGACGCCCCCATCCCCCTGTCATCTTCGCGAGAGTCGCTCGATGACGTCCCCCTTAGGATAAGGGGGAAAGATGACGAAGTCATCAGGGGGATGCGATATGCACAAATGTCGGGAAAAACGGATGTCCCACGAACCGACTCCGGAACGGGCGCTTTGTCGCCCCACTTTCTCAAACAAAAAAGCCGGATGAACCGGCTCATTATTTCCTGCAGCTTTTGCATACTCCGTATATTACCGTCTTGGTCATGTCCACCTCAAAGCCGAAGCTGTCCATGGAATGACTCATGAGGATGTCCGCAAGGACTTTGTCGAGGTGCGTCGTCCTGCCGCAGAGTGTGCAGGAGAAGTGAAGTACATCCTTGCAGTTTTCGTGGGCTGTGTACTGATAAAACACCTCTCTCTGTCCGGGGCGGGTGAGCTTGCGGATACGTCCTTCCTTTTCGAGATCGGAAAGATAACGGTATACGGAACTGAGGGATATGTTTTCGGGCTCAAGGGCGAGGGCTATCTGTTTTGCGGAAAGGGCTGTGTCCGCGTTTGTGGATAAGAATGTCATAAGACGGGTGCGCTGACGCGTTGAATATTTTGACATAGGGTTTCCTTTTTATATTAAATGAATCGGAAGTCTGTCCGATCATGGTTTTTATGTCATCAATTATACCCTTCAATCAAACAAAAGTCAACGCTCACTCATCCCGAAGAAATACAGGCGAAAAAATGTATAGAATTTTCGCAAAATTATATCCGAATTACCTTGACATTATATAACTGTCGGGATATAATAACCACCATAGGGCAAAGAATATCATTTTTTATTTGCCGGAATAATCGGCGGAATTCCGCCACAGGAAAAACAGGAGGAAAAAATGAAAAAATTATTGGCACTTCTCTTGGCTGTAATGATGATCCTTTCATTCGCATCATGCGGCGATAAAAAAGACGAAGAAAAAACACAGGTAGACCTCGGTGTTATCGCACCTCTTACAGGCTCTGTTGCTCAGTACGGTACAGGCGTTTACAACGGCGTTTCTCTCGCAGTTGAAGAAATCAACGCAGCAGGCGGTATTCTCGGAAAACAGATCGTGATCCAGAAATTCGACTCAAAGGGTTCTGAAACAGAAGGCGTCAATGCTATCAACGCTCTCATCACAAACGAAGTGGACGCAGTTATAGGCGCTGTTATCTCATCTGTTACAGCAGCTATCGCTCCTCTCGCTGACGAAGCAGGCATGGTAGTCGTAACTCCGACATCAACTGCTGACACGGTAACAGAAGGATATGATTATGTGTTCCGTACATGTTTTGCTGATTCATTCCAGGGCAAACTCGCTGCAAGATATGCAGACAAACTCGGCAAAACAAAAGCAGCTGTTTTATACATATCTTCAGACCCGTATTCAGCAGGTCTTTACGAAGCTTTCAAAGCTGAATGTGCTGCACTCAACATCGAACTCGTTTCTGTTCAGTCTACAGCATCAAAAGACGACACAGACTTCACGACACAGCTCACAACGATCCAGGCAACAGGCGTTGAATTCCTCTATGCTCCGTGCTACTACTCAGCAATCGGTTCATACATCATCCCGCAGGCAAGAAATGCAGGATACAACGGAATCGTTATGGGTGCTGACGGTTATGACGGCGTAATCCCGTACATGGCTGACCCGAAATCAATGTACGAAAACGTATACTTCACAAACCACTATTCAAAAGACGACGTAAATCCGGTAGTTCAGAACTTCGTTAAGAGCTATACAGATAAATTCGGTGCTGACACACTCAACTCTTTCGCAGCTCTCGGTTATGACGCTGTTTACATGGTAAAACAGGCTATGGAAGAAGCAAACACAACACAGGACAAGGAAGCTATCAAAGCAGCTATGGCTGACATCAACTTCTCAGGCGTTACAGGTTCATTCACACTCGACGAAACAGGCACACCGCAGAAGACAGCAGCTCTCCTCGGCTTCAAGGACGGCGCTGAAATCTTCGTTGAATCAGTAGGACTTGAATAATCGGTTCATAGGACCACTTTGCGGCAAAAGCGCAAATGTCCTTGACATAACCGCGTTTTGAGGTTAAAATGAAGAGAATTTTTGTAAGGGGTACGGTTATTCCGCATCCCTTACATTGTTGTCTGCGTTCGGACAAGAGCCTTTTGGATCATGAGGACTTTTTTCCGGATACGGACAAGCATGAAGGAAAGAAAGAAATATTATTAAGGAGCATATTATGAGCTTATTTGTTCAGCAGATCTTCAACGGTCTGAAGGTCGGCAGTGTTTACGCACTCGTCGCCCTCGGTTATACTATGGTATACGGCATCATCAGACTCATCAACTTCGCCCACGGCGATTTCATCATGGTCGGTGCATACACTCTCTGTTACACCATCCCCCTTATGGTGAACGCGGGAATGCCTGCGTGGATGGCAGTCGTTCTCGGCATCGTCGTCTGCGTCATCGTCGGCGTGGTGGTTGAGCTTCTCGCATATCGCCCCGTAAGAAAGAAAGGCACGAACATGACCGCGCTTATTACGGCGATCTCAATGAGCCTTTTCTTACAGAACACAGCCCAGAGCCTTTTCGGTTCTGCACCGAAACCCATTACGACGATCTTCGATCTCGAACCTATCAACATCGCGGGAGTATCCATAGCAGGGGAAACGCTCGTTACGATACTTATCGGTTTTGCGGTAATGATCACGCTTACTGTCGTAGTTAATAAAACAAAGATCGGCAGAAGCATGAGAGCAGTTTCTCAGGACAGACAGGCGGCGATACTCACGGGAGTCAACGTAAACAGAACGATCACTCTCACATTCGCCATCGGTGCGGCGCTCGCGGCACTCGCAGCGCTTATGTATTGCGCGAACTACCCTGCGGCAAGCCCCACAATGGGCGGTATGCTCGGTCTTAAAGCGTTCGTTGCGGCTGTTCTCGGCGGAATCGGAATCATCCCCGGCGCTATGCTCGGCGGAATCCTCGTCGGCCTTGTTGAAAGCCTTTCAAAGGCATATTCAGCAGTACTTACAGGCGGAATCATCACTTCAGCGTTTTCGGACGCGGTGGTATTTATGATACTTATTTTCGTACTCCTCATCAGACCTGCGGGAATCCTCGGAAAGAATGAAAGGGAGAAGGTGTGATATGTTCAGTAAATTATCTTCAAAGGTCAATTTCATCGCCGTTACTCTCTTGTTTTTAATCCTTGTGGTTTTGAGGGAAACGGGTATCTTTAATAATTATGTCATGGGTATTTTAATGCTCGCGTGCATTTCGATCATCATGACAGCAAGCCTTAACGTGGCTACCGGATATCTCGGTCAGCTCGTCATCGGTCACGCAGGATTTATGGCTATCGGCGCGTACACCGCTGCCCTCATCACAAAAGCCTTCGCAAATGCGGATATCTTAAACGGAAGCGGAATCGAAAACTTCTTCAGATTCATCATCGCTATCATTGCAGGCGGCATCCTCGCGGCAATCTTCGGAGTTCTCGTCGGCGCACCGACACTCCGACTTAAAGGCGACTATCTCGCTATCGCCACCCTCGGTTTCGGGGAGATCATCCGCGTTATCATTCAGAACCTCAAGATCTGCGGCGGCAAAGGTCTTGCGCAGGGAAGCGCAGGTCAGGCGCTCATCGGCATCAACCGTCTTGCGGACTTTTATGTGGTATACTGGATCACGGTCCTCTCTCTGGCGTTCCTTTTCTGTTTCGCAAGAAGCCGTTACGGCAGAGTATTGAAAGCGATCCGTGAAGACGAGATCGCCGCAACAGCAGTCGGCATCAAAACAACGCGTTACAAGATCCTCGCGTTCTCTATGTCTGCATTCTTTGCAGGTCTTGCGGGAGGGATCTTCGCACACTATCTCGGAACACTCGCTCCGGGTACATTCGACTTCAACAAATCCATTGAATACGTAATCATGGGAGTTTTCGGCGGCATGAGTTCATTCTCAGGAAGCGTTATTGCAGGTACTGTCCTTACAGTCCTTCCGGAAGCACTCAGAAGCTTTGCGGATTACCGTATGCTCGCTTATTCAGTAGCGCTCATACTCGTTATGATATACCGTCCGCAGGGACTTTTCGGAAGTTACGAATTCAGTCTTACAGAACAGCTCGACAAATATTTTGATTTTACAAATAAAGTTCAGGCACGCAAAGAAAAAAAAGCCGCTGAAAAGAAAGCGGGGAAAGCAGCGGCAGGCGAAGGAGGAGAAAAATAATGAGCGACGTTATTTTAAGAGCAGAACATCTCGGCATCTCCTTCGGCGGACTGAAGGCGGTAAATGATTTCAACCTCGAACTGCGCGAAGGGGAGCTCGTAGGGCTCATCGGACCCAACGGCGCAGGCAAGACGACGGTATTTAACCTTCTCACAGGGGTATATAAGCCGACAGAAGGGGATTATTATATCGGGGAAACGAAAATGAACGGCAAACCTGCTCACGCAATGGTTGAGGCAGGAGTTGCAAGAACGTTCCAGAACATCAGGCTGTTTTCAAATATGACGGTCATTGAAAATGTTCTCGTGGCACGCGACAGAAAGTTTGGTTATAAGCTCTTCTCCGCATTTACTCACCCGAAAAGCTTCTGGAAGCAGGAAGCTCAGGAAAAAGAAAGGGCTATGGAGCTTTTAAAGGTCGTAGGTCTTGAAGACAAGGCAGACACGGTTGCCGCAAACCTTCCTTACGGACAGCAGCGAAAGCTTGAGATCGCCCGCGCCCTTGCGACGGATATGAAGGTTCTCATGCTTGACGAACCTGCCGCAGGAATGAACCCGACGGAAACGGCGGAGCTTCTCGAGATAATAAACCTTATCCGCGACCGTTTCGGAATTTCCATTCTTCTTATTGAACACGACATGAGTCTTGTCATGAAGATCTGCGAAAGGATCACCGTACTTGATTACGGCAACATCATCGCATCGGGCTCTCCCGAAGAGATCGCACACAACAAATACGTTATCGAGGCATATCTCGGTAAGGACGATGAGGAGGAATAAATGCTTAAAATTACTGATCTTAACGTTTCTTACGGAGCTATCCACGCAATAAAGGACGTCAGTCTGGAAGTTAATGACGGGGAGCTCGTAACCCTCATCGGTGCAAACGGTGCGGGAAAGACGACTATCCTTCACGCTATCACAGGTCTTCTCGCGCCGAAAAGCGGAAAGATCGAATATGACGGACATGACCTCATAAAGACACCTAACCATAAGATCGTTTCTCTCGGAATGGCGCACGTTCCGGAAGGAAGACACATCTTCCCGAATATGACAGTTGCGGAAAACCTCGTCATGGGCGCACACATGAGAAAGATCGACAAGCAGACTTTAAAGGACGAAATGGAAGAAGTGTATGAACACTTCCCGCGCCTCAGGGAAAGAACGAAGCAGCTTGCCGGAACACTTTCAGGCGGCGAACAGCAGATGCTTGCTATGGGAAGGGCGATAATGAGCGATCCGAAGATACTTCTTCTTGACGAGCCGTCAATGGGGCTGAGTCCGCTTCTCGTAAAGGAAATACTCTCCATTATCAAGATCTTCCACGAAAAGGGAATCACTATCCTGCTCGTTGAACAGAACGCGAAAATGGCGCTTTCGATCGCTGACAGGGCGTATGTACTCGAAGTCGGAAGAATATCCATGAGTGGCACAGCCAAAGAGCTTATGGATGATGACAGAGTCAAAAAAGCATATCTGGGACTTTAGGATCTCCTGAGTCCCTTAATTTATTTTTACAGGAAAATTACAGAGGAAAGAAATGCAAAACTCATTGCTTGAAAAATTACTTGCGGATACTGATAAATTTTACGAACACGCATTAAAGATCCGCCGCCACGTACACAGATTCCCTGAGCTTTCGACGAAGGAAAGGGGGACCATCAAGTACATTACGGAGATTTTTAATGAGAATAACATAAATCACACCGTTCTTCCCGACGGTGCGGGAATTGTTGCAACAGTAGGTCACGGCGGAAAATGCACGGGACTCCGCGCGGAGCTTGATGCGCTTCCCGTAACGGAGATGACGGGACTTGAATTTGCGTCGCAGAATGCCGGAGTAATGCATGCCTGCGGACATGACGTACATCTTGCGAGCGTTGTGGGGACGATGCTCGTTTTGAAGGAATATGAAGACGAACTGCCGTTTACGGTCAAGGCATTTTTACAGCCTGCGGAAGAAAGTGTCGGCGGCGCGGAAAAGATGATATCCCTCGGATGTATGAAAGATCCTGATGCAGACGAAGTATACGGCATACACGTCGATCCGACGATCCCTGTGGGAAGCATCACGCTTATGCCGGGAGTTATGAATGCGGCGGTGAAGAATTTTGAGATAAATGTGCGCGGAGTATCCTGTCACGGTGCGCATCCGGATCAGGGCATTGACGCGATAGTTGTATCGGCGGAGATAATAACGGCGCTTCAGAGCATTGTATCACGCAGTTTTGCGCCGACAACGCCTGTGGTCCTCACCATCGGGACAATACAGGGCGGCACAAGGCTGAATATCGTATGCGGCGAAGTCAATATGACGGGAACGCTCAGGGCTTTGAGCACGGATGTGATAGAAACCCTTGCCGGAAGGCTTGAAGACAGGGCGCAGGGCATCGCCCGCAGTTTCGGAGCCGAGGCGGAAGTGATATTCCACGCAGGATATCCGGAGCTTCACAACGATCCTGAAAAGACAGCCCTTCTTTCCGGACGATGCAGGAAGCTTCTCGGGGAAGATAAAGTGATCCCCATGAATGAGCCGAGTCTTGGGGCGGATGATTTCGCATATTTCACCAAAGCGGCTCCCGGATGTTACTTCAACGTCGGATGTCGAGGTGAAGGGCAGGGAAGTGAGCAGGTTCTGCACAGCGAATACTTCTCGCCTGATGAAGAATGCATGAAGGTTGCATACAAAGCGTTTCTGATGTGTATTACGCAGTAGTTTAAAGTCCTGCATTATGCGGGGCTTTTTATATTGGACTTTTGGTGAAATGATCCCCCTGTATCCCCCTTACGAGTAAGGGGGACGGGCGCCGCCGTGCGAAGCGCTCTGCGCTTCGCTGCCTGAGGCTCTGCCTCAGGCAAAATCCGCTTTGCGGATTTTACGGCGGCGGCCGCGCCGCGCGGGTCGCTCTGCGACCCGCACCCGAAGGCGGAGCCTTCGGGAACCGATGCCCCGGCATCGGTTGCGGCGCGGGGGAGGTGGGCGGGGATCAAAAAAGAAGAAAAGTGCAGCGCACTTTTCCACATTATTTAAATTTTCAAATCTTCATCTGTCTGAAAATACCGCCCCAAAGGGACGGTATTTAAATTACTTTTTATAAAAATATCTGTCTGTGGAATAATAATCATCCACAAGCCTTAACGCTTCGCCGAAACGCTGGAAATGAACCACTTCGCGCTCTCTGAGGAAGATGAGTGTCTTGTTCAGACGCTCGTCATCACTCATCTTTATGAGATTTTCGTAAGTGATCCTCGCTTTCTGCTCCGCCGCCATGTCTTCGTAAAGATCCACCCTCGCATCTCCCTTTGAACCGATAACATACGTGTCAAAGGTCTGACCTGAAGTGTTGACGTAAAACGGATTGCAGCCATGCTCGATGTTGTATCCGTCAAGCCCTGCCTTGATAAGCTCGTCTTTTGTGGCACCTTCCGTGAGCTGCCCGAAGATTACTGCTATCATCTCTAAATGCCCGAGTTCTTCAGTTCCGATGTCCGTTAAAAGAGCGCGGACTTCGTCATGGGGTACGGAATACCTCTGGGTGAGATAGCGAAGAGATGCTCCGAGCTCTCCGTCAGGTCCGCCGTACTGCGTCAGTACGTTTTTCGCCATGCGCAGATTCTTGCCGCAGGTCTGAACGGGGTATTGTAATATCTTTTTATATTCCCACATCTTTTATACCTCCGAAGTTTTGCAGTACGCACAGCATTTCCCGAAATCAAAGGGGAAATTTTCCGGCCAGTTCCATACGACGTCGGAATCCGAATAAATGCAGAGCATCTCGCCGTATGTCTTTTCATATTCCGCCATAAGCTCCTTTGCTTTGCGGGCAAAGTGATTGTGGCGTTTTATAATTTCGCAGTCATTGGGATGAGTGTCGAGATAAAGCGTCGTTTCAACAACAGCGAAGCGATACTGCATTATCTTCTCAAGCATCTCCTGACGTTTTTTGTCATTTAACAGCATACTTTATCCCCTCCGTCGAGCCTTATTTTATATTCGCTGTCAAGAGCCATATAAAGCGTGCCTTTTTTAAGGGCTTCCTCAAGACAGTATTCATCAACATCAAGCTGATAAGGCGTGTACGCATTTGCGTATTTCGCATCATCCGGCATAAACGGAACAAGGGGTATGAAACCAATTCTGTTCATAACTTCTCCTTTCAGATGTCTTCGGAATATAATATTATTATTTCGTCATATTGTGACATCAAAAAGAGATCGGTAAAGATCAGTTGAGGATATAGATCCCGTAATTCAGATATGCGGCGAAGCTGACCCATAAGATATACGGAATAAATAAATACGAGGAATATTTGTTTACCCTTGCGTAGAAGATTATATTTACGAGTATCACCACCCAAAGTGCTATCAGATCATAAAACGCAAGCATGATGTTTCCCACCCTGAAGAAAAATACGGGCCACAGGAAATTTAAAAGAAGCTGTAAGCCGTAAAGGAGCAGGACGGCTCTTTTCTCGGAATAATCCACCGCATCATACGCGAGTGCTCCCGCGACGGAGATCAGAAGATATAAAGTGTTCCACGCGACGGGAAACAGCCACTTCGGAGGGGCAACAGGCGGCTTTTCCAGTAACAGGTAATTGTCAGTGTAGTCCATTATCAAAAACCCCGCCAACAGCCCCACAGCGAATGTCAGAGCGATGAATGCAATTAATGTCTTCTTCTTTTGAGTCATAAATCTCTCTCTTTCTCATTTTTTTGTTGCATAGTAATGTGCGTGAATATATAATACTCGTAACAAAAGTCGAAAAAGGTAGTTTTATGGAAAGATTAAAAAAATATATAATTCTTCTTATTATTTTGCTGCTTATCCCCACCAATGCTGCTGCATCGGAAGGTGGAGTGAATATTTCTCAGCCGGAGATCATCTGTTTTGAAACGTATTCATCGGGACATACTTCAATCAGCGTTGCCATAAAAAATGCCCCTGAGATCATAGAGATCTCTTCTCTTGATGAAGAAGAGCTTTATATGTCCTACGGCGTCAGGGAAAACTCAAACCTGACTGTGCAGTTTGATTATTCTGTCGGGGATGATGTTTCATGGAATTATAAACCGTCATGGGAGCCTGACAAGGCAGGATTTTTCAAAAGCCCCGTTTATATAAGATGTAACGCAAAAAAAATGATCATTACAGACAAGATCTTAGATATGCAGTTTGATGAATACCTCGACATTCTTTATGAAAAAGCTTACAGAGGTGACAACGACGGTTGGAAGAATGTAAATCTGTATGACTTTGACAAAAACCCTGTTTTTATCAAGGCGAGATTTGTCTATACCATAGAAGATCCGAAAGAAAAAAAATATATTACATTCATTTCCCCGTGGAGCGAGCCCGTGAGAGTCGTGGAGCATTATAAGGTTGAAGACATACTCTCATCCGATGCGGAAGAGCCGGAAAAGATCCTTTTCGGAGAAGCTGAACTAACGGAAGGGGATAAGCCGGAAAAAGATTATAATGCAGACAGCGGAAGTAAGGAAAACAAAACGGGAATGTATATTCTTCTGCCTGCAATAATTGCGGCGGGGACAGGTGTGATATTTGTTATAAAAAGAAAGAATGATAAATAAATAAGTCCGTACGTTATGGTACGGACCTTATTATTAAAGAAAATATTCAGCAGTGATCTTCATTACTTCTTCTTTCACCTTGTCGCGGTCTTTGTCGGAATATCCGAGAGCGATTGAAGCGATGGGGTGATAATCTTCGGGGATGTTGAGCTTTGCTTTGAGTTCGGGGTTGTTTTTTACTGCCATAGCCGCGCCCCAGAGGTAGATGTTGTCGATCTCAAGGTCAGCCGCCATGATCATCATATTCTGAATTACGCATCCTGCGTTTGAATATTCGATGTTGGGAAGTCTGAGCTCTTTTGCGGAGAGAAGGATGAGAGTCGGTGCGCCGTAAAGCGGATGATTCTTGCCTGCTCCTGCAACGTTGTCGATCTCTGTGAGAAGGTCTTTGTTCTGAATGACAGTAAATTTCATGCTGTCATATGCGCCCATTCCAACTGCTGCCATGCCGCCTGCGAGAAGGATCTTTTCGAGATCGTTCTTTTCGATCTGACGGTCTGTGTAGCTTCTTGCGGAGTGTCTTTTTTTGATTGCATCGTAAGTGTTCATTTGTTCTCCTTTTTTAATAGTTATTTATTTGTTAAGTATAAAATTATTATAAAAGACTGCCGTCTGACAGTCTTTTTTGTTTTACGCTTCGATAACGATTCTGTGGTCAAGGAGTTTGATTTCCTTTAACATTCCTTCTACGAACTTGCTGTCACCGAGGATGTCTTCAAGGTATACACCGTTGTCTCTCGGAACTGCCACGATTACGGCATCCATGATCTTTGTTTCCACGCCGTCTTTATTTTTTAAATATGCCTTTGATTCACACATATTCTCACCTCGTTTTTTTATTAATTATATCACAGATTGGCCGCAAGATATATATTTTTATTAAAAGTTCATTATTTTTTTGTCCACATCATATATTACGTTAAAAAAAGGAGATTTATTATGATCGCGCTGATTCAGCTTCTTGAACTTCTCTCGAAAGTATTTTTCTTTCTCGGATACCTTCACAACGCGGAAACATACCCGCCGAAGCTTTCCGCAGACGAAGAGCGTCACCTCGTTTCCCTCATGGAAAAAGGCGATGAGAACGCAAAACAAAAACTCATCATGCACAATATGCGCCTTGTGGCACACGTGGCGAAGAAATATTCCACCTGCTCCATTGATCAGGAGGATCTTCTTTCAATCGGAACCATCGGGCTTATAAAGGGTGTGAACACATTCGATTCAAAAAAAGCGCCGCGCATCGCGGGATATATCGCCAAATGTATCGACAATGAGATACTTATGGCGATAAGGAGCGAACAGAAGCTCTCCGCCAACGTTTCCCTTGAAGATTTCATCGGTACGGACGACGAAGGTTCAGGCATATCCCTTATGGACGTTCTCGCCGTTGAAGACGAAGATGTGGCATACCGCCTTGATCTCGCATCTCAGACAGCGAAATTATATTCGCTTATCGATTCCGCCCTTGATGACCGCGAAAGGGCAATAATAAAGCTTCGATACGGCCTTAACCCACGCGGCAGGAGATATACCCAGATCGAGGTCTCAAAGATCCTCTCCATCTCCCGCAGCTACGTTTCCCGCATCGAAAAAAAGGCTCTCGGAAAACTGGCGGAAGGAATGACAGATGAGCAGAGATGATCCCCCTGCGGCACCCGGCTACCTTTCCCCTTATAAGTAAGGGGGAAAGGTATAAATACAACTGCATCGGTATAAAAGTGTTTTGATAATTATATATACTGTGATATAATGCAAATGAAGGATGAATAATGATATGACGGAGGAGTTATGTATGTTTTATATTTCGGTTGATGATGTCATAGAGGTATACAGACAGCTGAAAGATCAATATTCTTTGATCTTAACCACTACTTCTGCTCTTGATGATGGTTTTACCGTCGATTGCCCCATAGTTGTGGGAAAAGCGCATGGGCAAATTATTGAACTGTACGAAGATGGAGGTATCTTTGTTATGGATGTAATGGACATGGAACGCACGCAGGGCACTCATTGGCACCCTGATGATGTAGAGAGCGCAGTTCGTGACATTATAAAGTTCATGGAAGGTAAATCAGATTATGAAATGTATCCTTTCAAGCAGGTATAAGTAAAAAATAAGGGAAGCACGTATTTTCCGTGCTTCCTTTTTTATGTCCTTGTCGTTTGTTATTCGGTATGAAAGTGTTTTGATAATTATATATACTGTGATATAATGCAAATGAAGGATGAATAAGGATCTGAAAGAGATAAAGAGAAAATGAGTAAAGAAATCGAAATTGGTGGATGTATTGAAGTTCCGGATGAAATTACTGTAGATGAAGTTTGTGATGCATTTATAGCTTTTGTAGAATCTGAAGGTTGGTTGTTTGGTGGTGGATTTCACGAGGTAACTGATGAGAATACTGATTCGTATAAGAACCGGATAAATTGATTTGTTTATTGGAGGAAATAATGATAGACAAGTACATCAAAATTTATCATAAGCGAAATGTTCAGGTGGCTTTTGCTTGCGCTACCATTGTTTCTGTCCCTTTGTTTGTTGTATCCTTGTTCTATGATGTTGTTCCGGAAGATACGCTTGTTTCGTTTGTTCCTTATATACTTGCTGCAATGTGTGCTGCTATTGCCGGACTGTTTACCAAGCGGTTCAGAAAAATGATACATAAACAAGAACAGATATATGGTGTGCAATTCCAAGATACAGATGTTGTTCGTTTGGAAACAACTTTATATTTATCAAAAGACTGGCTCATCCGGGCCGGCAGTTGTGCTATGTATAAGGAACACATTAAATCTATAAGCTCCGCTCCTCGATATGGGAGGGTTGGTTCATCAAATAAAGTCGTCATAAGAAGTGTTGATGATAAGCAATATACAATCTGGTGTTTAAGTTCATCCAATGTTGACAGGATCAAAAAATGGAAGAACACCTGAACGAAAATTCTTTCCTGTCAGACAAGTAGTAAAAAATAAGGGAAGCACGTATTTTCCGTGCTTCCTTTTTTATGTCCTTGTCGTTTGTTATTCTGTGAATTTCTTGCCGTACATTCCGAGTATCTTTGACAGGTCGTCTTTGTTTACCTTTCCGTCATACGTCACATCGGCCACTCCGGTAACTTCCGTGCCGTATTCACAAAGAACTGCCGACAGATCGTCGGAATTTACGCATCCGTCACCGTTCACATCGGAAAGAACGTCCGTATCAGCCGTGACATCTACGGTAATGTCCATAAGAATGTCGCCATATCCGATTTGCACTTCCACCACTTCCTTACGGGGAAATTCGCAGGGGCGGGAATAATAAACAATGTCTGCATTTCCGACTGTCAGGGAGTATCTTCCGTCGTCATGGGAATATTCCGCCTGCCTTCCAACGCTCTGGGAAGAAACGTCGACTGTTTCGAGGAAGATTAGTTTCGACAGGTCAAGCTCCGTCATGTGGTTATATGACGCATCAAGGCTTATGAGATTCTCAAAGCGGTGTATCTCCCCGAGGGTTGAAATTCCGAGAGCTGATACGTCAATTTCCGTCACCTTGGAGAAAATGTCGTCATAAAGATCTGCGTATCCGGAATCACCTGTGGACGATTCTCCGATTATTTCCGTTTTGACATACTGCCTGAAGATCTTGTCCGGGAATGCTTCCTTTATTGTCGTGTCGGAGATCACCCTGAACGGGCTTGAAATAAACTCCTTCTCTTCTGCCGCATCAGCTGCAATAAGACGGAAGGTGTAATATCCTTTGCCAAGGCGGCTGAATTTAAGATTGTCCGCATCTGCGACGTTGACTCTCATCATGTCGGGAGTTATGGTGTTTTTGTCGATGACTTCTCCTGCTTCATTGAGGATCTGAAGAGTCAGGGAACTGATTTTGTTTTTTGAAGAGAGCGTACCCTGAAGCCAGAAGGATTTGCCTTTTACGATATAATCATCGGGATATTTTGCGCCTGAAAGGGTCATGCTCGGAAGATAATCTGAAAATAAAATATTCTCCGCCATGATATATTTGCCGTCTTCCGTTATCGCCCACGCCGTTTCGTTTACGTTGAAAAGCCCCGTGATGATAACTTCGCTGTCTGTGGTGTACATTTCTTCCGTCTGGCCGCCTTCGAAGGGGATGAAGTATTCGGGAGTGTCGGAAGTTACGGTATACGAAGCGTACATATCTTCATATATTCCGATGCGGTGGGTGCAGACGGTGCAGACAGGGAATGATTCGAGTGTATAAGTACACTTCTCGCATATGCTGTCGGGGATGATGATGTACCCAAGCTGACCGTAAGCCTTTGCGAAGGTGCTCCAGGGGTAATAATATATGGAGGTGTTGCAGCCGCCGTAATTACTGCCGGCATAATTTGCGTGAATTATCCACACTCCGTCTTCGTCATGATCAAGAACCACGAACGAATGGTTCGCCCCGAAGCTTCTGACGATAGTTCCGAGAGATACTCCGAGCCGTTCAAACTCACTTCTGACCTTCTCACCTGTTGTGGTGGAGCCGAGGGTGTTGTCCGAGGAGAAATATTGGGAAAAGCCCCAGTATTCACCGAAGATGGTTTCGTATACGTAGTTGGCATACCCGAAACATTGGGTGGAACGTGAATTATGTTTTGAATAGTTCTGATGAGGGGTGAACCACAGGCAGTTGTCTTCGCCGCCTGAGTGTGATTTTGAGCAGGTCTTGCCGTCTTTGGTAAAAGCGACAGGATAATCCGTAATGACCTTCTGAAGGCCTGCGAGAATTGTTTCGGATTCAGTAAAGCGGGTGATGTCCACTTCCGTCACCGCATATCTCGTACTGCTCGCGGCAGATGCCGTATTATCGGCAAAGACAGATATCATCATAAGGATGCAAAGTGCGATGGATAATGTTTTATGTGAAATTTTCATATATAATAAACTCCTACCCAAGAAGTATATCATATTGGAGAATTTTTTCAAGAAAAACCGCATTATCCCTTAAATATATTTGTCATCTTTGGAATGATTTTCCTGTTTTGAGGTATAAAAGCTTCGCTTTTATGGATATCTGATCCCACCTGCCGCACGGCGAAAGTCCCCCTTACTCGTAAGGGGGAAAGCGGCGCATGGCGCCGCAGGGGGATCGTTGAAACGCAGAGTGGATAATAAAAACAGACCGCCGGGCTGACGGTCTGCATGATATGTGAAATATTTATTTTTTCTTCACTCCGCCCGGCTTTCTGCCTGACGGACCTGCGGCGCTCTTTCCGCCTTTACCTCTTTGTGAGGTGGAAGAAGAGGATCTGCCTTTTGATTTGTCGGATGGGCGTCCTTTTGATGTGCCGCCCTTTTGTGTGCCGCCTTTTGAGGACCCGCCTCTGCGCGGAGAAGAATTTTCTTCGGCTCTGTCACGCTGAGATGCGAATACTCTCGGCGCCACAAGGCAGCTCTTTTCAAAACCGATGAGGTCGCGTCTTCCTGCCTTTGTGAGGGCTTCGATGACGAGGTGGTGATTCTTCGGGTTTTTGTACTGAATCAGCGCCCTCTGCATGGCTTTTTCGTGAGCAGATGTTTCTGTATACACCTTCTTCATGGTTCTCGGATCAAGCCCTGTGTAATACATACAAGTGGAGATCGTGGACGGCGTGGGATAGAAGTCCTGAACCTGCTGAGGGTTGAGATTATGCTCTTTGAGATAAAGGGCGAGCTCAATGGCTTCATTCAGCGTTGAACCGGGGTGTGAACTCATAAGATACGGCACAAGATACTGCTTCTTGCCGATTTTTTTGTTCATTCTCTCAAAGCGGTTGCAGAATTCGTCATAAACATCCTTGGACGGCTTGCCCATGTATTTGAGGACGTTGTCGGAAATATGTTCCGGAGCGACTTTAAGCTGTCCGCTGACATGATGTTCGCAAAGTTCCCTGAGGAAGTTGTCATTTTTGTCATGCATGAGATAGTCAAAACGGATTCCCGAACGAACGAATACTTTCTTCACTCCCGGAATCGAACGGATCTTGCGAAGAAGGTTGAGATATTCCGAATGATCCGCGTTCAGATTCTTGCAGGGCGTGGGGTAAAGACACTGCTTGTTTTTGCATACGCCGAGGGTCTTTTGCTTATCACAGGCCACATGACGGAAGTTTGCTGTCGGACCGCCCACATCATGGATGTATCCTTTGAAATCGGGCATCTTCGTCATCTTTTCCGCTTCCCTTAAAATGGATTCTTCGCTTCTTACCTGAATCGTCCTGCCCTGATGGAAGGTTATTGCGCAGAAACTGCACGCGCCGAAACAACCGCGGTTGTGGACGAGGGAGAATTTGACTTCCTCAATGGCTTTGACACCGCCGAGGGCTTCGTAATCGGGGTGGTAAGTATACTGATAGTCGAATTCGTATAACAAGTCGAATAATTCCGTCGTGATGGGGGCGGCAGGTGGATTCTGAATTACGTACTCATTGTCGGAATATTTTTCAATAAGCCTTTCCGCAGAAATATGATCCATATTCTGATACTGAATGTAAAAACTCTTCGCGTAGCTTTCCTTTGAGTTTTTTACTTCATCGAATGACGGAAGATTTATTCCGTCATAAACGTATTCAAGGCTGTTTGTCTTATAAACCGTCCCGTCAACATACGTCAGGTCTTTGATATCAAGACCGCTCTGAAGTGCTTCCGCGATAGTAAGCAGGGCATTTTCGCCCATTCCGTAAACGAGGAGATCTGCCTGTGAATCGAGAAGGAGAGAGCGCTTTATTTTGTTTGACCAGTAATCATAATGCGCCAGTCTTCTGAGGGATGCTTCGATGCCGCCGATGATGACAGGGGCGTTTTTATATTTCTTTCTGATGAGATTTGAATAAACTATGCTTGCATAATCAGGTCTTTTGCCCATAATTCCGCCGGGAGTGTACGCATCGGTGGAGCGTTTTTTCTTGGAAACGGAATAATGATTGACCATGCTGTCCATATTTCCGCCGCAGATGAGAAACGCAAGGCGGGGTTGTCCGTAAATATCTATGGAATTTTCGTCTTTCCAGTCCGGCTGAGAGATGATGCCGACGGAATATCCGTAATGCTCAAGGAGTCTTCCGAGGATCGCCGGGGCGAATGACGGATGATCGACGTAAGCATCGCCTATGACGAAAACGAAGTCGAATTGGTCAATTCCCCGATCGAGCATATCCTGTTTTGTAAGCGGTAAAAATTTTCTTCTGTCCATTATCTGATAAAGTTGGTGGAAACTCTCTTTTCGTCTGAAACGGGTTTTTCTTTGCCGTCTGTATTTTTCATGATCCATGCGGTATTTCTCGCAAGGGTGCGCATGATCTGCAGTCCTTCGAGGTCTTTGAGAGCTTCTTCCTTATTGTTTCCGTGAATATTATTCCAGTACTGACTTCCGACCTGGATCATCTGTGAGATGCCGAAGTAATGGTTAAGCTGGTCATATGTGCTGCTTGCGCCGCCTCTCCTGCAGCTTACGATCGCCGCAGCGGGTTTATACGCGAAGTTTCTGCCTGCCGCATAAAATACCCTGTCGAGAAGGGCTTTCAGAGTTCCGTTGACGCCTGAGTAATATACGGGGCTGCCGATAATTATCGCGTCCGCTTCCGTCATCTTATCGATGATCTCATTTGCGCAGTCATCGTCGAACACGCAGTGTCCGTCGGAGCATTTGCCGCAAGCCATACATCCTCTGACGGGAGTATGAGGGATATTATAAATTTCCCACTGAATATTTTCCGCATCGAATACTTTTCCCATTTCTTTCATCGCCGTAACGATGCATCCGTCGCGATGCGGACTGCCGTTTAACATAAATACTTTCATGGTCATCCTTCTTTCGTGTTTTGCCGCATGACTTTCACCATGCGGCTTTCGCTCCCCGCTTCGCGCCACCGCTGCCCGCCCTGTCCGCGCCGCGCGAGCCGCTTCGCGGCTCGCCGCCCGGCGGCGAAGCCACCGGGCAATCGTGCCCGAGGCACGATTGCGGCGCGGCGCCGCCGCAAAATCCGCGGATGCGGATTTTGGCCGGAAGCGGAGCTTCCGGCGGCTCAGCGCTCTGCGCTGAGCACGGCGGCGGGGGAGGCGGGCGGGAAGGCCATAAGAGGCTTTGTGCGAAGCATAAAGCTACATTATTTGTTCATTTTGTTGTATCTTTCCATTACCGTCGGGTAAAGATTCGTGTCTGTGTGGGGTAAGAACTGCGCCGCCATCATGTTCTGTACGAACATCGCAACTTCCCCGAACTGAACGTATGTCATGTTGTCTGTGAAATATTTCATCCTTACCGTGCTTTCCGTGTCAAGAAGAACTCTCTTTGCTCCTTCAAGGGATGAATTTCCCAGTGCTACGTATCTGTCTCTCGGAATGTCCGGATAAAGACCGATGGTGATCGCACTTTCAAGATCCACATAAGTTCCGAACGCTCCTGCAAGATAGAACTTGTGAATGTCATTCAGAGTGAGATGCATGTATTCGAGAAGTGACGCTACCATCGTGTGCGCAGCGGCTTTCGTCTGAATGAAGTTTTCAATGTCTGTCTGAGAGAAGAAGATAGGATCTCCGTCCTCTTCGTACGCATAAATTACCGCAAGCTCGTCTTCACCGCTGTCGGGATTCTGAATGGTGATGATGTCTTCACTCATTTCCGGATGAAGCGTGCCTGTTCCGTCAATGAAGCGGTTCAGGAAAAGTTCTGAAAGAAGCTCAACGATGCCCGTTCCGCAGATTCCTTTTGCGGGAACGCCGCCGATGATCTCAACATTGATCTTTCCGTCTTCGATCTTTACGTGATTTACTGCACCGTCTTCTGCCTTCATGCCGAATTTGCTTACTCCGACTTCAAACGCAGGACCTGCCGCACCTGCTCCCGCAACGAGGAAGTGTGAGTTTCCGATAACGAGCTCACCGTTTGTGCCGATGTCCAAGAATACGCTGTAACCTTCTTCTTTTTCAATGTCTGTGGTGAGAAGGCCGCCGATGATGTCGCCGCCGAGATAGTTTGCTGATGACGGCGCGATGTATACGTATCCGGGAATGTCAAGACCCATGTCTTTTGCCTTTATAAGATCAAATTCCGTAGATACCGGCGCGTACGGAGTTTCAAAGATCCCCCAAGGGAAAAGACCTGCAATAAAGTGACACATGGTCGTGTTTGCACCGATTGCGATTCCGAGATATTCTTTCTTTGATACTCCGCTTTTTTCTTCGAGAAGATCCATAATAGTATTAAGGGCGTTTACCGTCTTTGAGTGGATCTCCTGAAGGTGTTCATAATTGTCTTTTGTGTAGAAAATGCGTGAGAGGATCTCATCGCCGTATTCGATCTGCGGGTTCGGACAGGATGCGGAAGCGACTTCCTGACCCGTGGCAAGGTCCATGAGCTTGCTTTTTACCGTCGTTGAACCGTAATCGACAGCGACTGCATAACAATGAGCTGATGTGTCGCCGCTTTCAACGAGAATTACTTCGTAAAAGCCGTTTTTCTTTACGAGAGTAACCGTGATGTCCCATTCTGCCTCCCTGCAAAGGGGATAAAGCATTCTCACCGCATCGTATGAGAATTCAACATTTCCGAATTCGTCATAAAGCTCATCAGCGATCCTCGTTCTGTCTGAACGTGCGTCATCTTCTGTTGGTGGAATAAGGTTGAAATGTTTCTTTATATACTGAGTTGTCATACTTTCCTCGCGTGTATTATTTTTTAGTTCATTATAACACACTTATCGCCTGTTCTCATTATTTTTTTTACCATCCGCGCAAATATTCCGTAATCATAAAGTGCGCAACTAAAATGGTTTAACTGACGCTAACTTATTGACAAATCGAAAATACGGGAGTATAATCAAAACAGCATACTTACTATCTATAAGGAGAAAAAAAATGATCAATATTGAAGAAGTAAAAGCAAAAGCTCTCGAATGTGGTTTCACAACAGTTGCCGAAATGGACGTTGACACTATCGAGCTCAACCCTGCAGCAAGAGATGCATGTGCGGAAAACAAATGCCATTCTTACGGCAAAAACTGGTCATGTCCGCCGGGATGCGGAACACTCGATGAATGTTCCGAAAGAATCCACAAATATAAAAGAGGCCTCATCCTTCAGACAACAGGCGAAGTTGACACAATGGACTTCGAAGAGATCATGGAACTCGCTCAGAACCACGGCGAACACGTAAGAGCATTCGCTGATTACGTGCACAAAAACCTCGAAGGCACAATGCTCTGCGGCGACTCAGCATGCCGTAACTGCAAGACATGCACATACCCCGACGAACCGTGCCGCTTCCCGGACAAACTTTCTCACCCGATGGAAGGTCTCGGAATGATCGTAAGCGAAGTATGCCTCAGAAACAACGTAAAATACTACTACGGACCCGGCACACTTACATACGTAGCATGCATCATGCTTGACTAATGAATTTACAAAGAAGGGGATACCCCCTTCTTTTTGTTTTAAGAAATGTGCCTGATTGCTTGTTTATAATGTATCTGTCGGAGAATCCCGCTGAGGGATAGTTCGTGGATCATCTCTGTCTTTCGCGCTTCGTACATCTCTCCGATCCCCCTGCGGCACACAGCGCGAACAAGCCCGCGAGTGAGCGCGCCGCGTCCCCCTTATCCTGAGGGGGATGTTATCGGGCGCCTTCCGCGAAGATAACAGGGGGATAGGGTGAATCCTCAGCGTGTGTGCAGATCCGTGTGTTTAACAGCATTTTTTATCATCCGGCGATCCCCGCACTTTTTTCCTTACCCGATCCCCCTGCGGCACCATGCGCGATTTCCCCCTTACAAGTAAGGGGGACAAATCCGACATAACCTCTCATATGTCTAAAATTTAACTTCCGAGATTGACGAAAGAAACGTTATGTGATATATTACTTCGTAGCTATATAATACGAAAAGGGGATCATTATGCCTACACTTACAGAAATCAAAGAAAAAGCCCTCGCCTGTGGCTTTACTACAGTTGCGGACCTCGATGTTGATACTATCCAGCTCCGTATCGAAGCAAGACAGGGCTGTGAAGCATGCCACGCTTATAACACAAACTGGTCATGCCCGCCTGCATGCGGAACTATCGAAGAATGTTCAGAAAGAGTCCATAAATATAAAAGAGGCCTCATCCTTCAGACAACAGGCGAAGTTGACACTATGGACTATGAAGAAATCATGGAACTCTCTGCTGACCACGCAAAACACCTCAAGGATTTCCATAAATACGTTGCTGAAGAACTCGACGACGCTATGCTCGTAGGAACAGGCGGCTGCCATACTTGCAAGACCTGCACATATCCTGACGAACCCTGCCGCTTCCCGAAACAGCTCCTTCACTCAATGGAAGCTCTCGGAATGATCGTAAGCGACGTCTGCAAGGATAATGATGTAAAATATTACTACGGACCCGGAACACTTACATACGTTTCCTGCGTACTCGTAGACTGATCAGGTAATAAATAAAATCCGCATTTTCATGCGGATTTTTTATTGCAATTCATTTCCATCTCTGTCAAGGAAGTAATATTCTGTGGTTGTTGTGTATCCGGTGGTTTCGTGTGCGGGAATTCTGTCATCATGAAAACAAACAAACGGGACTTTTTCAACCGGAATTTCTTCACCGTTGATATAAAAGACGGCTATTTTTTCGTTAGTACACAAAAAAGCATATCCGTCGGGAAAGAGAGGCACGCTGTAACATCCGTCCCCCCTGATTATCGGTTTAGCAATTTTGTTAAAAACGAATCCCTCTCCCCAATTCCGGTCGAAGTCGATAAGCGCAACCTTATTGCCATATTGAACCCAGACAGCAGCTTTGGTGTTGCCGTTATAAGTGAAAGTGTCTATAATTTCAACTTCATCACCTTCGTGAGGTTTAAGTTCTCTTGTTGCGATCCTTACAATATCTTCTTCAGTCCTTGCAGTGTTGAATATGCTTTCATAAATATCTCCCCATGGAACGAGCACGACTGCGAAGAACATTAATACTGCTATCAAAACATAATTCCTGTTTTTCTTCATCGCATTTTCCCTCCGTATGAAATTATGATATCACATTGTGAAGAGAATGTAAATAAAAAGGGCATCTTATGATGCCCCTGAATAGTTTATTTAGCTTCGCTTTCGCAATAAATGCAGCGATATGTGCCTTTTTCACGGTTTGTGAGCTTGAAAGACTGTTTCAGTCCTCTTTCCACAGATGTGATGCAGCGCGGGTTCTTGCATGTGATTACGTCAACCACTCTTTCCGGAAGCTGCAGTCTTTTTCTGTGTTCCACTTTGCCGTCTTTGATGATGTTTACAGTCGTCGTCGGAGCGATATATCCGAGGATATCGAGGTCAAGGTCGATGACTTCATTGATCTTCACAATGTCCTTCTTGCCCATCTTGACGCTGTCAGCATTGTTGATCATTGCAACGGTGCATGAAAGTTCGCTGAGCTTTAATACTTCGTAAATCTCCATGCCTTTGCCTGCCTGAATGTGGTCGAGAACTATGCCGTTTGTGATGTTTCCGATGATCATTATTTTATCTCCAATAACTTTAATATAAGCGCCATTCTGATGTATTTGCCGCATTTTGCCTGAATGAAATACTTCGCTCTCGGGTCTTCGTCAACTTCGATGGCGATCTCATTGACTCTCGGAAGCGGATGAAGTACGCATGCGTCTTCTTTCATGCAGTGTACTTTCTCAAGATCGAGAATGTAGCTGTCTTTTAAGCGGATGTAATCTGCTTCGTTGAAGAAACGTTCTTTCTGAACCCTTGTCATGTAAAGCACGTCAAGTTCTCCCATATACTGCATGAGATCCGTCGTTTCAACATATTCGATTCCTGCCGGCTCAAGGGTTTCCTTTAAGATATGTTCGGGGATGCGGAGTTCTTCCGGTGAGATGAAGATCATCTTTACGTTTTCATATCTTGAAAGCGCACTTGCGAGGGAATGTACCGTTCTTCCGAATTTGAGGTCACCGCAGAAGCCGATGGTGATGTTGTCGAAATGTCCGATCTCGCGGTTGATGGTGAGAAGGTCTGTGAGTGTCTGCGTCGGATGGTTGTGTCCACCGTCACCTGCATTGATAACAGGAACGTCGCTCTTCATGGACGCTACCATCGGAGCTCCTTCTTTCGGGTGACGCATGGCGATGATGTCCGCATAAGAAGAAACTACCTTGATCGTGTCAGCAACGCTTTCGCCTTTTGCTGAAGATGAGCTCTGTGCTTCGGAAAAACCGAGAACATTTCCGCCGAGTTCGTACATAGCCGCTTCAAAGCTGAGGCGCGTACGTGTTGACGGTTCAAAGAAAAGTGTTGCAAGCTTTTTATGTCTGCATTTTTCCTGATATTTCTCAGGGTTTGCGATAATGTCGTTGGCAACAGCCACAAGCTCATCGATCTCCTCTACGCTGAGTTCCAAAATATCAATAAGGTGTCGCATTAATTATTTTCCTCCGATCCAGCTTTCGTCAGAAGGATTGTTTCTGAAAGAGATAAGTCTCTGGATGTCTTCGTCTTTGATGTATCCTTCTTCAGCTGCTACTTCAGCGAGAACGTCGAAGTTTGAGAGAGAAACGTTTTTAACGTTTGCTGCTGCCATTCTGTCGAGGCCCTTCTGCATTCCGTATGTAAAGATGCTTGCGATACCGAGAACTTCAGCGCCGTTTTCGCGGAGGATCTCAACTACTTCGATTGCGCTGCCGCCTGTAGAGATGAGGTCTTCGATTACTACTACTTTGTCACCTTTGTTGAGTTTGCCTTCGATCTGGTTGTTTCTGCCGTGGTCTTTAGCGCTTGCGCGTACATAACCCATCGGAAGTCCCATAATGTGAGCTGTGATAGCTGCGTGAGCGATGCCTGCTGTTGATGTGCCCATGAGCTTTTCGCATTCCGGATAATGTTCTTTGATGATTTCAGCAAGACCGTTTTCGATAGCTGTTCTTACTTCAACGTTTGAAAGTGTAAGACGGTTGTCACAGTAAATGGGGGATTTGATTCCGCTTGCCCATGTGAACGGTTCGTCCGGACGAAGGAATACTGCGCCCATTGAAAGTAAGTGTTTTGCAATTTTCTTTTCCATTATGTATTATCTCCTTTGGTATAGTATCTTATTCATTTTTTCCGGCTTTTGCCGGAAGTTTATATCTTATCCTACAAATTCGCTGAGGCATCTTTCGTATGCCGCAACGGGATCGTCAGCTTTTGTGATGGGGCGGCCTACTACGATATAGTCGCTTGTGAGGATCTTCGCCATTTCCGGTGTCGTAACTCTCTTCTGGTCCTGTGTCTGGTTGTCAGCAAAACGCACGCCCGGTGTTACTGTTAAAAATTCGCTTCCGCAGATCTCGTGTATCTTCTTTGATTCAAGCGGTGAGCATACTACGCCGTCAAGACCTGCTTTTTTTGTGTTGAGTGCGTAATGTGCGATAACGTCATCAATTTTTCCGCCGATGAGAAGCTCGTCATTCATCGTTTCCTGAGATGTTGATGTGAGCTGAGTAACGCCGATGAGAAGGGGACGGCTTCCGTCGGGCTTTGTGAGACCTTCGATCGCCCACTGCATCATTTCAATTCCGCCGCCTGCGTGAAGGTTTGTCATGTCAACGTCCATGTTTGAAAGCACTTTCATAGCGCTTTTGACTGTGTTGGGGATGTCGTGAAGCTTTAAGTCGAGGAAGATGTTGTGACCGCGGTCCTTGATCTTCTTTACCATATCTGCGCCTTCAGCATAGAAAAGCTCCATACCGATCTTTACGTAAGGCTTTTTGCCTTCGAATTTGTCTAAAAAGTTAAGGCATACTTCCGCGCTGGGGAAGTCACAAGCGATGATTACATCTTTACCCATCAGTGAGCACCTCCGATAATTTCTGATAAACTGTTGATACCGTATTTTTCCATTACTCCCGGTAAATCTTCGATGATCTTCTTGCAGGCGAACGGGTCAACGAGGTTCTGCGCACCCACCTGAACCGCAGTAGCACCTGCGAGCATCATTTCGATTACGTTTTCTGCTGTCGCAACGCCGCCCATACCGATGATGGGGATTTTGACTGCGTCATATACCTGATATACCATTCTTACTGCAACCGGGAAGATCGCCGGACCTGAGAATCCGCCCATTTTGTTTGCGATGACGGGCTTTTTCGTCTTGAGGTCGATCTTCATGCCGAGAAGCGTGTTGATCATTGAGATGCCGTCTGCTCCGCCTTCTTCGCAAGCTTTTGCGATTGAAACGATGTCCGTTACGTTGGGGGAGAGCTTGATATATACGGGCTTTGTCGTTACTTCCTTGACTGCCTTTGTTACGTCATAAGCGTTTTTCGGGTCAACGCCGAATGCCATACCGCCGTTATGAACGTTGGGGCATGAGATATTTACTTCGATGATGCCGACCTGATCTTCCTTGTCGATCTTTTCGCAGCAGTAAACATATTCGTCGATTGAGAATCCGCTGATGTTTGCAACGACGGGTTTGTGGAAGAACTGTTTCATCTTCGGAAGCTCTTCGCTGATGACCTTTTCGATGCCGGGGTTCTGAAGACCTACTGAGTTGATCATTCCTTCAACGCACTCAGCGATTCTCGGTGTGGGATTTCCGAAACGCGGTTCTTTTGTGGTTCCTTTGAAAGAGAATGAACCGAGGATGTTGATGTCGTAAAATTCCTTGAATTCTTCGCCGTAACCGAATGTGCCGCTTGCGGGGATGATGGGGTTGTCAAGAACAACGCCGCTTAAATTTACTTTCATGTCTACCATATGATCTCCTCCTTAACGAGAATCGGTCCGTCTTTGCAGATGCGTTTGTTGCCGTATTTTGTTTCACAGCTGCATCCCATGCATGCGCCGAATCCACATCCCATTCTTTCTTCGAAGCTGAGCTGGCCTGAAGATTTTGTTGTGTCATAAACAGCTTTGAGCATTGCTTCCGGTCCGCATGTGTAGAAGTATGTGTAATCATTAAGCTTTTCGATGATAGCCGTAACGAATCCCTTTACTCCGAAAGAACCGTCTGCGGTTGCCACGCATACGTTCGGTGTGAGTTCTTTGAAATCCTGAACATAGAAGATGTCCTGAACTGTGTTGAAACCGAGAATGACTGTGGGTGTTTTGCCTTCGGATACGAGTTTCTTGCAGAGGTTATAAAGGGGAGGAATACCGATTCCGCCGCCGATGAGAAGGGGATGGTCTCCTGAGAGGGAAGTGTCGAAGCCGTTTCCGAGACCGACGAGGCAGTCGAGCTCCTGACCTGAACGCATTGCTGCCATTTTTTCCGTTCCCGCACCAACGACTTTATATAAAAGTGTGATAGTGTCTTTGTTGTAATCGCATACGCTGATCGGTCTTCTGAGATAAAAACCGTCGAGTTGGATGTTGATGAACTGACCCGGTGCAGTGATGTGTGAAGTATCACCCATGAGGATCATTTCATATACATCTTTGGCGATCTCATGATTGATGAGAATCTTATAAATTCCCTGATTCATTTCGTTGTCCTCCTGATGTATTTTTATACTGAATTTATTTTACTTGCTGTATTATTTTCTGTAAGCGATCTTTCCGCCGCATACCGTAAGAACGCATTCGCCGTAAACTTCCCATCCCATAAAAGGTGTTGCCCTGCCTTTTGTGAGGAAGTTTTCCGGATCGACCGTATATTTCTTTTCAAGGTCATATGCGCAAAGATTCGCTCTTTCTCCGACTGTGATTCCGCTTGTTATTCCGAATCTTTCTGCGGGAACGGTCGTCATCATCTCAATGAGTCTTTCAAGGGTGATGATGCCTTTCTTTACGAGATATGTATAAAGAACGGGGAACGCCGTTTCAAGTCCGACGATGCCCATTGAGCTGCCTGCAAGACCTTTTGACTTTTCTTCTCCGCTGTGGGGTGCGTGGTCCGTTGCGATCATGTCAAGCGTTCCGTCGATCACAGCATTTATGAGGGCTTCTCTGTCCTCTTTTCCGCGAAGGGGCGGGTTCATCTTGAAGCGTCCGTCTTCCTGAAGATCTTCATCACAAAGAACGAGATAGTGCGGCGCTGTTTCAGCGGTGATGTTCAGTCCGTCCTCTTTTGCCTTTCTGATGATGTCGATGCTTTCCTTTGTGGAAACGTGGCATACGTGATATTTCGCATTTATTCCTTCCCTGAGAAGGTCGCAGTCACGCCTTATCATCTCATATTCACTCGCGGAAGAAATGCCCTTGTGTCCGTTTTTTTCTGCGTAGATGCCGTCGTGGATATATCCGCCGTGAAGCAGTTCGTTCACTTCGCAATGTGCCGCAATGACTTTTTCTGTCTTTTCTGCTTTTCTGAGAGCCTCTCTCATTATTTCATCACTCTGCACCCCTTTGCCGTCATCGGAAAATGCCGCAGCATAATTTTTCATCTCTTCAAAGTCAACGAGCTCTTCGCCGTTTTGTCCGACGGTGATGGAAGAATAGGGGTATGCGTTTATTACGCTGTCCTTTAAAAGCTCAAGTTCCACGGAGATGTTTTCCTTTGAGTCGGGAACAGGGCTCAGGTTCGGCATCGCGAATACGTCCGTATATCCGCCGTGTGCCGCCGCGAGGGATGCTGTTTTTATGGTCTCTTTATAAGAAAATCCCGGCTCTCTCATATGTACGTGTACATCTACAAAACCGGGAAAAATATAATTGCCATCCATCTCGATGGTTTCATCAAAATCAAATAAAGAAGAGCCGCTAAGGGGGGATATTTCTGCAATTTTGTCGTCAACAATACTGATATTACACAATCCGTCATAGCCGAAAACTTTTGCATTTTTGAGTAAAATCTTCACTTTGTCAACCTCTCCTGAATTATTCAAGTTAATATATCACATCAAAAGTTTCTTGTCAAGAGAAATATTGGTATGAAAATGTAAATATTTGTCACACATCAAAAATATTGAAACGACCGCATTGGTATACAATTTCCGATGCGGCCGCATGGTTTTAAATTAATTATTCATTGCTGAACATGGATACCATATATTTCGCGAGATATCCTATAAGCATTTCAGGCGGAATGTCCATACCGCACTCAAACCAGTGACGGATGGCGGAGACGATGCCGCTTGTTACGAATTCGATGAGATAATCCCTTTCGTAATCATCTGTCAGCATCCTTTCGTTCTCAAATTCGTTCATGCATGCTTTCAGCCTCTCCTTGACAGTGTTGTAAAAGGACATATCCCCGTTTTTTCCGAGAAGGACGGGAAGGGGCTGGGAAACATAAAAGCTTGACTTGTTGCGGAAGGCCGAAACGACGGTGGAAGCGAACTCGTCGAGATTCTTCGGCGGATTCTTGGAAAATTCCTTTTTAAGGTTTTCGGAAAAGTCCTCTAAAATATCGTTTTCGATCTGAATGAGGATGTCGGAGATATTTTTGAAGTATAAGTATATGGTGGAACGGTGATAACCGGAAATGTCGGATATTTCACGGATGGTGATGTCTTCGAGTTTCTTTATTTCAAGGAGCTGCAAAAACGCGCACTTGATGTCATATTTCGTCTGTTCTGTCTTTATTGCATTTTTGTTGTTCATATATTCTTCCGATTAAATATTTTATTTGCCTTGACGCAGTCCGTAAGCCCTTATCATGCAAAAGCGGACCGAGCCTTATTATTTTATCACTTTATCGCCTTGTTACAAAGATAAATTTATCATAAAACTTGCATATCGCAAAAAAAAACTATATAATATAGCGGATAAGGAGATAATAATGTTCGACAGATTTAAAAAGAAAAAATCAGGTGAAGAACCGACAGTTAACGAAAATATAATTACCGAAGAAACAAAAGCTCCCGAAGCGGCAGAAGAAAATACTGAAGAAATATCCGGCTTCATGCAGCCCAAAGAGTTCATCGTTCCCCTCGTTCCCCTCAGAGGCCTTACAATGGGGCCGGAAATGCGCACAGCCATCGACCTCGGAAGAAGACAGTCCGTCATGGCAGCTCAGGAAGCTCATAAGGAAAAACGCCTCCTTGCATTCTCCGCACAGTTCGATCAGGCAGTCGAAGAACCTGCCGCAAGCGACCTTATGGAGATCTGCTGCGTGGCTGATCTCAACGACATTTCCCCCATGCATTATGATACTCTCAGAGTAAACGTGACAGGTCTTTGCAGGGCAAGGATCATAGAATACATTCAGACAGAGCCTTTCTTTATTGCAAAGGTGCAGGTAATGATCCCGACGGTGTATGAGGAATGCGAAGAGATCGTCGCCCTCAAAAAAGTCGTCATAAACAAATTCAAAGAGCTCACGACCCTTCTGCAGAAGGCGGACCCGGGTGTGAACTCTGCCATTGAAGGATTCGCGGCGGACAACCTCGTGGATTACGTTACTGCCAACACAAAGATCTCTTATGAGGATTATTACGACATCTTCCTCGAAGAAGACACGGCAGAACGCCTTTCAAAGACAGCCGAAGCCCTCAGCCTTCTCATCAAATCCGCTGAGATCGACATCGAGATCGAAAATCGCATCGTCATGCGTTACTCAGCAGACCAGAGAACGAGATATTTAAGAGAGAAAAAACGCGTCATCGACACAGAGCTCGGCGAAGTGGATACTTTCGACGACGACATTTCCGAATATATTCAGGCCATAAAGGAACTTCCCCTTGAAGAAGATTACCGCGAAAAACTCCTCAAGGAAGTTTCCAAGCTTGAGATGATGCCGCCCACAAGTCAGGACGCAGCCGTTATCTCAACTTACATCGACCTTATTTTAGACCTTCCGTGGGACAAAAAGACGGAAGACACTTTCGCTCTTGACGAATCAAGAAAGATCCTTGATGAAGATCATTACGGCCTTGAGAAAGTAAAAGACAGGATCCTTGAATATCTTGCAGTTGTAAAACTCACCAACTCCCTCAAAGCCCCGATACTCTGCCTTGTGGGAAGCCCCGGGGTAGGTAAGACATCTGTGGGAAAATCCATCGCAAGGGCGACAGGCAGAAAGTTCGTGAGAATCTCTCTCGGCGGCGTTCACGACGAAAGCGAGATCCGCGGACACAGAAAAACATATGTGGGCGCTATGCCGGGAAGGATCATTTCAGGCCTCCGTCAGGTAAAGGTGAATAACCCTGTCTTCCTCCTTGATGAGATCGACAAGCTCGCCAGGGACCTCAGGGGAGACCCGTCAAGCGCACTTCTGGAAGTCCTTGATCCGGAACAGAACTCCACCTTCACGGATACATACGCTGAGATCCCCTTCGATCTTTCAAACGTAATGTTTATCGCAACGGCCAATAACCTTTCTTCCATTCCCGAACCGCTTCTGGACAGAATGGAGATCATTGAGCTTCCGGGATATATCGCAACAGACAAAAAACACATCGCGAGAAACCACCTCATTCCGAAACAGCTTAAAATGAACGGCATCACGGCAGAAAACCTCATCATTTCCGATGAAGTCCTTGACTGCCTTATCAATAACTATACACGCGAATCAGGCGTCCGTCAGCTCGAAAGAACCATCGCATCCCTTTGCAGAAAAGCGGCGAAGATGGTTGCTGACGATGAAAACGCAGTCCTCAGCCCGACAGTTTCTGAACTCGACGACCTTCTCGGAAGAAGCGTCGCGACTTATGACATCGCAAAAGACGAAGAACTCGTCGGCGTGGTAAACGGACTTGCGTGGACACAGTCAGGCGGCGACACCCTTCAGATCGAAATGGCAACGGCACCGGGAAGCGGCAAGCTCGAACTTACGGGCAACCTCGGAGATGTCATGAAGGAATCCGTTCATGTGGCTCTCGGTCATATCAAGACGAATGCAGGTAAGTACGGCCTTGAAAACATCGAATGGGACAAGACAAACATCCATATCCACGTTCCCGAAGGCGCAGTACCGAAAGACGGTCCGTCCGCAGGTATCACAATGACGACTGCTCTCATTTCCGCTCTCTCAAAACGCCCCGTAAGTCAGAAGATCGCCATGACAGGTGAAATTTCCCTTACAGGCAGAGTCCTTCCCATCGGCGGACTCCGCGAGAAGCTTCTCGCCGCATCAAGGGCAACGGTAAATAAGGTTCTCATTCCGAAAGAAAACGAAAAAGACCTCAGGGATGTGCCGAAAGAGATCCTCGACACCCTCACCATCATCCCCGTTGAGAGAATGACGGATGTTTACGAAGAAGTATTTAACAAGTAGGTAACAAATGATAATACATTCAGCAGACATTACCCATACAGAGGTAGACCTTGCGAAGTTTCCGCAGGACAATCTCTTTGAGGTCGTCCTCATCGGAAAATCCAACGTAGGCAAGTCAAGCTTTATCAACTGTATGCTCGGAAGAAAATCCCTCGCGAGAACTTCTTCTCAGCCGGGAAAGACGAGAACAGCCAACTTTTATATCGTCAACGACGAATTCTATTTCGTGGATATGCCCGGATACGGATACGCAAAGGTCGCAAAGACACAGCGCCTTGAATTTTCAAAGATCATCAGGAATTATATCCGCGGCAGACAGACGGACTTTATCGTATTTTTCCTTCTTGACAACCGCCATGAACCGACAAGCAACGATAAGGAGATGTTTGAATATCTCCGCAGCGAAGGCATAAACCCCGTCGTTGTCCTCACAAAATCCGACAAAGTCAAGAACTCCGAAAGAGCCGCGATCTTAAAATCCATCAAAAAGGGTCTCGGACTTGAAGCGGACGATCTGTTGTTTGAGTTCTCAAGCCTTAACGGCCGCGGAAGAAACGAGATCTGGGAATTTATCGAAAGTATTCTTTATGATGACGGCGAGTACGACGAAGAAGAATACGAAGACGATGAAGATGATATGGAATATGACGAAGAATACGATGAATATGAAGAGTATGAAGAGTATGACGAAGAATATTCCGATGAAGATTACGAAGACGAAGAATAAAACAGACACCGCCTCCGGTGGTGTTCAGACCATCAAAATTTTTTGATGGTCTTTCTTTAAACCCGGCCTGATCGAAAAGTTCAGAGGAAAATTTAACGCAGCAAGCAAAATCGACCGGAATGATCAGATCAGAGATTTTGCGGTGTGGGCTTTTTCGACAGGCCATGCACCACCTGTGGCGGTGCTTTTGTTAAACTTGTAAAAAAGGAGTAACTATGTCATCACTCAAAGGTTACGGCCATACATTTGATACAGTATCATATGAATACGATAAATTCCGTCCCGGATATGCAGGGGAGGTATATGACAGTATTTTTGAATATGTGAATGTGGATCATACCTCAAAAGTCCTTGAGATCGGAAGCGGCAGCGGTCAGGCGACAGCTCCCGTCCTTGATCGGGGATGCTTTTTTACTTCCGTCGAACCGGGAAAGAATTTCGCGGAGATACTTACGGGCAAGTTCGGAAATAACGAACGGTTCAGTATTGTCAACGAAAAATTCGAGGATGCGGTTTTAAAGGAAAATACATATGACCTTGTTTATGCCGCAACGTCTTTTCACTGGATCGAAGAAAAAGCCGGTTATGAGAAAGTATTCTCGATCCTTAAAGAAGGCGGAGCGTTCGCACGCTTCAGAAATCATCCTTTCGTGAGTAAAGAAGATCCGTTGCTTGCAGAGAGGACAGATGATATTTATGATGAGTATTATAATAAGTACTATAACATCAAACGTACACCCCGTACGGAATATTCGGTCAATCAGGCTAAGGAGCTCGCGTTTGTCGCTGAAAAATACGGCTTTTCGGACATAAAGTATCATCTGTTTCATCGGAAGAGAGTGTTTACCTCCGATGAATATATCTCCCTTCTCGGAACATATTCTGATCATATTGCCATCAGGGAGGATATAAGACATGAATTCTTTGCAAAAATAAAAGATGCTATTGATGACTCAGGCGGCATGATCACAATTTCCGATACCATAGACCTGCAGCTTGCGAGGAAATAAATAAAAATAAGACTGTCAGAATTTTTCTGACAGTCTTTATTATTACATATCTTCAAATCTTTCAAGGATGCTTCCGCTTACCTCAGTCATTCCGTCGCCGTGTTTTGAGAACGAAATGGGGATTGCTGAAAGCGCGAGAAATACTGCCGCATAAATGAACATCACGCGATATCCTATAGACAGGTTTTCAATGAGGAAGCCGATGATGATCGGAGTGAGGGTCTGCGCGGACATTGATGCGAAATAATAATATCCCGTGAACTGACCGATGCTCCGGGTTTCGGCAAATTCAGTAATCATCGGAAGACTGTTTACGTTAATTGACGCCCAGCCGATTCCTGCGAGAAGGAACAGGACGTATAAAAGGGGAGTTTCTTTCGTCATGAAGATTCCGAGAACGAATGCAGTCGTGAGAATTGAAATTCCCATCAAGATAGTCTTCTTTCTTCCGATCTTGCCTGAAATAATGCCTGCCGGAAGGAAAGCGATGACGCCGCCGATGTTCGCAACGAGGAGATATTTTGAGAATCCGCCGCCTGAGATGCCGAGGACTGTGGTTGCGTAATTGGAGAAGAATGTGATGACGGCGTTATAACCGAAGAACCATAAGAATATGGACATGAGAATAAGGATCATGCTTCTCTTTTCATCTTTCGGAAGGATCTGCTTTTTATTGTTTTCACTTACAGCTTCTTCGCCTGTAATGCCAAGACGACGTTCCGTCTCTTCACGTTCTTTTACGAGCTTGTTTTCGTCAATGACGAAAGAATATATGAGCATGGCGATGAGGGCGATTGCCGCAACGCCGATATACATTCCGATGTTGTTTACCGTATTGTCAAGGATGGGAAGACCGTCTGCACCGAGAACAGGGACTTTGTCGCCGATGGCGTTATATTCCCATTCGAGGATACGTTCTTTATAGAAAAGCGACGTGAATACGATCCCGATCATTCCCGCAAGCGTTCCCATGAGGTTGATGATGCCGTTTGCCTTGCTTCTGAGGGGCTTGGGAGTAACATCACTCATTACGGACACACCGGGAGAACGGTATGTAGCGAGGGAGAGAAGGAAGAAAAACAGACATACGACGAACATCATGAGATTTCTCTGATTGTCTGCTATCGGGAGCATAATAAGGAAGATCGCTGCCATGATGCTTCCGATGAAGCAGAACGGCTTTCTCTTTCCGAAGCGCGTGTTGAGTCTGTCTGAGAGATATCCGAATGTGGGCATAAGGACGATGGCGAGAATATTGTCTGCCGCCATGATGGTTCCGATGAGTGTTTCACCGACGCCGAAGGAATAAAGGATCTTCGGAGTAAGGCTGTCGTGAAGGGACGACATCATCGTTATCGAGAAGAATACAAGACCGATGAGGAACGTCCTTTTGTAATTGAGTTTCATTTTTTACCGCCGTTAATTATTTATTAATACGTAAATTATACCTTCATTTGCCATAAATTTCAACCCTGTATTTTCCATTCCCCTTTATCACCGAATTGCAACCAGAAAACCGCCGGTTGCCCGACGGTGAAAATGAATTATACACTTGTGAGAATGTCGCTGTATGTGGGGATCGGCCAGTATTCTTCCGCAACGATCGTTTCAAGCTTGTCGGCAATTTCCCTGACATCAAGCATTCCGAAGAATATTACTTCTCTGTAATACGCCGCTCTTTCTTCCATGTCTGAGATATTCTTTGCGGTCTTGACGTCTTTTGCGAGCTTGTCGATGCGGTGTTTGAGTTCTGTGTTGAGGACAGCGAGATCTTTGGCGAGATCTATCTCCATAGTAACGGGGATAGAATCGCTGAGCGCTCTTTTTGCGTTTGCGCTTTCTGCGACGAATGCGCCGAACTCGATGACTGCGGGGATGATCTGGCGGTTGATCATGTCGATAAGGGTGTTCGCTTCGATGTTGAGTGTCTTGCAGTAGTTTTCTACCTTGATGTCATATCTCGCGCGCACTTCCGTAGCGTTGAAGACGTGCTGACGCTCGAACATCGCGATGTTTTTCGGATCGATGTATGATCTGAGCGCGCCGGGAGTGGATTTTTCATTGAAAAGACCTCTCCTGATAGCTTCTTCTTCCCATTCTTTTGAATATCCGTCACCATTGAAGATGATGCGTTTGTGTTTTGTGATCGTCGTTGCGAGAAGATGCATCAGGTCTTCGTGAAGATTGTCACTTCCTTCAAGCGCATCCGCAAATTCTTCGAGAGCTTCTGCCATGATGGCGTTCATTACGATGTTCGGTCCTGAAATAGAGATGGATGAACCGAGCATACGGAATTCGAATTTGTTTCCTGTGAATGCAAAGGGAGAAGTACGGTTGCGGTCCGTAGTGTCTTTCGCAAAGTCGGGAAGGACGTTTACTTTCGTCTTCATGACCCTTTCAAAATCGTCGATGTATTCTTCGCCTGATTCGATGGTGTCGAGGATCCTCATGAGTTCATCCCCGAGATACATTGAGATGATCGCCGGCGGTGCTTCGTGTCCGCCGAGACGGTGTTCGTTTCCGGGATATGCAACGCTCATTCTGAGAAGATCGTGATATTCATCCACAGCTTTTATTACTGCTATGAGGAATACGAGGAATGTGGTGTTTTCAATAGGATTCTTGCCCGGCTCAAGGAGGTTTTCGCCCTGATCTGTGGAAAGTGACCAGTTGTTGTGCTTTCCGCTTCCTGCGATGCCGTCAAAAGGCTTTTCGTGAAGAAGACATACGAGATTGTGTTTTCCCGCAACGGTCTTCATCACGTCCATTGTGATCTGATTGTGGTCGACGGCGATGTTTGCTTCTGTGTATATCGGTGCGATCTCGTGCTGACAAGGTGCCGCTTCGTTGTGCTCTGTCTTTGCGTATACTCCGAGCTTCCATAATTCTTCGTCCAGATCCTGCATGAACGCGAGAACTCTCGGTTTTAAAGTTCCGAAGAAGTGGTCGTCAAGGTCCTGACCTTTCGGAGGATCGGAACCGATGAGGGTGCGTCCCGTATAGATAAGGTCCTTGCGGAGGTTATATACATCCTTGTCGATGAGGAAATATTCCTGCTCGCTTCCGACGGATGAGATGACTCTCTTTGTGGTGTTGTCCCCGAGGATCCTCAGAACCCTCAGAGCCTGCTTGTTGAGGGCTTCCATTGAACGGAGAAGGGGAGTCTTTTTGTCAAGGGCTTCGCCGTTATAAGAACAGAACGCTGTCGGGATGCAGAGAGTGTTGTTTTTGATGAATGCGTAAGATGACGGGTCCCATGAAGTATATCCCCTGGCTTCGAATGTGGAACGGATCCCGCCGGAGGGGAATGAAGACGCGTCGCTTTCGCCTTTGATGAGTGCCTTTCCGGAAAATTCCATTATGACCTTACCGTCACCTGTCGGTGAGATAAAACTGTCATGTTTTTCCGCAGTGATACCCGTCATAGGCTGGAACCAGTGTGAATAATGGGTCGCACCGTTTTCGATCGCCCAATCCTTCATTGCGTTCGCAATGATGTTTGCAACTTCCAGATCAAGGGGAACGCCGCCGTCAATGGCATCATGCATTCTTTTATATGTATCTTTCGGAAGTCTTTCTTTCATGACCTTGTCGTTAAAGACCAGCTTGCCGAAAATATCTGACACTGAGTTCATAATGTTATTCCTTTCAAGTCAATTAAAAAAGTATATGTGAATTTTATATCTTTATTTCCGGTTTGTAAAGACTTTTTTGCGATATAAAGGGAATTTGGGTACAAAAAAGGACTGAATATGTAATATATTCCCCTCTGCGGTGTCATGCAACCGTTTTAAAAGGATCGCACGTATAAAAATGGCACGCCTGAAGGGAATCGAACCCCCGCACGTGGTACCGGAAACCACTGCTCTATCCACTGAGCTACAGGCGCGCATTTATGTATGATATTATATCACAAATCCTTTTCATTTCAATCAAAAAAGTGCCGAAGACGGCACTTTAATAAATTATTTTCTTCTCAGACGCGCAACCACCTTTTTCAGGGTTCCGACGGTGTAAAGTATCTCTTCCTTTGTTGTGTATTTTGAAAGGGTGAATCTCGCAGACGCTCCGTTGTTTTCCGAACCGATCGCCGAGATCACGTGGGATGTTTCCACCGACCCTGCCGCACATGCACTTCCGGAGGAAATGCGTATTCCTTCAACGTCAAGGGCATACAATAACTCATCGTCATTTATTCCTTCAAATGAAAAGTTCGCGTTGTTGCAAAGACGGAAATTTCTTGATCCGTTAAGACGCACGCCCTGAATATTTTCAGTCACTTCATCAATAAGCATATCGCGGAGTTCCGTCATTCTCTTTACATTCTCTTCCATTCCCCCGACCGTTATTTCCACAGCTTTCGCCATAGCCGCGATGGAAGGAGTGTTGAGGGTTCCGGAACGGATGTGACGCTCCTGACCGCCGCCGAATGATATGGGATCTACGGGAAGCTTTGTCTTTACGTATAAAAATCCTACACCCTTCGGTCCGTGGAACTTGTGCGCGGAAACGGATAACATATCTATGTTCATGGCTTTTACGTCAATGGGGAGTTTTCCGAAACTCTGAACAGCATCCGTGTGGAAGACGATGCCTTTTTTATGGGCGATCTCTCCGATCTCCTTGATGGGGTTTACTGTTCCGATCTCGTTGTTTGCGTGCATTACGGAAATGAGTATCGTATCACTCCTTATGGCGTCCTTTACGCTTCTGATGGAGATGAGCCCGTCTTCATCCGCCTGAAGATAAGTAACCTCGAATCCTTCCTTCTCAAGCTGTTCAAAAGCATAAAGCGCTGCGTGGTGCTCGATGTTGGTGGTGATGAGATGATTGCCTTTGTGACGGTTTTTGCGGGCATAACCGAGGATGGCTATGTTGTTGGATTCCGTTGCGCCGGAAGTAAAGACTATTTCCGACGGACGGCAGTTTATCGCCCCTGCGCAGATGTCCCTTGCTTCTTCAAGTACCCTTGCGGCAGTCTGCCCCTGTGTGTGCAGGGAAGATGCATTTCCCCAGCTTTCGTTCATTGACTGAACGAGAATTCCGATTACTTCCTTATCCGGCTTTGTCGTTGCCGCATTGTCAAGATATATATTCATGAGATTCCTCCGAGATGTCATTAACAGCCTAAATTATATCATACATTTACTAAAATGTGGAATATTTCGTTTTTTTATGGTATAATTTTCTTACATGAGCAAAAACATGGAATAATAAATATAAAACCATACAAGGAGGAGAAATGGCCGGAAGTTTTTCTGAAGATTTTATTAGAAAAGTTACTGATAATACGGATATCGTGGACATAATTTCAGAACATATGTCCCTTACGAAAAAAGGCAGCCGCTATTTTGGCATCTGCCCGTTTCATATGGAAAAATCCCCGTCTTTTTCCGTTTCTCCCGAAAGACAGCTCTATTACTGCTTCGGTTGCCAGAAAGGCGGCAATGTAATAGGTTTTGTCAAGGATTTTTATAAATACACTTTCCGCGAAAGCGTGGAATTTCTGGCAAACAAAGCCAATATTCCCATTGAATATACAGAGTATTCAAAGAATGAAAACGAAACATATAAAAAGCGAAAGACGGTCTACGATATTAACCGCCTTGCCGCAAATTATTATTATATCCAGAGAAAGCGTTCCCCGGAAGCTGCCGGATATTTTAAAAAACGAGGACTGAGTGATGAAACCATAAAGACCTTCGGACTCGGATACTCAAATCCGACCGGAAACGATCTTTACAGATACCTTCATTCAAAAGGCATCTCCGATGAAGACATCCTCCTGACAGACCTTTGCAGAAAGAACGACAGAGGATTTTATGATTATTTCCGCGGAAGGGTGATGTTCCCCATTATTGACGTCAGTGACAACATCGTCGGTTTCGGCGGAAGAACAATGGGAAAGGACGAGCCGAAATATTTAAACACATCCCAGACCATCGCTTTTTTCAAGGGAAGCACGCTGTTTAATCTCAACAAAGCACGCCTGTCAATAGGAAAGACGCCGCTTATTCTCGTTGAAGGATATATGGACGTCATTTCCCTGTATGACAAGGGAATAACCACAGCCTGCGCATCTCTGGGAACATCCCTCAGCGAAGGCCATGCGAAGCTTATAAAGAGATACACAAACGAAGTCGTCCTTTGTTATGACGGCGACAATGCAGGCATCAATGCGGCAATAAGAGGTGGCGATATCCTTTCCGCCGCAGGCATCAGCGTCAAGGTCGTCCTTCTGGAAAATAACGAAGATCCGGACAGTTTCGTTCAGAAATACGGAAAAGATGCATTTCTTGGTTATATAAACGACAAATCTATGTATATAATAGATTTTAAGATCGAGATCCTCCGCCGCAGGACAAACTTCGACGATATCGAATCACGAAGCCGGTTTGTAAACGATGCACTCAGGGAAGTGAAGAAGATCGGTGATGCTGTAAGGGAAGAGTATTACAGCGGTGTCATTGCGCGTATAGCATCCGTCAGCGAAAAATCCGTAAACACACAGATGCGAAAAATCAAATCCGAAAAAGATAATAATACGACAAATTACAATCATGAATTTCGCAAAGATCAGTCGCAGAACAATTCTGATGCCTCCGCAGAGAGGAAATATTACAAAATAACCAAGGATGATGTCCCTGCGAAGCTCATAAAATATATCCTGCAGGGCGTGGAGAATTATGAAAAATTCCTTGAAGAAGGCGGGGAAGAGTGGTGCTTTGCAAACACTCAGTATGACGGGATATACGAAGAAATAAAAAAATTAGTAAATACCGATAAAGATATTGACTTATTTAAAGAATGTATGTATAATAACATGATTGCTCATCTCATTTCGATCGTTGATGCAACCTGTGAGATTCTTTCTGATGAAGAAATTAGAAATGTTATCCGTTCCTTGAATGTGAAAAGAATTGAAAACGAAATTGGAAGGATTAAAAGAGAGATTGCAGAACAAGAACGACTCGGCAGCAGTGATACCATCGAGATGCTTTTGAATGAGTACAGTTTCTTGAATAAACTGCTTTTACAGCAGAGAAAGCCGGAGGTGTAATTTTGAAGCAGGATTTAACACACGTACCCGAATTACTTGCACAAAACGAACAATTATTACAGAAGATCGAACTTCTCAGAAACAAAGCCAAAGATCAGGGCAAACTCTCCGCAGATGTAGTGAGCGAAGAACTCTCTGAGTTCGAACTTTCCGATGAAGAAAACGATGCGGTTTTCGAATATCTGGCTCAGGACGAATCTGCTCATATCGATTATGAAAGCGTTGAACTGGACGTTCTTGACAAAGACGACGACTTCATGCTCACAGACGAGCTCGAAGAAACTGCCGAAGAGATCATCAAAGAAGACTTCACTGACTTCGAAGGCATCAACATCAATGACCCCGTAAGAATGTATCTCAAAGAGATCGGTAAGGTCGAACTCCTTACTGCGGATCAGGAAGTTGCTCTCGCCGAAAGGATCGAATCAGGCGATGTCAAGGCAAAGCAGGAACTCGCGGAAGCGAACCTTCGTCTTGTTGTTTCCATCGCAAAGAGATATGTCGGAAGAGGCATGGCATTTCTGGACCTCATCCAGGAAGGTAACCTCGGTCTTTTAAAAGCCGTAGACAAATTTGACTATACAAAAGGTTACAAATTCTCCACTTATGCGACATGGTGGATCAGACAGGCTATCACAAGAGCTATCGCCGATCAGGCAAGAACCATCCGTATTCCGGTACATATGGTCGAAACTATCAACAAGATCGCCCGTGTTACCAGAGTACTCGTTCAGGAGCTCGGAAGAGACCCCTCCACAAAAGAAATTGCTGACCGCCTTGGAATGAGCGAAGATAAGGTCATCGAAATCCAGAAGATCGCGCAGGATCCGGTTTCTCTCGAAACACCGATCGGTGAAGAAGAAGACAGCCACCTCGGAGACTTCATCCCCGATGACGAAGCTCCGGCGCCGGATGAAGCCGCTTCATATATGCTTCTCCGCGAACAGCTTCTGGAAGTTCTTTCTACTCTCACAGACCGCGAAGCGAAAGTTCTTAAATATCGTTTCGGTCTTGAAGACGGCCGCCCGAGAACACTCGAAGAAGTCGGCGATATCTTCAAGGTAACGAGAGAAAGAATCCGTCAGATCGAAGCCAAAGCTTTAAGAAAACTCCGTCACCCGACGAGAAGCAAAAAGCTTAAAGATTTTATTTAATGATATTTGCGGATTGCCCCTAAGCGGGGCAATTCTTGTATAGGAAACAAAAATGATAGAATTAACCGTATTGTCATTATTTCTTCTCAGCCTTGTCGGCTGCGTTGTGATGTCTCTTAACATCGTGTATGCCCTTATAGTCGGATTTATTCTCTTTTTCGGGTATATGCTTTATAAAAAATATTCCTTCTCGGAATCTGTCAGGATCAGTCTTGAGGGGATAAAGGGCGTTAAGAATATCATAATCATCTTTACCCTTATCGGCGCTCTCACAGCTCTCTGGAGAGCAGGAGGAACCATTGCATACATAATCGACGTTGCCACAAAAGTGATCCGTCCGAGATTTATGGTTCTTTTCTCATTCCTGCTTCCTTGTCTTCTGTCCGTTCTTACGGGCACAGCTTTCGGAACCGCCGCGACAATGGGGGTAATATGCATGATGATCGCAAATTCCATGGGGATAGATCCCGTCATAACCGCAGGAGCGATCCTGTCAGGCTCATTCTTCGGCGACCGCTGCAGTCCGATGAGCTCCAGCGCAAGCCTTGTCAGCGAACTTACGGGAACGGATATTTATAAAAATATCTCCGGGATGATAAAAACATCCGCCGTCCCGTTTATTATTTCCTGCGCCGTTTATATTATCCTCGGATTTTCTCAGGCAGGCACGGGAGAAGTCGCATCCACGGATATTTTCGCAAGAAGCTTTGAACTGAGTTTCTGGTGCATCATTCCGGCGCTTCTGATAGTCGTTCTCTGTGTGCTCAGAGTCAACGTCAGGATATCAATGCTTTCGAGCATTATTGTAAGTGTTTTTGTGTGCGTATTCTGTCAGAATATGACGGCCGCAGAAGTCCTCCGTACGATATTTTCCGGATTCAGTGCGGATGAAGCTCTGCCCGTCGGAACTATGCTCAACGGCGGCGGATTTTCTTCAATGCTGAACGTGATGGCAATAATAATCATCTCGGGAACTTATTCGTCTATCTTCAAGACAACAGGTCTTCTCGACAGCTTAAAGGGAATTATGGAGAAATTATCCCAAAAGACCACTCCATACGCCGCAACAGTCGTCGCATCCATCCTTACGAATATGTTTTCCTGCAACCAGTCCCTCGCCGTTATCCTCGCAAAACAACTTTGCGAAGATCTGGAGCCGGACGGAGAAAAAATGGCGATAAATTTAGAGAACTCCGCAATAGTGATCGCTCCGCTTACTCCCTGGTCAATAGCTTCCGCCGTGCCTCTTACGAGCGTCGGTATGGACGGAAGGGGAGTATTCTTCGCGGTTTACCTTTACGGGCTTGTAATTTATAACCTTATCATGTCATTCATCGGAAAGGGAAAGAAAGATGAGATCTCTTAAAATAACAGACGTGAGAGTTCTTCCCGGCGACAGCGGTTTTTTACTCGACGACGGAAAGACCTCGATTCTTTACGATACGGGCTTTGGCTTTACCGCAGATGAAATGGCATCGAAGATAAAGGACGTTCTCGGGCAGAGAGATCTTGATTATATCTTCCTGACCCATTCTCATTACGACCACGCTCTCGGATCGGCGTACATATTAAGACATTACCCTTCCGCGAAAGTCGTTTCAGGTGAATATACCAAAAATATATTTACCCGTGACGGCGCGAAGAGAACAATGAAGGACCTTGACAGAAAATTCGCAGACAAAATGGGATACGGTGAATATGAATTCAGGGGGGATGATCTGAGGGTTGATATTGCCGTAAAAGACGGAGATATGATAAATGCGGGAGATATGACTTTCAAAGCCATCCACCTTCCGGGGCATACGAAATGCTCCTTCGGGTATTACTGCGAAGAGAAAAAGCTTCTTCTCTCCACAGAGACCCTCGGTGTTTACGACGGGGAAGACACGATCGTTCCGTCTTATCTTGTGGGATATGAAATGAGCAGACAGTCCATAAAAAAGGCACTTGGGCTTGACGTGAAATACCTTCTCGCGCCGCATTTCGGCCTCCTTTGCGAAGAAAAGACGAAATTCTTTATGGAAAATATGCTCCGGTCTACAGACGACCTCTGCGAATTTATCGTAAGCCACATTAAAGACGGAAAGACCGACGAGGAGATAACAGAGTCTTTCAAACTACGCTACAGAAAGCGGTATATCGAAAAGATTTACCCTATCGACGCCGTGAATCTCAATACGTCAATTATGATAAACCTCATCAGGGAAGAGATAGTAAACAAGAAATAAATTTTATGTAAAGAATCGCTCATGCGGTTCTTTTTCATTATGAACTTAGTGTCTGATATGATATAATATAAATAAGATTTGCCGCATGATATGAATTGCTGCTGAATTAAAGGGAAGGATACGAATGAAGTATGTTTTCACCGACACCGACGAGAGCGGTTTTGAAGAATACGATATTGAAAAAGATGAATACCTCAGCTTATTAAAAATATGTTTCCGATATTCCTCCACAGTATCTTTCAGAATATGGAATGAAGAAGTCACTGCTTTGCAGTCCCTTGCGAAATTCAGGATACCTCCGACTGAAAAATGTGTGGAAGCATATTCACATTATTATAAATCACTTGACCATATGGCACTGAAAGAGATCCGGCATTACATCCTCAGCGATGAGGTGAAAAATTATGTCCTGTCTGTTACGGACAGCATTTTCGGCTGGATAAACGGTTGGGGGTATCATAACCCCGAAGATATATGTTTTTACAGACATGACGGCAGCATATTTTTCAGCTCTGTCATCCATGACGGAATATGTTGTCTTGATGTCGGGGAAGATGAAGATGCTGACGAAATATTGAAAAACAAGTTGTGGAGACCGTATTGAATACAGTTAAAGAAAGGAGAAAGCATGAAAAAGAAATTATATGATCTGTTGGTGTTCTGTGCCGCTTTTGTTCTCCTTTCGGATATTTCGGACACAAAGCTCTGTTATGATATGGGCTTCTTCCGTATCATTATTCCCGTCTTTTTTGCCATAGCAGGCTCCGCGTATTATATATCATCCCACAAGACGCCACTCGACAGCTCGTGGAAAGGGATCTTTGACGTTTCCCTCGATATTCTCATCATGGGCTGTGCATTCCTCGGAATGGCGCTCTTGCATCTGTGGGGATTTGTCGGAACGGACATCTTTTCCGCATACCCCGTCGACGGCTTCAGCTTCAGTACGACTTCGTGGATGATATATTTCGTCATCTCCCTTCTCATCCGCCTTACGGTCATTGCGGAAAAGCTTTTCCATTGGTGGGAGAGGAGAAACGCAAAGATAAAGCTTATAGAATAAAGAAAGGTACTCACAAAATGAGTACCTTATTTATTTAAATGTCAAATACATTCTTGATGATCCTCTGCGGACAAGCCTTGACGCAAAGCATACATTCAAGACATTTGTCGCCGTGGTAATGAAGCTTGTAATCTTCTCCGATCTCCAATGCACCTTTTACGCATACCGCCGTGCATGCGCCGCAGTGAACGCATTTGTCCATGTCGATGGAAATGCTCGTTCCGTCGAGATCCACGATAACGCCTGTTTCGTTTAAATATCTGATTGCCGCATTAAGGTTTTCTTCTGTTCCTTCCAGTCCGAGAAGAAGCGTTCCTTCGAGCTTGTAGTCAACGTGAGCCTTTAAGATGTTGAAAGAAATGTCGAATTTCTTTACGAGGTTGTATGTTACCGGTTCTGCCGTAAGGTCTCTGGGGAAGGTAAGGCGGATCTTCATCTGTTTCATTATTTATTTCCCCCTTTCTTCTCTCTTATGGCAAGTCCGTTTAATGAGTTGTTCTGCGGGAACATATGGACGGGCTCTGTGAGGAAGAATTCCTTCTTCTGAATCTGCTCTTTGAGGAGAGTTGCGATCTCTTTTGATTTGTAACGGCTTGTGAGGGGAGCTGTCTTGACGGTCTTTCCGTTTATTTCAACGCTTCCGCTGCGAAGCTGTGCATACGTTACCTGCGCAACCGCATCATCCCTTCCGTCACGGATGGAATAATCGCAGATGGTCTGTTTGATGTCTTCATCTTTTACGCAGAGATATTTAAGCATTTCCATATCAAGGACCGGAATCGGAATACCGATACCAACGCTCATGCTTGTGCCGTATTTTTCAAATACTGCCGGACGGATGAAGTCCGTTGACATCTCTTTCATGTTTCCCGTAACAGCCAGAGTTGCTCCGCCGCCGAGGGGAACACCGTTCTCACCGCGCTTTTGTGCTGAGTTATACTGCGTGCCCTGCCATGTGACGTATCCCTGTGTGCCTGCAAGGAAGATCCTTGTTCCGAGACCGATCGTTCTCAGATACGGGTCATTGAGAAGCGGGCTGAGCTGTCCTGCCGTAGCGTATGTAACGTTTCCGAAATTCGGCTGAAGTACGCCCATATATGTGTAAAGACGCTTTGAAGAAGAGTTCGTAGCCGCGGAATAGTTCTGATAACAGTTGCGGGGATTATAAAGATACGCTTCGTTGATGTCGTTGATGTTGATATAAGTTGAGATCTCTTTTCTCGGATAACAGTCGGTTCCTTTCGCTGTTGCGTAAAGATGAATGTCCTTTCCGTCAATAAGATCGCAGATGACATGCGCTCCGCCGTATTCCATACCTTTGTCAATGCTTTCCTGAGTTGCGCCGATGAATGTGTCAACAGCCGCAAGACCGCCATTACATTCGACATTGTTGAGGAATATCTTTTCCATACGGATGGGAGTTTCTGCGTGTCCGAAGTTTATGAACGCACCGGATGAACACATCGGGCTGAATGTTGCGGTTGTGACGACGTCTACCGTTTCGAGAGCTTTTTCGTAGCCTTCGCTCTCAACGATGGAAATTATTTCGTCCGCATCCACAACGACAGCTTTTCCGGAAGCGATTTTTTCGTTTATTTCCTGATAAGTCCTGGTCATGATTCCTCCGAATAAGAGTTGTAATAAGGTATAGTATAATATAAAATCCCTGAAATGTAAACAATATTCTGACAAATTAATATATTTTTCTCCCATAAGAAAAAGCCCTTTTCAGGGCTTCGGGAATTACTGCTGTGTATCTGTTACTGTATCTCCGGTATTATCCGGTGTGGTGTCATCTGACGGAGCATTTATGAGCGTCATTGAATGAATGATGGCATCTGTTTCGTCAAGACGTGTTTTTGCCTTTTCATCATTGTCCGTATAGCTTATTGAAAGAAGATAATTCACTTCATCATACGTCATGTTGAACTTCATCGCCTGAGTTTCGTCTGTGGCATATATTTTGTAATACGTCATGTCGTCATACTTATACGTCATCGGCTCCTGAATATCCGCATCTGAATACCACTGCGGAACAGACTGCGCGATGTTTACCGCGAAATCCGCAACTGTCGGGAAAAGCTCTGCGGGATAGGGAATGACGACGAGATATGTGCCGTTTTTGAAGTTTGCAAGCTCGATGATGGCGCTACTGTTGAGTTTGCCTTCAACGTCTTCCCAGACATTATTCGCTGTGAGAGTGTAATCTTTGTCATAGCTTTCAAATGTGGCAGGTGAATCGTCCTTGCATGATGCGAATGTGAAAATGAGGCATACAGCCATAATTGCCGATAATATTTTTTTCATGTGTTTCTCCGTTTAATTTATGATTATTTTTCCTTTTGTGTCTGTGATGTTTATTTTTGATGATCCGTCCCCGTACTCATAAACCGCATATGACGGTTTTGAAAGAGAGGAGAGGGTCGCTTCTTCCCTGATGGCGATATCATTGGAACATCCGGAAAGCCTTGCTGTAAAGCCGCCTGCGAGACCGTTTGTGTCTATCATGACAAATCCGTTTTCGGAAGATGCGTCGATGCGGTTAAAGTCTCCTGTCATGAGCGCCATGACGTCCAGTCCGCCCTGCAGGGATATTTCTTCGAAACTTCCCGTATAGTCTATCATTCCTTCCGTTTCGACCTTCAGTATCCTGCCGGCACAGTCGCCGATAAGTACAGGTGCCGCAGTATCTGTAATATCAAGTTTTCTGCAATTCAGGGAAGAGGCTTTTATGATAGATGTTTCTCCGTCAACGATAAAGTCATCGTCTGCGGAATCCCTGAAATTTATTATCCTGACATATCCGTTCTTCGTTTTTATGCTGACTTTGACGGAATTTTCACGCATGATCCGTTCGGGGATCTCTGCGATAATGTGTGTCTTGTGTGAATATGACGATGTGATCTCCACACTTGTGTCATCAGTCTTCACCACAGGTCCCGAAACGTACTTTCCGTCTTCTGCAGAGATGCGGATATTTTCCCCTTCATATTCCCTGACCGTCAGCTCCGGACAGGAAATATTTATAAATATTTCACTTACTTTACCTTCCACCGAAAATTCTTCCGGTGAAGTTCTGTTTTTCGTCTGCTGAAATACTCCTTCGCCCAATTCCGCGATTCCGGACTGAATGTTCTGTGCCCTGAGAGAGGTGAGAAGTTCATCCGCTGAAAAACCCGTGGCACTTATCGCGAAATACGCCCCAAGAAACAGTATTGCCGAAATTATAAATGAAATGAAAATGTTTTTTTTATCTTCTTCGGTAAATCTCATTCACTTCTCCGATATTTTCTTCTGAATCTATTATACATTGTTTTTCGGAGAATGGTAGAAATTTAATCAAATTTTAATATAAAATTGCATTTTTTTCATGCCTTACTCATTTGAAACACATCCGTCTTCATCAAACGGGTAACAGACCTTTCCGCGCTCAGTATCTACGCACATCATCCAGTAGCAGTACTCTTCTCCGTAAGGCAGTAAGTATACAAATCCTGAGTTGCCGTAAAACGGCTGAGCGGAGCGTTTCAGGCTGGCAAGGACGAAATAGGTGAGGTATTCCCTCTCATTTACCTCTGTCTTTCCGATGAGGCGCCTAGGCAGGTCGCTGTCTTCTGAGAAGATATCCCTGTAACCGAGGTACGGCGCCCACGGGGGAGAAGATATATCCATGTAATTCACTTTTACATTATTATCCTTCATTACTTTTTCGTCAAAAATTCTCGTATCACTCCCCGGAAGAACTTCCTCAAATCCTTCGAATTTCTCCAGGAGTCCGAGAAAAGATGTGTCTGTTTTGTGAAGAGGACGCCTTTTTGTGATGAGGGGAGGCGGGGACAAAGTATTCATAATTTCTTTCCTTTCTGCAATGGTTTCTTCTTTCAGGGGTATTGTTTCCTCTTTGTCAGCCTTTCTTTCATCAGGGGAGGCATTTTTTAAGAAATGATGCATAAAAATAACTTCATCGCTGTAAATATCTACTACCTTCAGTGCATCCGCCGCATCAATATTCGTTTTCAGTCTGCTTTCGCGGCTGTTGATTATGTCAATGATCTTTTCGTCTTTCCCGTAAACTGCAATAACGGCATATTCGGAATTTCTTTCCGTAAGAACAGTAAGAGTATCATCCTCATAACCGACCGCTGCGGGAATTTTACTTTTTATCTCGTTTTTCAGGTTCATATCCGCTTCTCCGTTTTTTATTAATTTATTCGTGATTTTTCATATTATGATAGCTCTTGCCAAAAATGTCCGTATAGTGTACAATAGACAGGCTGAAAAAGCCACAGGAGGAATAATGAACAAGATAACTCAGATACTTGCCGGAGAATTCAATCTCAGGGAAGATAAAGTTGATGCAACAATAAAACTCATTGATGAAGGAAACACTATCCCCTTCATCGCACGTTACCGTAAAGAAGTCACAGGCAATATGTCTGACGAAGTCCTCAGGGATTTCGACGAAAGACTTAAATATCTCACAAACCTCGAAAGCAGAAAAGAAGACGTCATCCGCCTTATTGACGCTCAGGGTAAACTTACCGACGAACTCAAAGAAAAGATCATTTCCGCAACGACCGTAAAGGATGTAGACGACCTTTACCTTCCGTTCCGTCCCAAGAAACGTACAAGAGCCCTCATCGCCATTGAAAAAGGCCTTGAGCCCCTCGCTGATATGATCTTCTCGAAGAAATATTCTTATGATGAGATAATAAAAGCATCCGAAGAATACGTAAGCGAAGAAAAAGGCGTGAAAAATGCCGACGACGCACTCACAGGCGCAAAGGACATCCTCGCTGAAAGGATTTCTGAAGTTGCGCAGTATCGCAAAGATATACGCGAAATGACCATGAAATATTCCATGATCACAACTTCTCCCGTCAAAGGTATGGAAAATGAGATCAATGAATTCAACACTTACTATGAATTCACTGAATCAGTAAGAACCATTCCCGATCACCGCATTCTTGCGATCGACCGCGGTGAGGACAAGAAAGTCCTGAAGGTTACCATCAATCCGCCGACAGATACTGTACTTTTATACCTCAGACGATCTCTCGGCGTACAGAACGAAGATATTATCATGAACGACGTGATCGCTGACAGCTATAAGCGCCTCATCTCTCCGTCCATCGAAAGGGAATGCCGCGCATCTCTCACTCAGCGTTCTCACGAATCGTCCATTACAGTCTTCTCCAAAAACCTCAAAGCCCTTTTAATGGCGCCGCCGCTTAAAGGCAAAGTTATTATGGGTCTTGATCCGGCTTTCAGAACGGGATGCAAGATCGCCGTCATCGACAAAAACGGCAAATATCTCGACTCAACGACAGTATACCCCACAGAGCCGCAGAAAAAGATCGAAGAAGCCAGGAAGATCCTTTTGGGACTTATCAAAAAATACGGCGTTGAAGTCATTTCTATCGGCAACGGAACGGCGAGCAGGGAAAGCGAAAGCTTCGTTGCCGAAATGATCCGTGAAAGCGGAATAAAGTGTGATTACGTAATCGTGAACGAAGCAGGTGCCAGCGTATATTCCGCAAGTGAATTCGCAACATGGGAATATCCCGACCTGAACGTTTCTCTCCGTGGAGCAATTTCTATTGCACAGCGCCTTAAAGACCCTCTCAGCGAGCTTGTAAAGATCGACCCGAAACATATCGGAGTGGGACAGTATCAGCATGACGTCAATCAGAAACGCCTTTCAGAAGCCCTCGACGGCGTCGTTGAGGACGCGGTAAATACAGTCGGTGTCGAAGTCAATACGGCTTCCGTTCCTCTTCTTTCATACGTTTCCGGCATCAACAAAAAGACCGCAAACGCTATATATGAATACGTCAGAGAACACGGCGGCATGAAAAAGCGTGAAGAACTCAAGAAAGTATCGGGAATCGGCGCAAAAGCTTATGAACAGTGCGCAGGCTTCATCAGGGTTGCCGCAAGCGAAAATATTCTCGACAACACAGGCGTCCATCCGGAAAGTTATCCCGCAGCTCTGGCGCTCCTGAAGGAAGTAGGTTATGACGCAATCGACAGAAATACTGTCGTCACAGCCGCAAACATGATAACGGATGATACGATAAAGACCGTTTCCGAAAAGACAGGTTATGGCATCTATACATTAAACGACATCGTAACCGAGCTTCGTAAGCCCGGCAGAGACCCCCGTGAAGCAGTCCAAACGGCGATTTTAAAGAGTGATGTAATCGACATCAAAGACCTTACTGTCGGAATGAAGCTTTCAGGCACCGTCAGAAACGTCACACACTTCGGCGCATTTGTCGATATCGGCGTTCACGAAGACGGCCTCGTTCATATCAGCAAGCTCAGCGATAAATACGTCAAAGACCCGTTTGAAGTTGTCAGCGTAGGGGATATCGTAAACGTTGAAGTAACGGAAGTTGACCTTAAACGAAACAGGATCTCCCTGAGTATGAAAGGACTGAATTAATTGAAAATACTCGCACACCGCGGTGCAAGCGGATATGCACCTGAAAATACGATCTCCGCAATAAAGATGGCGCTTTTCGATATGCCCTGCGACGGAATCGAGATCGACGTCCACCTCACAAAAGACAAACAGCTCGTCGTGATCCATGACGATACCATCGACCGCACCACCGACGGAAAGGGAAATGTAAAGGATTATACTTACGAAGAACTCCTTGAATTCAATGCGTACGGTAAATTCAAGGATAAATATCCCACAGAAAAGATCCCCACTCTTGATGAAGTGCTTTCCCTCGTCAAAGAAAGCGGAAAGATGATCAATATCGAGGTCAAAAACGGAAGCTCGTTCTATCCGGGAATCGAAGAGAAGGTAATATCAAAATTATATGATCATTCCCTCACTTCCGATACCCTTCTTTCAAGCTTTGACCACGGCGCAATGAAGCTCTGTAAGCAGATCGACAAAAATATCCGCACAGGACTTCTCTGCCGCAAGAAAGTTGAGAACCCGAAGGAATACGGAAGACTGCACTACGCAGATGCGTATAATTATCGCTATCTTTGCCTTACAAAGAAATATGTTGACGAACTCCGTTCATACGGCTATGAAGTCAACTGCTATACTCCCAATGCGAAATTTGAGATAAACTACATGATAAAATGCGGTGTGGATACTATAATCTCAAACTATCCCGACAGAGTAAAGGATCTCTTGAGAAAATAATCTATGAATAATATAAGACCCGCAACAAAAGACGATGTCTGCCGCATTTCGGAGATCATCGTCTTCAACAACAGAATGAATTTCTTTCCGATCTTCAACGATGAGGAATATTCTTTTAAATTCTTCAACGTATCTTATCTCATGAATGAATATCTTTCAACTCCGGAAGTGTTCAGCGAGATATACGTATACGACGACGGCATTATCCGCGGATTCGTCCACGTTCATGGCGAAGAAGTCAAAAAGCTTTATGTGGAGCATTTCTTTCAGAACCGCGGATACGGACATGAGCTTTTGCAGTTTGCCGTAAATGAAAAAGGCGCTGATCATCTCTGGGCGCTTGAGAAGAACGAAAAGGCTCTGAGGTTTTATTCCCGCCACGGCTTTTTCCCGACAGGCGAGTGGCGTTATGAAGACGATACCACCGAGAAACTCATCGTTCTGAAAAAGAAATGAGGTAAAAAGTGGAATACAGGATCGTTCCTCTGCCTGAGGAAAAGTGGAAAGGCACCGTCGTCCCTATAGGATACACGACGAAGGAGTATTATGATGCAGAGATATCTTCACCTGACGGCGGTTTTGAGGTCAGGATGATAAAGAAAGAATTTTCTTCTCCCGTCACCCATACCCCCGAAGAATATAATTTCCCCGACAGCCTTTATCAGGACGACCGAAAAAACGCGCAGGCATTCGGGATAGTGTCAGGTGATGAAATGCTCGCGTGTATCGAATTTTGTCCGGAAGAATGGACAAACCGCCTTGTGGTGACGGAAATGTGGGCATCGGAAAAACTTCGCAGACAAGGCGTCGGAACAAATCTTATGAACCTCGCAAAAGAATCGGCAATAAGTCAGGCAAGACGAGCTGTCATTCTCGAAACTCAGTCCTGCAACGTTGACGCCATCGCGTTTTATATTTCTCAGGGCTTTTCCCTTATCGGCTTTGATTCGTGCGCGTACTCAAACGGAGATATATCAAGGCATGAAGTCCGCCTTGATTTCGGATATTTTATAAGCGAAAGTAAATAAAAAACGGCTGCCAGACGACAGCCGTTTTTGTGTTGTTAACTTATTATGCTTTCTGAGAATCCTTTTCGATGTTTGCCTTAGCGTACATAGCAGCGTCTTCGTCTTTGAGTTTGTAACCGAAGAAGAAGATAACAGCTGCGATGATGCAGAGAGCTGCCGGGATCATACCGATGATGAGCATGAAGTCAGAAACGAATTTTTCTGTGATTTCCATGCCTGCCTGATATCCGATCATGGCAAGACCGTATCCGCCGATGGCACTTCCGCCTGCGAAACCTATCTTCATAGGAATGTTGGACATAGCCATAGCAACTGAACGGTTGTCTTTGCCTGATGTGTAATATCCGTATTCACCGCAGTCGAGGTAGTAGTTAACGCCGAATGATGAGAACATGTACATACCTGCTGTGAATGTGCATGTGAAGAATGTGAATACCCACTTGCTTGTTGCGCCGAAGAATGAGATGCCGAGGTTAGAAAGCGCATATACGATCATACCTGCGATAAACGCATTTTTCTTTCCAAGCTTTCTTCCGATTGACGGAATTGCAAGGCTGGCGATGAACGCAAATGCAGTTTTTATTGTCATTGATGTTGCCATGAAGCCGTAATCTTCGATAACGTACATGAAGTAGTATGCCTGAACGCCTGTGAATACGTTCATAGCGATGTAGAAAATAGCCTGAGCAACCATGAGGATGAGAAGCTGAGAGTTTCCTGCAACGGATGTGACCATTTCTTTGATAGTAACTGATTTCTTCGCTGCGAGATCTGCCGGTGCGTCATATGTCTTTGCAAGGTTTGACATCATGAATGCGCCGATGAGATAGAATACTGCGTAAGATGTGCACGCTACAAAGTAACCCCAGTTTTCACCAACGATTCCTCCCATAGCTGTAACGATGGGGAGTGTGATAGCAGATGTGATGATTGTGCCTGCTGCTGTTGCCTGAGCTGTCTTGGCTGTGATGCCGCTTCTGTAAGCCATGTCAGAACCTGCCATGTACTGAAGAACGCCGCCGCGGCTGATCATGAGAAGACTCATTACAAGACCGAATCCGATGTATGCGATAGCTACGATAGAAGCTCTGAGCGCTTCGGATTTAAGACCGAGTGTGTATGTGTCAAGATATACGAGTGCAAAGGAGATGAATCCTACGATGCCGATAAATTTAAGCCACGGACGATATTTTCCGCTTTTAAATTTAACTTTTTCCATGATCGGACCTGCGATAACGGAAACGATAAGGTCGATTGTTTTAGCTACGAGGAGAGCTGTTGAAACCGTTGCGGCACTGATCATGAGATAGTCTGTCATGTAAAGGTTCATGTACGGCATTGCCATAGATGAGCCTACGCCCTGTAAAAATACTGCGATCGTATAGATCCACATATCTTTACTCTTGTTCTGATTTGTCTGTGTCATTCTTGTGTCCTTTCTGAAATAATATATTGCCGAAATATTCCGACGAATTTATTTTAGCATGAAAATGGCTTATTCGTCAAATTTTTCGTAGTATTTTCTTGATTCTGCGTAGATCGCGAGGAGAAGTCTCGGATCTGCTCCTGCAGGATTGATTACAGTATGTCTTTCAGCGTGTCTTTCAACATATTCCTTAGCCATCTGCTGAATGTCTTCTTCTGTCGCATCAACGGGAACTTCCGGAAGATATACTCCGAACGCGAGGCAAGTGTCGGGATATTTTTCTGAAAGCTTTTCATAATCGTTCATGGGCTGTCCGCACCAGATATCTACGCCTGCTTCGATCATTGCCGGAACGAGTTCTTCGTTCTGTCCGCAGCAGTGAAGTTCGAATAAAAGTCCGTTACGGTGACAAGCGTCAACGATTCTCTTGAGGTACGGCATGATCATTTCACGACATGTGTCGAGAGAGAAGAACGGAGCTTTCTGTGTGCCCCAGTCGTCGTGCATGAGAAGCATATCGAGGTCGAAATATTTTGCATATCTTGCGATCATATCGTCATACATATCACAAAGCGCGCTGAAGAAATCGTGAACGCCTTCTTTCTGATCTTCGTCGATGAGGGCTACTGCAGCGCCTTCAACGTCCATGAGAGAAATAAGTCTTTCCCAGAGACCGCTGAGTGTGCAGACTTCCCTGAGGGTTTCCTTGTTTGAGAGATATTCAGCGTTTGCCTTTGAAGAACCTTCCCAGTCAAGTTCGTCAAGGTTAGGGATGGATGTGATGTTTCTCCACTCTGTGATATCTTCGATGAGCGGGTTACCCGGCTTTACAGTTGCTCCGCCGACATGCGGAACGAATACCCATTCAAGACCGAACCAGCCTGTTGCCACGTTGCTTTCACCGTAATTCATCGGACCTTCGCCGTCTACTACGAGGTGAGTTGCAACGTTGTCCGGATGAAGTCTCGGACGGAATCCGCGTACGTCACCGCCGAAACCTAAAACGGGGATCCAGTAAGGCTTTTTGCCTTCGAAGAATAAAAGTGAGTTATCTCTTGAAGAGATCGGTCTTGCATAGATCGGTGTGCCCGGTCTGCCTGCGAACTGCGGAGGATTTTCACCTACGGGAATGAGTTCAGCGGGATCAAATGGTTTTCTTGCCATAATCTTACTCCTTTTAAATATTATAATTAATATGTACAATTAATAACTAAATATAGTTTAAATATATACTTACTCAAATTATCTCTGTTAAAAATAACTTTCCCCGAAAGGATACCTTTCCTGAAAAGCAATCTGTCCCCCTGCCCGAAGGCAGGGGAAATATGAAATTAGAACATTTCTTTTGACATTCTGTCGATTTCTTCGTTTACTGCATCGTAAACTCCCGGATATGTGCTGCCCGGGCCGCCCATTGTAAGGCAGGGGATGTAGTAGAGTTTGCCGTTCTTTCTGCAAACGTTTTCTACAGCCTTAGCTACTTCTTCCGGAGTCCAGTCTTCTTTGTCAAGCTGACCATTGTCGAGGTCGCCCATGAATGAAATCTTGCCACCGAATTTTTCAATGAGGTCTTTTACGTTGTTTGTTGTAACGCAACCCTGGAAAATATCGATACCAACTTCGATCATGTACGGAACGAGGTTAGCGGCATATGAGTCTGAGTGGTGAACGATGAGCTGTACGCCGTGGTCTTTGTAATATCCGTATACTTTTTTGTATGCCGGTACGAAGAATTCTTCGAACATTTCCGGTGAGAGGAATGAGGAGTTGTGGCTGCCCCAGTCATCGTGATGGAAAAGTGCTTCCGGTTTACCGTATTTGCAGATGCCTTCAGCGAGCTTGAGTTCGTATTCTGTGATGTAATCAATGAGTTCGTGCATATATTCCGGTTCTTCATATAATGCAACAAGTGCTTCCTGGATTTCCATGAGGTAGTGTACCTGTTCGAAGATACCCGGTGCTACCATTGCTGTTGCGAAATATTCGTTTCTGTCGATTGCAGCTGCTCTTTCAGCATAGCCTTTCCATGCTTCTTCGGGGAAGTCAGTGTTCGGCATTTTTACTACTTCTTTCCATTTTGTGATGTCTTTGATTACACGGTGTTCATAATCATGTACAGGGAACGGACCGGGAACGTGTGCCGGGAAGGCTTTTGTAACGCCCCATGCGTCAACTACAGGTTCGCCGCCTTTAACGGGTCTTGCTGACTGACCTGAAATAGGATCGCCTGCCATCATAGCGAGGAATTCGTACTGTTTTACGAATCTGTCGGGATTTCCGCCCTTGATCGTTTCGAGAAGGTTCTGTTTGATTGTAAGCATAAGTTTCTCCTTAAATTGTTTATTTTTGGTGTATTTTTTATAAATACACTTTGATTCATTTTAGCACATCTCCATTCAGCCGTCAATACGCCACAGCGGAGTTTGCATAAAATTACGATAAAGATGTATTAATAATACATCTTTGCGCCTGATGTCGGTTTTGAATGCGCAATTTCGCTTATGTAGGATACCTGTCTTTGAGTATATATTAGTATAAGATGAATAAAAAGTAAAACGAATTTTCAGAATGATATATTCCTTTTTGGAATATAATTTTGAAAAGAAAACTTGTATTTCACCTTTTGACAGTGCTATAATATAAAAAAAGCCCGAGAGAGAACCTCCATGAGATATTTTCCTTACAGCGACATCACCATCGAACAGATCCTCACATTTATCAACGTAGCAAAGACCCTCAATATGACAAAGTCCGCAGAAGAACTCAGCGTAACTCAGTCTGCCATCAGCAAGAGGATCTCTTCCTTTGAAGAATCCACAGGGCTGATACTCTTTACGAAACATAAAAAAGTAATGCGCCTGACACCTGCCGGGGAATTTCTGTATAAACGCATCAAGAAGGAATACGACGACCTGCGGGAAGCTTTCGACACCGCGAGAGAAATTCAGGCAAACGGAAAGCCCAAATTCAATATCGGTGTCTGCATGAGCATTGCTCCGGAAGATATGAATGAACTCGTGGAAGAATTCAGAAAAGCATATCCGGATGTGGAGATCAATATCGAAGTGTGGATAGGAGAGGGCATCGTCAAGAAAATGACTTCCGGTGAACTGGACGTTCTTTTTATTCATACTGTCCATATCGACAAGATCGCTCAGCTCGAATACTATAACTTCTGCATTTCTCATATTTTCCTTGCTTCATCAAAAGCCAAAACGAGAGAAAATATGCTTTCCGACGGGCTTGCGCTGTATTACGAACACTCCGAAGAGATCAATGTCCTCATGGGCGACATTCTTGCCCTCCGCGGACTGAATAAAAATAAGGTCAATTTCGTAAATTCCATGGATTCCGTTTATTACAATATCCTTTACAATAACCGTGCTGCTGTCCTCGGTGCCATAACAGCAAGAAAGTGGTCGGAAGATGAAAAACTTATGGTCTGCAATTCCGACATCACTTATGATATGTGTATCTGCTGGAATAAGGAAAGAAGTGAATATGTCGATACGTTCGTAAAGATCTTTAAAGAAAAAATGCAGGAGGAAAATTTCCGATACAGCATTGAAGAATATATGGGCATACACCTGTATGACGAATTAAAATGATCAATATAATAAAAACCGTGCCTTCATGCACGGTTTTTCTGCATTTCAAATGAATCTGTGATATAATTACCCCATAAATTATAAAAAGGTGAATCATGAAAACATTTATCGCAATATCCGAACTTATCCTTGCCGCAGCGGCAACAGTAATCTTTCTTAAAGTCAGAAGCTTTCTGAATAAACACGAAAACGAAGATATGGCACAGCACAGAGAATATTTCCGCAAAATGGTCTATTCCATGATGATCGTCGGAATCCTCATAATTTCTCTCGGTGCAATATATCTCGTCATATCCTGAGTTACGAAAGCGCCTCGCAGGCGGCAATATAACTTACCGCGGAAGAGGAGTATCCGGTATATTTCTCTAAGAACAATTCTGCGGCATCAAGCCCGATGTTATACCATAACGTCCATGCCGCCCAGTATACATCAATATTCTTATCTCCCATTCCTGCGTATCCGAGGTCGATGAATGTGATCTTTCCGTCATCGGCCCTTATTATATTCGGCAGACACATATCCCCGTGGATCAGGCTTTCGCAGCGGAGTATGCCCCTGTTTTTTATAATTATCTCCCTTGCTTTTTCCGCAGAAGTAACTCCGAGAAGATTTGTAAACTCCGTAATATCTGCATTTTCATTCTTCGGTTCAAACGAATCGTAATGTTTCATGGCAAAAGATATTCCGACATTTACTTCTTCATACGCATGAATCTGCGACATAGAATCAATAATTATTTCGCATATTTCTTCGACAGAGCCTTTAAAATGTGTCAAATCTTCACCGACAGCTTTTTGAGTGACGAGATAGTCTTTTTCTTCCGAAACATACCGGATGACCTTTACTCCCACGCCTTTTTCATAAAACGCCTTCGCATTTTCCGCTTCCGTAAACAGCGTTCCTTTGGGCGCGGTTTTTATGAAATATCCTTTTGAAGAATAATATACCTTCGCTTCCGAATGACAGCTTGAATCATAAATATCACAGTCCGTTAAATACGGAATAATGCTTTCCGGAAATCCGGAAGGGTCGATATTAATCTTTGTGAGTTCCATATTATTCCTCCGATCCCGCTTTGACTAAATTGCCGACTTTATAAAAACCTATCCTTTTATAACACTCATTCGATGCCGTGTAGCTTTCGTCGGTATAAAGTATCGGAGTTTTTCCTTCTGAAAGGATCTCCCTGCATATATAATGAACGAGATTCTGCGCATATCCTTTTCTGCGATACTCAGGTAAGGTGTATACAGATGCGATCTTGCAGTAATTCTCATCACCGCCCCATCGGGAAGCCATAGCCGTTATCTTGCCGTCATCATTCTTCCATGTATACAGAACCTTGTCTTGGATCCTCTCGCTTACGGTCTTCAGGCAAAGCTCGTCGTCAAACTCAATGCCTTCCGCTTCGAGTTCGAAGTCTTTCCACAACGACGTTATATATGGTATGTCCTTTTCTTCCGGCATATATATTTTTCCGTCATAAGCAGGCTTTATTTCATTTACCTCATCAAGGCGATAAGAAAGAAGTCCGTAAAGGACCTTCGCGTCGGAAAAATAATCATCATATTCCCTCAGCTTTATCAGAAGACCTTCTTCAAGATCGTAACAAAAGCCTTTTTCGATGGGGAAGTTCTCTTTAAGACAATCGGAGATCTCTCTTATGAGCGACATATTATCCTCATCTGCACACCACACCCATACGGGATATGGTGGGTTGGAATAGCAGATTATTATATTCTCCTCATCAGTATATACATCAGTGCAAAGTCCCTGCAAAATGGAAATAAGGACGGAAAACGTGATCGCATCCTTTTTCAGTATGTCCGTATTGACTGCATTTTCTTTTAAATGATAATGTCTGAGCATAATATACTCCTCCGCATCTTTTTACGGGATTATACCACCGCGTATTGTTTATTGCAAGAAAAAAGAGGCTATGAAGCCTCTTTGAATCTTAATTGTCCGTAAAGTTATCGAAATATCCCTGAATAAGGATAAACGGTGTGCCCTTGTCGCCTGAGCCGCTTGTGAGGTCACAGAGTGATCCGAGAAGGTCAGTAAGCTGACGGGGTGTCGTACCCTGAGAATCCATGCTGCCGACGAGGTTCGATTCTTTTTCCTTGATCCTCTGTGAGATAGCGTCTTTGAGTGCTTTACCGCTGAGATCTTTGAAATCGTTGTCAGCGAGGTATTTGAGCTTGAGTTCGTTCGGCGTTCCGATAAGGCCTTTTGTGTATGCCGGAGAAACTACCGGGTCTGCAAGTTCCCAGATCTTGCCCTGGGGATCTTTGAATGCGCCGTCACCGTAAACCATAACTTCAACGTATTTTCCCGTCTTTTCGAGGATGGATGCCTGAATTCCTTCAACGAGATCCGTGCATTCCTGCGGGAAGAGCTTGATGGTGTCTTCTGTAGATTTGTTTGATCCGAGAAGACCGTATTTTTCATTGTATCCGCTGCCGTTTACGCTTGAAGTAAGGATCTCATCAAGTCCGCAAACGATCTTCGCGCCGTTTTCTTTTAAAATTCTCTTTGTTCTGACTCTTGTGTGGATGTCGCAGTTGATGATGCAGTCCGCATAATCAAGGATAGCTTTTGCCTGATTTGCGAAAATGATCTCAACTTCAGCGCCTGCACCTGTGATGAGCTGTGAGTAATATTCAACATAATCCACGCCTGTGAATTCATGTTTCGTTTCGCCGAAAAGTTCGCGATACTTTTCAATGGAGAGAACGTCTGAATACGGATTTACTCCTGCGGCATCAAGCTGATCATAGCTGAGAAGTGCATTTCCGACTTCGTCGCTGGGATAGCTGAGCATAAGAACGATCTTCTTTGCGCCCATTGCGATGCCTCTGAGGCAGATCGCAAAGCGGTTACGTGAAAGGATAGGGAAGATAACTCCCACAGTTCCTCCGCCGAGTTTGTTTTTAACGTCTTCTGCTATATGTTCAACACTTGCATAGTTTCCCTGAGCTCTGGCAACGACCGATTCCGTTACAGCAATGACATCTCTGTCTCTTAATTCGAATCCCTCGCTTTCGCATGCATCAAGAACGCTGTCAACAACGATTTTTTTGAGATCGTCGCCTTTTCTGATGATAGGTCCGCGAATTCCTCTTGAAATAGTACCAACTTTTCTTTCCATAAGCTTCACTTTCTGTAAATGAGTATAGTTTGTGCTTTTTTACAATAAAAATAAGCACAGCCGCAGCTATACTTGGAGTAATTTTGGATACAAAACTCCATATATAGCCGAAAAGGATAAATATGAGTCCTGCAAATTAAAACAAGCCTGATATGTCGCATAATGACTCTTTAATTCCCATCAGCTTGCGTCCGTAATTTTATCATATTTTTCTGCACCTTGTCAATATTATCAGAAAATAATGACACATTTTTTTATCAAAGCGAATCCCGCAACATAATTACAATATCATTTACAAGAAAATGTAATATGAAAGGCCGCATTTATCATGCGGCCCTTGAAAGCTATTTGTGTGTTTTGTAATAATCATGTACATAATCATCATAAAAGTCTTTGATGATTCCGTTTCTTTCCGCAACTGCCGGATCTGCCGGATCTCCGCCGATCATTGCCATGTAAACGAATCCGCCGCCGGGCGCGAGCATATCGACATACTCAACGAGTGCATCTTTAAGATCCTGAACCGGTACAAGGGGACTGCCGAGAATTCCCTGGTTATCCCATCCGCCCTGAATTGCAAGACGTCCGACATATTTTTCCTTTATTTTCTTCAGATCATTTGATGTCTGTGCCGGTCCCCATCCTTTGATTCCCATTTCAAGCCAGTCATCGATGAACTGTTCGCATCTTCCGCAGTCATGTCTTTCGATTACCATTCCGTTTTCGAGCGCAAGATCACAATGTCTTTGCTGGAAGGGTTTGAAGAACTTGCGGTACATTTCAACAGAGAAGAACGGTGAGCGATACGCAGAGTCATCATCCATAAGGTTGAATGCATCCGGCTTTGTGTAATAAATTTCTTTCTTCATTACCTCAATGTAGAAATCTGATACATAATCAAGCAGCTCTAAAAGCGCATCCGGCTCTTCGTACATCGCCATCATTGTGTCTTCATAACCCATGAATGATACTGCCGAGAGGAAATAATCACCGCCGCCGATATATAAAAGACGGTTGTTTCTGTCCCATCTTTCTTCCTGTGCCTTGAAATACATCTCCCAGTTTCTGTCGGAAAGATCGGGAGCTTTGATATATTTATCCCAGTTGAGGATATCGGGGCAAAGCTTCTTGTTCGGATTCGGCATTGCTCCCATGTTAAGGTCGGGACAACCGATGTATTCAACGCCGAGGGAAGTGATGTATGTTCCTTCAGGCGCGGAAACAGGTGTGAGAAGTTCTTCTTCTACCATATCCATGTAAGGAATGTAAAACGCAGGAACGTATTCCGGAATTTCTCCGCTGAGCATTCTCAGATAATTTTCTTTTGGTGTAAGATCAGCCATAGTATATTCTCCTTTACTTTGCTTTCTCTGATTATACCAGCCCTTAATCAAGTAAACAACAGTATTGAAAAGGAATTATTTATTTTGGTATTTCGATACAATTCCGCATATTGTTACATACCCGTATTTACACATCTGTGACGATTACTTAAACAATATGAACTATATTCCACATACGAAAATAAAAAAAGAGAAGGTGAAAACCTTCTCTTTATATCTCAGAAATTATTCGATAACTTCTGTAACTACGCCTGAACCTACTGTTCTGCCACCTTCTCTGATAGCGAAACGAAGTTCTTTTTCAATTGCGATCGGTGTGATGAG
>JAFXKY010000036.1 GCA_017531485.1 Eubacteriaceae bacterium | reverse complement strand
TGGTAAGAGAAAAGACTCCGTGACGATAGCGGCGGTTACGCACCTGTACCCATTCCGAACACAGAAGTTAAGCCCGCCCACGCCGAAGGTACTTGTCTGGTAACGGACCGGGAGACTAGGTAGTCGCGGGGTATTTTTTTAGATTTACATATATAAATAGGAGCAGTCTTTGGCTGCTCCTTATTTTTAATTCTTATGTATTATCTCGCAGTTATAATATTCCTTTATCCCTTCGACATATTTCTCATTCATCGGGATCTGAACTGACTTTCCTGCTTTCTTTGCAAAGATGAATTCTCCGATGTTGCGTGTCATATCAACCTCTGCTGTTTCTGTGTCTGAAAACTGTCCGTAACAAGCTGATTCAATGCGCATATATTTGACATTTTTCATAAATTCATTTGTGACAACGCCGCAACATATTCTTATTTTATCATTTTCATCAATCATAACTTTTGTTATTGGGATGAACATCCATGACACGACAATTTTCTTTTCGGAAAGTGTAATGTATTCAACACACATAAGCACTTGAATTGTTGCCATCACAAAGCACCCCAAAAACAGAGTTATATATGTGTTGTATGTATTTTCTCCAAGAATGCTTTTGTTTACGACTGCTATTTTTAGTATTTTTAGCCCGATGATCATCATAATCACGGATAACACTATAAAAATGATCTTTGCAGGTTTGAATTTTGATAGGATGGTTTTCTTCAATCTATTTTATTCCGTATACCACTCGATTCCTGAATCGTCAACTGTCAGCATTTCGCAATTCCAGCCCATAGCATATTCTGAATTTCTGAGAGCTGATGAAATGTTTTTATATGCGCTTTCATTGTCGATAATTCCCATGATCGTCGGGCCTGCGCCGCTGAGGTATGTTCCGATGGCGCCGTTTTCGAGAAGAAGAGTAGTGATTTCGTCATAATTTTTAATGAGTGATTTTCTGTACGGCTGATGGATCTTGTCATGAAGTGCGTCTTTGAGAAGCTCATTATCCCCTGTCTGAAGTGCATGTATAAGCATGGATGTTCTGCTGACATTAAATACTGCATCCTGCCTTGAATAACTTTCGGGAAGAACCTGACGTGATTTTTCTGTGGAAAGCTTGAAGTCCGGAATCATAGCTACAAAACGATATTTTTTGTCCGCATTGAATTTTATGTATGAATAACTTCCGTCGCCTTTTGTGTACGAAAGGGTCATGCCGCCATAGATATTCGGGGATACATTGTCAGGATGTCCTTCGATTTTTGCGGAGATCTGAAAAACTTCCGACAGATCAACTTTCTCTCCTGCAAGGAGATATGCACCGAGAACTCCTGCCGTGATACATGTGGCACTGCTTCCGAGTCCGCGTGAGAGAGGTACGGACGTCTTGACGTTGAGTTTAAGACCTTTCGGTGAATATCCGATAATGTCGGATGCTTTATAAAAACTGCTGATGATGAGGTTCTGGCGGTTTTTCATTGTGTCTGCATAGTTGTTTACGATTATCGCATCGTCATATTCCTCGAATGTCAGCGCATTCGCAAGCCCGAGACATATTCCCATGCAGTCGAATCCCGGTCCCATATTGGCGGAGGTTGCTTTTGAAATTATTTTTATCATACTCTGCTCCTTAATCTTTCGATGATGATATCTCTCATCTGCGAAATATCAATTACTGTTTCTTCTTTTGCAGGCCTTTTTTCGATCCCGTCAACGGCCGCCGGAAGTTTTACCCCCGTTTTCTCTTCAAGTGCATACATATATTCAATATCGTCGCTGTGCTGTCCTTCGAATAGCGATTCATAAACGTCTTTTGCGAATTTATAAGCGCTTGCCGTCGAGAGGATGACCGTGTAGACGTCTTTATTACCCATTTTTTCATATGCGTTATACCCCGTTGCTGTATGTGTGTCGATGAGATATCCGTGTTTGTCGAAACATTCCCTGATCCCTGCTTTGATATCGTCTTCTGTGGAATAATCCGCTTTAAAAATGGGGAGAATTTCGGAATCAGTATCGACAGTGTAATTTCCGTCCTTTGCAAGTTCACTCATTTTTTCTGCGAGAGCTTTGTCAGAACCGACGAGTTCGTATACAAGCCTTTCAAGATTGCTTGAAATGAGGATATCCATGCTCGGAGCGATAGTCTTCACGAACTGCCTGTTTTTGTCGTATTTACCTGTATTGAAAAAGTCTGTGAGGACATTATTTTCATTTGATGCACAAATGAGGTTGTTGACCGGAAGTCCCATTTTCTTTGCATAGTATCCTGCGAGAATATTTCCGAAGTTGCCTGTGGGAACGATAAAATCAATTTTATCTCCGGGGACGATCTTTCCGTTTTCGACAGAAGTTTTGTATGCATAGAAGTAATATATTATCTGCGGAACGAGTCTTCCGATGTTGATGGAGTTTGCTGAAGAAAGCACATATGAAAAATCATTTTTAAGGACTTTACCAAACTCCTCATCTCCGAAAATTTCCTTGACAGCGCTCTGACAATCGTCAAAATTGCCTCTTACTGCGTATGCTATGACGTTGTTTCCTTCCTGCGTCAGCATCTGAAGCTGCTGAAGACGGCTTACTCCGCCGTAAGGATAAAATACGATGACGTCAATGCCTTCCGCATCACGGAATCCTTCAAGCGCCGCTTTTCCCGTATCGCCGGAGGTCGCCGTAAGAATAAGGGTCTTTGTCTTTGAGCCCGTATTATCAAAGGCGCATTTCATGAAGTGAGGAAGGATAGACAGCGCCGCATCTTTGAATGCGATGGTTCTGCCGTGATATAATTCAAGGAATCCGAAATTTCCGAGGTCTTTCAGTTCAAAGATCTTGTCCGTATCGAAATTATCGGTGTTGTATGCCATATTGACGCAATAATCGATCTGTTCTTCGGAAAAGTCTGTCAGAAGGGCAGAAAGAATTATCTTTGCGATCTGCGGATATGTTTTTCCTGTAATGGAATTTATATCTATATGGATGTTATCTATATCGTCGCTGACGAATAATCCTCCGTCATCGCCGAGTCCTTTTAAGATACATTCGGCGGATGAGAACTCAGAGGATGCGTTTCTTGTAGTATGGAATTTAACCTGCATATTCATTCTCCGTGTTTTTTAGTCAATTATACTATATATAACGGAAAAGTGTTATTTATTTTGCAAAATAAAAACAAAAAATTATCTGTGAATACTGCAAAAATTACAGTTTTATTGTATAATAAAGTCAATACATATCTTTACATCAACTTTTCCGTTTCGGAAAAGATAATATAAAGTATCAGGTCTTATGACCGCAAAGGTGAAATATGAACAGTTTTATCATTAATATGCCAAAAAAGATTCATTTTAATGTCAGCCTTCCGAAAGCCGCAAGGCAGATGCTCTTTGCGTACAGCAACATTCTTGTTCTCATAAATGAAGGTAACGAGGAAGTTGACAGCATATTAAATGTCCTTGAAGGTATCAAGGCGGAAGGAAAGAACGTTACGGTAATGACGGTCGGTCCGAAACTTACAGATACGGCAATTTCCGCATTATTCGAAAGTGTTGATACGGAACACACAGACGCTGTCCTCGCAATCGGCAGCGGAAGTGTAATGGATGCGGGAAAGATCCTCAGTGCTTACGTTACCAACAACGGAACCGTTGAAGAATATATGAACGAGGAAATTACTTTCGCCAACAAGAGCGTTCCGCTTTTCATCGCTCCGACAATGGCGAGTGCCTGCGAGGCCAATTCGTCCGCAGTCATCCGTTCCGGCGAAACGGGACTCTTCGTCAAAGAGATCAAAAACAGGGCATTTATTGCCGACGAGATAATAATCGATCCGTCGCTTCAGACAGGCGTTTCAAAGGAATCATCGCTCAATGCTATGATGATAACCCTCACAAGGCTTGTGGAAGGATATGTCAGCATCGGTGCGAATAATTTCTGCGACGCGCTTATCGGGGACTGTATCGGGGATTTCGTGGAAAGTCTTTATGATATATGCGTTAATGACTCAGACACTCCCGAAAGCCGTGCGAAAGCTGCGTATGCCTCCGTTATCGCTTCAGTCACAATGGAACACGCAGGATGCGGCATCGTTTCAAGTCTTGCAAATGCAGTAACGAGTGTATACGACATTCCATACGGCGCCGTCTGCGGAAGTCTCTTCTATCACGCGACATTGAAGAATATGCAGAAGACTCAGATGTTCGCGCCGAAATCCGTCGCAACGGAAAAATATTCACGCCTTGCGTCCATATGGTCCGGAATCGGCTATGAATTTGAAAAGCATAATGTGCTTCTCCGTTCACTCAACCACAATCTCTCCGACCTTACTCAGGATATGAACATCCCGACACTTTCTGAGCTGGGAATAATGAGGGAAAGTTTTTATAATATCGTATCAAAGATAACGCCGTCCCAAAGCCCCGTGAACCTCGCGGAAAGTGAACTCATCGACATTCTCGAAGCGGCGTTTTAGGAGGAAAATATGAAACTTCTTATCGCATCCGATATCCACGGAAGCATTAAATACGCAAAAAAGATAACAGAAACTTTCGGGAAGATAAATGCAGACATGATCGTTCTCCTCGGTGATATTCTTTATCATGGTCCGAGAAACGACCTTCCCGAAGAATACGCACCGAAAGAAGTCGTAAAACTTCTTAATGACTATGCTGACAAGATCATCTGCATGCGCGGAAACTGCGATGCTTACGTTGATTCCATGGTCCTTGACTTCGGGCTTTGCGATGATCTGAGTGTGATCTTTGACGGTAAAAACAAGATATATCTCTCTCACGGACATATCTACAACACAGAGAATTTCCCGCCCATCGCCGAAGGCAGTGTGTTCTTGTACGGACATACACATATTGCCAAAGACGAAACAATAAGGGGCGTCAGATGCATGAACCCCGGTTCGATCTCGCTTCCTAAAAACAATCAGGTGAATACTTATATGATTTACGACGACGGAAATTTCACATGGTATGACATGGAAGATAATGAAGTCGGATATTGATCGTATTTCCTGAAACAAATAAGGACACGGAGTAAAACGTGTCCTTGTTGTTTTTATTCTTTCCAGAGTATCTTTTCCATGCTTTTGCCTTTTGCAAGCTCATCAACAAGTTTGTCGAGATAACGGATCTTCTGCATGAGCGGATCTTCGATCTCCTCCACTTTGATGCCGCATATCTTTCCCCTTATAAGGTTGCTGAGAGGGTTGAATGACGGGGATTCGTCGAAGAATGTTCTGTAATCAACGTCTTTTTCTATCTGAAGTGATATTTCTTCAGGAGTATATCCCGTGAGCCATGAGGTCACTTCATCAACTTCATCTTTTGTCCTTCCTTTTCTTTCTGCTTTCTGTACGAGAAGAGGGTAGACCTTTGAAAGCTTCATCGCAAATACTTTTTCGTTATTCATATCATACTTTACAAAAAAGCGGCTTTGAAGCCGCTTTTGTGATTATAATTCAACGATTTCGTATTCGAGATTGCCGAGACCGAGTGCTGCGGCAACGTCAGCTGTGTGGATACCGTTGCGTGATTCCATTCTTTCGATAAGGTGAACTTTGCCTTCGTCTTCAGAAGCGTATACAGCGTCAACGCATGCTTTGTCAACAGCAACCGGGTCTGTTGAAGCGAAGATCCCGATATCGCCCATCTTCGGTTCTTCCGGGTTTGAGTCGCAGTCGCAGTCTACTGAGAGCTTGTTTGCAACGTTGATGTAGAGGATGTTCTTTCTTCCCATATAGTCCATTACAGCCTTGTCAGCTTCTGCCATGCATTCGAGGAAAGAGTCGTGATCTGCTGTCCAGAGGTTTTCGGGAACGCCTACACCGTGGATGTGTGCTTTGCCGTGAGCTGAAGCGATGCCGATAGACATATTCTTGAGAGCGCCGCCGAATCCGCCCATAGCGTGACCTTTGAAGTGAGAAAGGATGAGCATTGAGTTGTATTTTTCAAGTCCTGCACCGACAAAGTTTTCTGTGAGGTGTTTTCCGCCGATTACGGGGATAGACATTTCTGCTTCTCCGTCGAGGATTTCACAGGGTGCGATAGCTGCGAAGCCATGTTCTTCCATTACTTTATAATGTTCTTCTGTATGTCTTCTTCTGCCTTCGTAAGCTGTGTTGCATTCTACGATAGTGCCTTTGAGCTTTGTTACGAGGGGCTCGATGAACTGTGCATTGAGGAAGTTATGTCCGCCGGGTTCGCCTGTTGAGATCTTTACGGCAACCTTGCCCGTAAGTTCTGTTCCGAGAGCTTCGTAGATCTTGACGAGAGCTTCAGAAGTGAATTCTTTCGTGAAATAAACTTTTGATTTAGCCATTTTTGTCTCCTTTTTAATTTTTGGCAATAAGTGTCTGAATGTTTCTCTGTTAGAATTATACACCATATTTTACTGTTTGCAATATGACAAAAACATTTTTATACAAAAAGGCTCCCGTTCCGGGGAGCCTGAGAGAGTAATAATGGAAAAAAGATTGTTAAATGTTTAGTGCTGAGATTTTGTGTAGAATGTTTTGCCGTATTTTTTAGCTTCATCCATAACCCAGCCGTTGATCTTCTTAACGAGTTCGTCGCCTGCCTGACCGAGAACGCCGCCGCCGAAGAGGAATCCACCGCCCGGAGCGAGTTCGTCGATTACGTCGCGAACGCTCTGACGTATTTCTTCTTCGTCAACTACAGGCCATGTGAGAGGAACTTTGAATTCCCATCCGCCTGCTACAGCGAGTTTGCCTTTATATTTAGCTTTGATGCCGAGAAGGTCGTTTTCTCTCTGTGCCGGGTCCCACTGTTTAACGCCGAGATCGATCATATCATCAAGATAGTCTTCGCATCTTCCGCAGTTGTGGAATGAGATGGGGAGTCCGCGGTCTACAGCCGGTTTGAAGATACGTTTGTAGTACGGATATAAGAATTCGTGATACATTGCCGGGCTGATGAACGGAGCGTATTTTGATGCTGAGTCGTCGCCGATGCCGAACATATGCGGTTTGTACCACTGAACTGTTGCTTCGATGAACGGTTCCCAATATGAGCACATGAAGTCATAAAGTTCATGTACGCTGTCCGGTTCTGTGAAGTATGTAAGGAGACCTTCGCTGAATCCCATGAAGCTCATAAGATCCTGGAACGGAGAGAAGTTTGAACCTGTTGAAACTACTTTGTTTTCATAGTCAACTTTGCCGGCTTCGATGTCACGTTTGCTCATGAGTTCCCAGTCGATGTCTTCAAAGTTTACTGCCGGTTTTTTGATTACTTCATGCCATTTTGTGATGTCTTCAAGGATGAAGTTGCCCGGTTCGGGGAGAGCTGCCCAGCCTGTTTCTTCGTTTGTAACGTATTTTACGCCCCAGGGGTCAACGCCGCCTTCAGGTCCGCGGAAGTTGCCGAAAAGACCCATCGGTCCTGTCATTGCTGAATATTCGCCGCCGAACATTTCGAATACGGGTACCCATTCAGGCATTTCGCCGTTGATTATACGGAGATAATTTTCTTTCGGTGTAAGTTGTGTTGCCATTTGTATTCTCCTTTTTGAAATTTTCGGATATTCGTAAATATACCTTTATAAAAAGAATATCACCTGAAAATTCTTTCGTCAATGTGCAATAAGTACGATATGAAAGGCTTTGAAAAGGCCTGTTTTGTACTCAAAGACATACAAATTCATGACATGTTTATCCCGGGATGTAAGCCTGGTTAAGAATCGGGTATGGAAAAATATTTATCCGCCCACTCGATTATTATTGTTGTTTTTAGGAGTGATTTGGTGTAAAATCATACTTATGAAGTTTTCTGAAAGACTTAAAGAATTTTTTTTATATGCAAAACAAAATGACCTGCTGAATGAAACATCAAAGGTCGTCGTCGCCCTCTCGGGAGGTGCGGATTCGATGGTGCTTCTTCATTTTCTTTACTGCCTGCAGGCCGAAAAGAAGATTGCGGCTCTTCATGCATTCCACCTTAACCATTCTCTCAGAGGTGAGGCGGACAGCGAGGAGAGGTTTGTGGTTGAATACTGCAGTGAAAGGAATATTCCCGTCACTACGGTGAAAGAAGATGTAAGAGGATATGCCTTGTCCGAAAAGATTTCCGAAGAAACCGCAGGGCGAGAGCTGCGTTACAGGCATCTCAGGAAGCTGAAAGACGATTGTGGATATGACGTGATCGCGACGGCTCATCACGCGGATGACAATGCAGAAACTATACTCATGCGCCTTACCCGCGGCACAGGGCTTCGGGGAATGGGCGGAATTCACCCGAAATCAGACGATATTATCCGTCCGATCCTTTACCTGACAAAGAGTGAGATATACGATATATGCGAGTCGGAAAATATCCCGTTTGTTACGGACAAAAGTAATTTCGACAATAAGTATTTCCGCAACCGCGTGAGAAATACTGTCATTCCGTCGCTTGCAGAAGAAAACCCGTCGTTTTCCCTGACGCTTCTGAGAACGAGTGAGATCATGCGCGACGCATGGGATTATATCTCATTTCATGTTGACAGGATCCCTGTTGAGTATGACGGAAAGATCTGCAGCTGTGATCTGTCCGATATTGAAGGGGAAGACAGCTTCATTGTTTCACAGCTCGTCTTTAAAATGTGCGGAATGATGACGAATGCGGATAATGTGGGATATTCACACGCAAAGAAGATAACTCAGCTTCTTTCGGGTGAAGACAAAAGGTGGGAATATCACCTTCCGGGAATAAAAGTAGTGTGCGGCGACGGAAAGCTTACTATGGTTTCGGGAAGTGAGGTTTCATCCGGTTCATCTGTGGAAAAGTACTTTTATGAGATCATTATCGGCGAAAAGCTGGTCATAGACGGCGCAGATCTTGCGATAAGCACAAAAATCATTAAAAAAAACGAAAACTTTATCATTAACTCCTATATAAAAGCCGTGGATTATGATAAAATAAAGGGTAAACTTTTCATCACTCCCAGAGAGGATAACATGAAATTCCGTCCCGTCGGAAGAAACATGACGAAGAGCGTGAGTAAATTTCTCTCGGATAAAAAGATTCCGATGGCGGAAAGAAATTCTGTCCCCGTATTCAGGGATGATGAAGGGATCGTTTCCGTCGGATGCATAGAGATCGACGAAAGAGTCAGAATCACAAACGACACCAAAAACATTCTGTTGATAATCATAACGAAGATACAAGGAGAAAACAACGATGACAATCAATAATGACATTAAGGAAATATTCCTCACGGAAGAAGAAATTCAGAATCGCGTTTCAGAGATCGCAGCAGACCTTGAGAAAAAGTACGAAGGCAGAAACCCGCTTGTTATCTGTGTCCTCAAAGGCGGAGCAATGTTTATGATGGATATAGTAAAACACATGAATATTCCCCTTGAAATCGATTTTATGGCTGTTCAGAGCTATGCGGGAACTCAGTCGCAGGGCGTTGTGAAGATCCTCAAGGATCTTGATACGGACATCTCTGACCGTGACATCATCGTTGTGGAAGATATCCTCGACACGGGCATTACCCTTGATTATCTCATCGGCCTTCTCAGACAGAGAAACCCGAAGAGTGTCTGTGTTTGCGCGCTTCTTGTCAAGGAAAAGAAAGATCCGTCAGTTCAGCTCAGGAACTACACCATTGATTATGAAGGATTCACTATCCGCGATGAGTTTGTTGTAGGTTACGGCCTTGATTATAACCAGAGCTACAGAAACCTTCCGTACATCGGAGTGTTGAAGGAAGAAGTTTACAATAAATAATTTTATTTGTAAGCCGGATGATAATTTATCGTGAATTTATTTTGTAACCACTGACGGTTATGATAAAATAAATATAAATAATAATCAAATTTAACTCAGTCAGGAGATAATAATTGAAAAGAAGGCATAATTTTACTACATTTCTTATCTACGCCGCTATTCTCATAGGGGCGTGGATGTTCATTGTCAGTTCGATGGGAATGAACATTTTCGGTACAGTCACCGAAAGGGTCTCATACACAGTCCTCACGGACGCCATCTCTCAGAATAAGGTCACGGAGATCTATGTGGACATGGGAACGAACTCCACAGCATTCGTCAAGGCGAAACTCGCCGAAAGCGAAACAACAGGAGTGGATACTTACTTCACGGCATACGCCCCCACAGACTCATTTATCCCGTTCCTTGAAAATTATGAGCAGAGCGCATCCGTTCCGAAGGATTTCAAAGTAGAATACAAGATCCTTTCCGAAGACTCATGGGCAAATATCCTGATGCTCCTCATGACTCTCGGACTAATGGCGATGCTTATTTTCTTCTTCTTCAGCCAGAACTCATCTTCCGGATCTAACGGAAAAATGATGAATTTCGGAAAGAGCAAAGCCAAGATGTACTCCGGTGGGGATACTAAGGTAACATTCAAGGATGTGGCAGGCGCCGATGAAGAAAAAGCAGAACTCGAAGAAATCGTTGAATTCTTACGTTCTCCGGAAAAATTCCGCAAGCTCGGCGCAAGAATCCCCAAAGGTGTGCTCCTTGTAGGTCGTCCCGGTACAGGTAAGACACTCATCGCAAAGGCAACTGCAGGCGAAGCAGGCGTACCGTTCTTCTCAATAAGCGGTTCGGACTTCGTTGAAATGTTCGTCGGTGTCGGTGCGTCAAGGGTGAGGGATTTATTCGACTCAGCAAAGAAGAATGCTCCGTGTATCGTATTCATCGATGAAATCGATGCTGTCGGTCGTCAGAGAGGCGCAGGTCTCGGCGGCGGAAACGACGAAAGAGAACAGACACTCAACCAGCTTCTCGTGGAAATGGACGGTTTTGAAGCTAATACGGGTATCATCGTCATCGCCGCAACAAACCGCAGCGACATCCTTGACCCGGCACTTACACGTCCGGGCAGATTTGACAGACAGATCATCGTACATCTTCCGGATGTGCGCGGCAGGGAAGAGATCCTCAAGGTTCATTCAAAGAACAAACCTATCGCAAAGACAGTCGATCTGAAAACTATCGCAAGGGCGACATCCGGTTTTACGGGTGCTGACCTTGAGAACCTCATGAACGAAGCAGCACTCCTTTCGGCAAGAGCAGGAAGAAATGACATCGGAATGGGCGAGATCAACGAAGCGATCAAGAGAGTTATCGCAGGACCGGAAAAGAAGAGCAGAGTTGTTACTCCGAGAGACAACAAGATCACAGCCGTTCACGAAGCAGGTCATGCCCTCATCGAACATCTCCTTCCGAACTGCGATAAGGTTTCGGAAATATCCATCATCGCCAGAGGAATGGCGGCAGGATATACGATTTCTCTTCCGGACAGTGATGACAATCACATGACAAGAGGAAAACTCCTTGATGAGATCACGTCGCTCCTCGGCGGAAGAGCTGCTGAGAGCATCATGCTTGACGACATCACCACAGGCGCAATAAGTGACATCGAAAGAGCTACGGAGATCGCGAGAAAGATGATCACAGCGTACGGCATGAGCGAAACACTCGGTCCTATCAGCCTTGAAGGCGACAGCGAAGTGTTTGTCGGAAAAGATCTCATGAAGTCAAAGACGCTTTCCGATGAACTTTATGCACTCATCGACAACGAAACGAGAGCGATCATCGACCGTTGCTACGAAAGGGCACAGATGCTCATCAATGAAAATATCGACAAGATGAATCTCATCGTCAAACACCTTCTCGAAAGAGAATCCCTCAGCGGTAATGAGTTCTATGTACTCATGGAAGAAGGCGAAGAAGCGATGCTCGAAAAATTCCCTGCGGGAACAAACTCATGGGATGTCGGTATTATCGAATTTGCAACGAAATCACAGAAAGCAAAGATCGAACCCATAATCGATACTGTCGAAGAAGTTCAGCCTGAAACGGTTGAAAAGATAACTGAGGTGATGGAAGCCATGGAATCCGTAAACGAAGAGTCCGAAGGCGATACCACTCAGGAAGAGGGAAATTCTCACGTGGACGCAGACGAAAAAGAAGGAGCTGCTGAAGGCGAAAAAGAGGAATAATTTCCCCTGAAATATGCAAAATATCTGTTGATGATGTATCGGTAGTGAAAAAAATGCCGATACTTCGTCATATACAAAAAATTCTCATTGCATAAACGGTAAATTATATGGTATACTGTTTTCGTTGCGGATTATTTTGGAGGTAAGAAATGAATACGCTTAAATTCATCCTTGGCATGGCAGCAGGCTCCGCACTCGGATATGCTGCGATGACTCTTAAAGACAAGAAAATATCATTTCACGTTACTGTAGACAACTACGGTGATGACGATGATTACGATTTCGAAGACTGCGGATATGACTGCGAATGCGGAAACTGCTATTGCGCAGATGAGTGCGAAGAGATCGGAATCAATATCGAAGATGATTATATGCAGGAAGGAATCGTTTTTGATGAAAACGGTGATCCGGAATGTGAAGAGATCATTGAGTAAGAGGTGTTAAATGAAAAAATGCAGTTTCATTAACGGACTTATTGCGGGCGTTATTGTAGGTGCTGTCGCAAAGGTCGTTGTTGACAATAAAGAAGAGATCGCTGATTTCGCCGTGAATACTATCAGAAACGCAAAGGAAGAAGTAACTGATTTTGTGGATTATGCACAGGCAAGAATGCTCATGGCGAAAGAAGATATCGAAATGGAATTCGAAGAGATCAGAGAAGACATCAACGATCTTAAAGAAGAATTCGAAATTCTTGAAGATCTGTCAAATGACGAAGACGGATACGTGGTGATCATGTAATGCAGGCGTGGGAAGTTGCACTTCTTATAATCGCTTCCGCATTTGCCCTTTTGTGCGGTTTTCTCATTTCGGTTCTTGTTTCACTGAAAAAGACACTCAGTGGTATAAACGGAATAATTGACGAAAACTCAAAAGGTATTGCGGACGTCATCACAAATCTTAATAACACGCTTTCAGGCGCGGATACGACAGTCAGCGGAGTAAACGAGGTCATTTCTTCGAACAAAGAAACGATCACGTCTATCGTGACGGGACTTGACGGAACAGTCAGAAATGTTCAGGGGATCACTTCCGATGTGGGAACACTCACGGGAAAGGTAAACAAGACGGCGGATAACGTATCAAAGAGCATCGGCGGCGTGAGCAGGATCGCTCAGGCTGCAGGAGATGAAAGCGGAGTTTCATCCATTCAGAACATCAAAAAAGCTTTTTCATATCTTAGTATGGGAATTGCCGCAGTAAAGGCATTCGGGGAATACAGAGAGATGAGAGCCGAAAAGAAAGAACGGAAGAAACAGAAAAAACAGAAATAATATAATTATTGTCCGGGGTCTCCCCGACATACATATTATGCGAAATATATTATCCCGCAAAAGCGGGCAGCGTTAAGCTAACGGAGGTATTTTATGAAATTCTATGAATCAAAGGACATCAGAAACGTCGCTTTATTCGGCCATGGCGGCAGTGGTAAGACTATCCTTGCTGAAGCTATGGCTTACAAAACAAAACTCGTAGATCGTATGGGTAAAGTTGAAGACAAATCAACAATCTCTGACTTCGACAGCGAAGAACAGGCAAGAGGCATGTCAATTTCCATGTCACTCATCCCCGTCGAATACAAAAACAAAAAAATCAACATCCTCGACACACCGGGTTACTTCGATTTCGTTGGTGAACAGCACAGTGCTATCAGAGTTGCTGACGCAGCAATCATCGTTGTTGACGCATCAGGTGGCGTAGAAGTAGGAACAGAAAAAGCATGGGAAATGATCCAGAACAAAGGAATCCCGGCAATCATCGTTGTTAATAAATGTGACCGTGAAAACGTAAACTTCGACGAAACACTCGAATCACTTCAGGGCTTCTTCGGCGACAAAGCTCAGCCGTTCGTAATTCCTGTAAATGAAGGTATCGGATTTAACGAAGTATGCGACGTTATCACAGGCAAAGCATACAAATATGACAAAGGCAACGCAACAGAAGGATCAGTATCAGGCGATATCGAATCAAAGATCGAAGAAATCAAAGAAAACATGATGGATCCGATCGCATCAGCTGATGAAGATCTCATGGAAAAATACCTCGAAGAAGGACTTCTCACAGACGAAGAAATTTCTAAAGGCGCTAAAACAGCAGTAGCTACAGGCGACCTCGTTCCTGTATTCGCAATCTCAGCTAACGGCAACGTTGGTATTGATAAAGTTATGGACGCTATCGTAAACCTTCTCCCGTCACCGATCGAAGGCACAGACAACTGCGATCCGGCAGAAGCTACAACAGCATTCATCTTCAAGACAATCTCTGACCCGTACGTAGGTAAGATCTCACTCTTCAAAGTTATCAACGGTACAGCAGTTTCCACAATGGAACTCACAAACATTGATAAAGATAAGAAAGAAAAGATCAACCACATCTACACAATGGCTGGTAAAAAACAGATCGAAGTTGAAAAGATCGCAACAGGCGACATCGGTGCGTTCAGCAAACTTACAGACTCTGTAACAAACAACACACTCGTTGACGGCGGAAAAGAAATCGAAATCGAAAAGATCAACTTCCCGAAAGCTAACATCTTCATGGCTATCTCACCGAAGTCAAAAGGCGACGAAGACAAACTCGGCACAGGCCTCGGCAAGATCAGAGAAGAAGACCCGACAGTTTACCTTGAAAGAAACGTTGAAACATCTCAGAACCTTATTTACGGTGTCGGCGAAATGCAGATCGACATCGTTGCTAACAAGCTCAAAACACGTTTCGGCGTAGAAGTAGAACTCGACACACCGATCATTCCGTATCGTGAAACAATCAAAGGCCGTTCAGATGCTGAAGGTAAACACAAAAAACAGTCAGGCGGAAGCGGACAGTTTGGTGTTGTTAATATGCGTTTCGAACCGACAGGCGACCCGTCAGTAGAATTCGAATTCGTTGACGAAGTAGTTGGTGGTACAGTACCGCGTCAGTTCATCCCGGCAGTTGAAAAAGGTATGAGAAGAGCTATCCAGAGCGGTGTTCTCGCAGGTTACCCGCTTGTTGGTCTCAGAGCAACACTTTACGATGGTAAATATCACCCGGTAGACTCTGACGAAATGTCATTCATCACAGCAGCTTCACTCGCATACAAAGAAGGTATCCCGCAGGCTAAACCGGTACTTCTTGAACCGATCTACAAGCTCACAATCACAGTTCCTGACCGTTACATGGGCGACATCATGGGCGATATGTCCAAAAAACGTGGCAGAATCATGGGTATGGAACCGGTAGGAAACAGACAGGTCATCTCTGCAGAAGCTCCGCTTTCAGAACTCTTCAAATATGCTACAGAACTCCGTTCTATGACACAGGCAAGAGGTTCTTTCGAAATGTCATTCGAACGTTACGAAGAAGTTCCGGCAGCATTCAGCGAAGATATCATCGCTAAAGCAAAAGCTAAGAAAGAAGAAAAGAAATAATTGTTATTTCGATAAATTAAAGGGCAACGGAAGTTGCCCTTTTTTTATGGTTTGTATCATATTGTATCATTTTGTTTTAATATTGATGAACTGTTGACGCACAAATAAATATAATGTATAATAGTATCACGGAAAAGTCAGAGGTTTCCGGAATGAAAAAAAGGCAGGTGTGAACCCGATGTTTTGTTTATAAAATGCGTTTGCCGGTAAGGGAAGGCAAATTGCATTAAAAATTCTCCCCCTTGTCAACAATCAACATTTTATAAATTTTAACGAAAGGAACATATTTGCTATTAAAATCAAAAAAAATATTTCGGTATTGCTTATTGCAATGTTTATGTTAACTCTTTTCCCGGCTCACGCACTTGCTGATGAACCTGGATGCTGTGGAGGAGAAGATCACTATCGCGAAGGATTTGGAACCGCATCTGACGAGATTTGGTGGGACAGAGAAGAAATAGTATATCTTGCTAATGAGGCAGATATTTGGAAATATGAAAGAGAACCGAATGTAAAATATACATTCATCGTAGAAAATCAATCACCAACAAGAGCGATGTGCTCTGAGTGCGGGCTTGGCACAGTAACAACTCGCTCGGTAACTAATCAGACAAGAGAGTAATTGATATATTGTTATGATGAAGAAAACAACGACATGTATATTTTTAATATGTTCAGTAATTATTCTTACAATATTGATTGTCAATTCTGAACCGAATTTCCCATTGTCAGAAGGAGACGTGAGAAGGTATGCCAGCAGTTATGATTCTTCTCTTGTGGTAAAAGCTGATCCGGCGGAAGAAAACAGGACGGTTTTTGAGCTTTGTAAAAATGACAGCGAAGGAAAAGAGAGAACGGTTGTCCTTATTACGACAATGCAGAGGGATTCCGAGAAATATCTTCAGGTATCTTTCCCGGTAGGTTCGGGGCTTCCGGTGAGTGTGCTGGACGAATTCAACACATCCGAAGCAATCACTCCCGAAACAGCAAAAGATGCGTTTGAGTTTGTGTCAAAGCTTTATGGACTGAAAGACAAAAACGTACTTTACGAAGTTTTCTCCGAAGAATACGGAATTACAAATACGGAAATTTCCGCAGAAGATATTTACAGCATCGCCTACGCGTGGCAAAGTGAGATCGAGGGAACTTCATGCAAAGTTCTGGTCAGGGAGTATGATGGGATTGACAGGACTAATGTAATCTCGGTTATAATCACACCCAGTAATAAATAATCCCGCTTCACAGCGGGATTTTCTTCGTCAGTCTACAATAAGGCAGTAATTCACGATATCGCGGTATTCCCCGAACTTGAATCCTGCTTCAGGGATCTTTCCGCAGAAGGTGAAACCGAATTTTTCGTGCATTTTAATGCTTTTTTCATTAACGGATGTGATGACGGAGATTACCATATGGATTGTCGGATCTTTCTTGGCATAATCAAGGATAAATTCCATCATCTCGTTTCCGATGCCTCTGCCCTGAAATTCGTGATGGACATATACGGACAGCTCAACGGTTGAGCAGTATGCCTGCATATTTCTGTAAGATGAAAGGCTTACGTATCCCACAACTTTTCCGTCAAGTTCGTATGCGAAAAGCGGGTGGTTGTCTTTGTTGTGTTCTTCAAACCAGGGCTTTCTCTCTTCGACGGTCATCTCATCAAGGGCAAAGGTTGCGAGAGTGTTGATAATTTCATAATTGTATATTTCCACCATTGCGGGAAGGTCGTTTATGTCTGCAACTCTTATCATATATACCTCAGTCTAAAAAGAAATTATCGTCATCGTCAAGGAACATTCCGACTAAACACTGATATTCGGGAATTGTGTCCGTCGGCCACGAAAGACCGATTCCGAAAAGTTCGGTCATTATTTTTGTTATGTCAAATCCGAAGCTGTCGATGGCATATCTCATCTTGTCCGGATGTCGGCAGGGCTTGTTTTCTGTTTTGGCGCAGGTTTTGCAGAGAGAACAGGAGCTGCTTGATACGGAAACTCCGCCGGAGTAAAGCTCCTTAGTGAGCTTTTGGTCTTCGACTTCCCTGAGGACCTTTTCTCTTGTGGCGTAAAGGATCTCATTTTGTTTTTCCTTGTCGCCTTTTGAAAGGAGGATCGTTTCGTCGTCGTATATTATTCTTGTAAGGATAAAGTGAGCGTGGGTATATTTCTCAAGAAATTTTTCATCGTCTATGTCGTGCGGCGGGCATGAATGTCTTGTTCCGAAGTTCGGGCATTCACGGCAATAGGTGAGAAATTTCTCAACATCGCGGAACTCACCGAGTCTGTCGACGGGAATGGTCTTTATTATGGTTTCCGTTGTATAATTCATTGTAAAATTCTCCATAATTCTGTATAATGGCTGCGGGACAGCCTTTTATATATATTATATCACCCGAAGAATATATATCAACGGAAAAATATGCGAAAAAAAGCAAAAAAACGTTTGCCATATGGGGACATATGTGCTACAATAATAGGGCTGTAAAAATAATAAAAAATACGCACGCATCTTTATCCCGGGCATGGTGTCTTAGGATTGACCCGTAACGGAAGATGCGGAGGTGTAACCAGGAGGAAAAAATGAGCTATATTACAATGAAACAGCTTTTGGAAGCCGGCGTACAGTTCGGTCACCAGACAAGAAGATGGAACCCCAAGATGAAGAAATTCATCTACACAGAACGTAACGGAATCTACATCATCGACCTTCAGAAAACAGTAGGAATGGTTGATGAAGCATGTGAATTCCTCAGAACAGTTGCTGAAAACGGCGAAGAAGTTCTCTTCATCGGTACAAAGAAACAGGCACAGGAAGCTGTTGAAACAGAAGCTAAGAGATGCGGCGCTCACTACGTAAACCACCGTTGGCTCGGCGGCACACTCACAAACTTCAAAACAATCAGCCAGAGAATCGCAAGACTTCACAAACTCTATGAAATGGAAGAAGACGGAACATTTGAAGTTCTTCCGAAGAAAGAAGTTATCCAGCTCAAAGGCGAAAGAGAAAGACTCGAAAAATTCCTTGGCGGAATCAAGAACATGACAAAACTTCCGGGCGCTGTATTCATCGTAGACCCGAAGAAAGAAAAGATCGCTGTTCAGGAAGCTAAAAAACTCGGTATCCCCGTAGTAGCTATCGTTGACACAAACTGTGATCCGGATGACGCTGATTATGTAATCCCGGGTAACGACGACGCTATCAGAGCCGTTGCACTTCTCGCACAGACAGCTTCAAACGCTATCCTCGAAGGCAAACAGGGCGAAAGCTTCGAAGTAACAGAAGAAGTTGTTGAAGAAACAGCTGCAGAAGAAGCAGTTGAAACAGTAGAAGAATAATTTATAGATCAGGAGTTTAAAATGGTAACAGCAGGATTAGTTAAAGAACTCAGAGAAAAAACAGGCGCAGGCATGCTCGACTGCAAAAAAGCGCTCACAGAAACAAACGGCGACCTCGAAAAAGCTATCGTATACCTTCGTGAAAAAGGACTTGCAAGCGCAGCTAAAAAATCAGGCCGTATCGCAGCTGAAGGCGCAGTTGGATCATACATCCACATGGGCGGCAAAATCGGCGTAATGGTAGAAGTTAACTGTGAAACAGACTTCGTTGCTAAGAACGAAAACTTCCAGGCATTCGTAAAAGATATCGCTATGCACATCGCAGCAGCTAACCCGACATACGTTTCAGTAGACGAAATTCCGGCAGAAGTTATCGCACAGGAAAGAGAAATCCTCACACAGCAGGCGATCAACGAAGGCAAACCGGCTAACATTGCTGAAAAGATGGTAGAAGGAAGAATCAAGAAGATGTACAAAGAAGTATGCCTTCTCGAACAGGAATACGTTAAAGATTCAAGCGTAACAATCGCTGAATACCTCAAAAACACAATCGCTACAATCGGCGAAAATATCGTTATCAGAAGATTTGTTCGTTACCAGATGGGCGAAGGTCTTGAAAAGAAACAGGAAAACTTCGCAGAAGAAATCGCAAAACAGATCGCAAAAGCTTAATTGTAAAAAAGGGCGCTTAGTGTGCCCTTTTTTGAGATGTTAAAATAAGGAAAGAGGGAAGCTATGAATCCAAAATACAAAAGAGTTTTGTTAAAACTTTCAGGTGAAGCACTTGCCGGTAAAAATAAATGTCTGCATGCAGATGAAGGAAAATGCGGTAATGACAGAGCTTTCGGAATTGATCCTGATACAGTAGGTTTTATATGCGAAGAGATCGTCGAAGTATGTAAAATGGGCGTTGAAGTAGCTGTTGTTGTCGGAGGTGGAAATTTCTGGCGCGGAAAAAACCGCGAAGACGCTGAAATGGACAGAGTTACTGCCGATTATATGGGAATGCTCGCGACAACGATGAATGCTCTCGCTCTTCAGGACGGAATCGAAAGAAGAGGAGTTCCGGCAAGAGTTCAGTCAGCTATCACAATGCAGGAAGTCTGTGAACCGTACATCAGAAGAAAAGCCCTTTCTCACCTCGGCAAAGGCAGAGTAGTAATCTTTGCATGCGGAACAGGAAGCCCGTTCTTCACAACAGATACTGCAGCTTCACTCAGAGCAGCAGAAATCGGTGCAGAAATTATTCTTGCGGCCAAGAATGTTGACGGAGTTTATAACAAAGATCCGAAGGAGCATCCGGAAGCAGTGAAGTATGATTCCCTTACCTATGCCGAAATTGTTGAGCACGAACTGAAGGCGCTCGATTTGACTTCGGCTACACTCTGCAAAGAAAGCAATATTCCGACACACGTATTCAAACTTGATCAGGATGACGGCATCCTCAAAGCTGTTTGCGGCGAAAAGATCGGTACTTTCATAAATTAAGATCTTAAAAGAACTTTATAAATATACTTTATAGAAGGAGGATATGACATGATCAAAGAAATCGAAAAAAGAGCAAGCGAAAAGATGCAGAAAACTATCGAAGCTCTTACGAATGACCTTGCTACTTTAAAAGCAGGCAGAGCAAACCCGAAAATGCTCGATAAAATCTCAGCTGATTATTACGGCACACCGACACCTATCTCTCAGATGGCAGTAATCGCTTCTCCGGAACCGAGACTTCTCACTGTTACACCGTGGGATGCTTCTTCTCTCAAAGCTATTGAAAAAGCTATTCTCGCAAGTGACCTCGGAATCAACCCGTCAAACGACGGTAAGTCAATCAGACTTGCAATCCCGGTTCTCACAGAAGAAAGACGTAAAGAACTCGTTAAACAGGTTTCAAAGACTGGCGAAGAATCAAAGGTTGCTCTCAGAAACATCCGCCGTTCAGGTATGGACGAACTGAAGAAAGCTCAGAAAGACAGCGCTATCACAGAAGACGAACAGAAACTCGGTGAAAAGAACCTTCAGAAGCTCGTTGATGATTATATCAAGAAGGTTGATGAGATTCTTAAAGCGAAAGAAAAAGAAATTATGACTGTATAGTCACAAAGTTGCCCGGTGAAAGCCGGGCTTTTTATTGTTTTTATCTGAGAGATTAAAATTTCGTTAATATTATTGCTTATCCGTAAAATTGTGCTATTATAAAATTGCAGATATATTAACATAGGAGGAATCGGCAAAATGAAAAAGATTACGGCGGCTGTTTTGTGTATTGCTTTGTTATTCTCGTTTGCTTCTTGCGGTATCAATGGGCATGAGGTTAAAAAGCTCGATATTGACCTTGAAAAAGGCTCTCTCGGTGGACTCAGGCTCGGAATGAGCGTAGATGAAGCTAAGGCGAGTGGAGTTTTTGATGCGGACAAGCTTCAGATCATTTATGGCGAAGGGGTCTTGCCGTTTGATATGGCTTATGTAAATAGCGGCGAAGGCATAACTGTTCTTGGTGAAGATTCTGCTCTGGAGATGTTTATTATTGACGGAAAGCTAAGTGCGGTGACTTATGATCTGAATATGGACATGACGGGAAAGGTCAGCGACTTTTCCGAAAGGGAAGAATTCTTCACCGGAAAGGCAGGACTTATTACCTCCGCCCTGAAAGATTCACTCGGAGAACCTGCATTTTATAATTCCGGCGGTATAAAGGGAAGCGTATATCCGGGGGATGACGATAATGAAGCGATCGTGCAGATAGTCTATTTTGTAAAAGACGGAAAGCTTCTTTCCAAAGATGATTTGCGCGGAACGGGACTCAGCGCGCATTATGCGCAGACGGATTTTGACTTCGCAATAGCATCCATGCTTACGAAAAGCTTTATAGCATCTGAGGAGTCCTTGGCAACGAGGAGCGATGCAGGGATAATTACTTTGCAGATCGCAAGCAAGCAGGCTCTTCAACAGACACAGTCTGTTATTGATTCGCAGTTGTCGGATAAGCAGAATAAATGATCTTTTATACCGCCCCTTGGGGCGGATTTTTTATACGCATAATTCGTTTTTTCATACAAATGAGCATTGTTCCGCACAAAAGACTTTTATTTTTTTATTGAATAATGTATAATACAAGGCAGTGAGTAGTAAAAAACTGAAATTAAAATAATAAACAGGAAGGTAAATATGGCACAGATCACATTTAAATTCGAGCAAGGCGAAGACATCGTCATTTTTGCCAACGAAGGCGAAAATCTCCTTGAAGTTGCAAAAAAAGCAAATGTAGCTATCGACGCACCGTGTTCGGGAAACGTTTCCTGCGGTAAATGTAAAGTAAAACTCGTAGGCGGAGAAATCGACTCTCCCATCACAAGACACATCTCCGAAGAAGAATATGCACAGGGATACCGTCTTGCATGCAACAGTAAAGTAACAGGTGATGTTGCAGTCCTCATTCCGGACATCTCAGCAGCATACCGTTCAAGAATGAAGATCGCTGACCTCAACAGCCCCGAAGAAATCAAGATCTTCAACGACATCAAAGAACAGGTAAACGAAGCAGGTCTTCCGTTCACAAACAGCTTCTCAGTAGTTCAGGCCACAATGGACGAACCGACAATGGACGACACAATGCCGGACAACGAAAGACTCCGCTGGAAACTCACAGAAGTTCTTGGATGCGACAACATTAAGATTACATACTTTGCTCTTACAAAACTTCCTGAAGTTATGAGAAACGCTAACTTCGACGTTAAGGTTGTTGTAAAGAAAGAAGAAGAAAAATACTACGTAATGGACGTATTCCCGGCAACGGAAGATGTCAAGGCATACGGTCTTGCGGTAGATATCGGTACGACAACAGTATCAATGGTACTCGTTGATATGGCAAACGGCGAGATCCTCGCAAAAGGTTCCAGCGGAAACGGTCAGATCCGTTACGGTGCTGACGTAATCAACCGTATCATCCAGCAGAATCAGCCGGGCGGAATCGAAACACTCAAAAAAGCTGTTATTGAAGAAACTATCAACCCCATCGTTGCAAACATGGCTAAATCTGCAAAGATCAAACCGACGCAGATTTATTCTATGCTCGTTGCTTCAAACACAACAATGAACCACCTCTTCATGGGTATCCCCGCAGATTACCTCAGAATGGAACCGTTCATTCCCACATTCTTTGAAACAGAAGCTCCCACAGGCAAAGATCTCGGAGTAAACATCAACCCGCACGCTGAGATCGGCATCGCTCCGAACATCGGAAGCTATGTAGGCGGAGATATTACAGCGGGAACACTCTCATCAATGATCTGGAACTTCCCGGAACTCTCTCTCTTCATCGACCTCGGTACAAACGGCGAGATCGTATTCGGTAATGCTGACTTCCTCGTTTCATGCGCTTGCTCAGCAGGTCCTGCATTCGAAGGTGGCGACATCAGCTGTGGTATGCGTGCTACAGACGGCGCTATCGAATCTATTACGATCGACAAAGAAACTATGGAGCCGACATACTCTGTAATCGGTGACGAAGGTCAGAAACCGGTAGGTCTTTGCGGTTCAGGTATCATCGACATCATCTATGAACTCTTCACATGTGGCATCATCACACCGAAAGGCAAATTCTGCCGTGAAGGTAAGAGAATCAAACATGATGAATACGGCATCGGTTCATATGTCATCGCGTTCAAGGAAGATGCTGAATCAGTAAAAGATATCGAACTTACAGAAGTCGACATCGACAACTTCATCCGTGCCAAAGGCGCTATCTTCTCAGCAATCAACGTAATGCTCGAAATGATGGATATGGACGTATCTTTACTTGAAAAAGTATTCGTAGCAGGCGGTATCGGTTCAGGCATCAACATGCAGAAAGCTGTATGCATCGGTATGCTTCCGGATATTCCCCTTGAAATGTACAAATACATCGGTAACTCATCACTTTCAGGTGCTTACTGCATGATCATGTCCGACGAAGCAAACGCAAAAGTAAGCGAACTTTCAAAGAGCATGACATACATCGAACTCTCTAACCACCCCGGATACATGGATGAATTCCAGGCTGCATGCTTCTTACCGCACACGAATGCATCACTTTTTCCGTCACTTGAAATGAAATAATTTTATTGCCCCCGCAAGGGGGCTTTTGTCTACGGAGGTTTATGAATAAAAAGGAATTCAGGAAAGAACTTCTCAGAGGTAAGGGCAGTTGTTATTATGCTGTCAGTAAAGCTCCGGAGAAGTATCGGGATATGATCCTGTGGGCCTGCAGAAATAATTTTTCTTACGATACTCAGAGCGAAGGCACGCGCGCGTGGTTTGTATATACTCTCGTAGGTTGTGACGATGATACGACGCCGTTCATCAACGCGGCTGCGGAAGCTTTAAGAAATTGTTCATCTTACGGAAACTGGAAAGCGGATTACCTCAGCGAACTGCTTTTGTATTTTGCGTCTGACGGAAGCGAAGCAGCGCGGGATGCTGTCCGCGAAAAGTATGATGAGCTTTATAAAATGCTTTTGATGCGAGAAAGATTTCCGGATGGGGTATTCAACGAAAGGGATTTTTTTTCGCGTCTTTGTGAGTGTATGGCAGATGACAAATATTCATTCCTTGAAATAGCGAACGATATCGGCAGGCTCTATAGAAATAATTCACTGTATGACGGGTATTACTTCGACTGGCTTTATGTTACGATGGGAAAGAAATACATCCGGACATTGAAAAAGCTTGCGGAAAAATCGGAAGATATTGCGTGGTATGTGAAAAAATCCGAGGAATATGAGGCTGAGGAGCAAAGAAGACGTGCTGAATGGAAAAGCAGTGGTAAGTTTAAAAGACGGACTCCGGAGGAAATAAAAGAGGAGTTTTTGAATGAATATGACCTCGATACTCTGGATGATACAGTAAAGTCCGTTCCCGTAAAACTCAGAGGTGAGCATGACTGGCATGGTGTTCATATGGACGTGCTGAAAATGGAATCTTTGGGACTTAAAGCACCTGTAGCTTCCTTATATCATATTTATGATTCAACTTATTGTTCTTGTTGCAGGGAGCATGCCCTCAGACAGCTTGGAAAACGCAGAAAGCTCAGTAATGAAATATTGCAGGAGTGCCTGTATGATTGTAACGAGGATATACGTTCTTATGCGAAGAAGCTTATCGGACGAAGAGAAAATATCCGTGGAGATATAAATGAAAAATAGGATACTCATAATCGGTTCACCCGGAAGCGGAAAAAGTACGTTTGCACGGGCGCTGGGTAAAAAACTGAATATCCCCGTATATCATCTTGATAATCTTTATTGGAATGCGGACAAAACAAATGTTGAAAGAGATGTGTTTGACCGGAGTCTTACGGAAGTCCTTGAGAAGGAAAGCTGGATCATTGACGGCAACTATTCCCGCACAATGGAAATGCGTCTTGAAAAGGCTGATACTGTCTTTTTCCTCGATCTGCCGGTGGAAGTATGTCTTGAAAGTGTCAGAAACAGAATCGGCACTGTAAGGCCGGATATTCCGTGGGTGGAAGAAGAGGAAGATGCGGAATTTATGGAGTATATCCGTAATTTCCCCGAAACACACATCCCCCGTATGCTCAGTCTGTTTGATAAATATCCCGACAAGGAGTACATCACATTCAGAACGAGGGATGAGGCGGATAAATTCCTTAATGGACTGAATTAAATATGTGTTTTAAAGATGAAACGGCCCCGTTACAGAGCCGTTCTTTATTTGTGATTTTTTTCCTATGGGGAGTAAAGAAGTGTGCCGTTAACTGTCAGATAAATTGGAATTTATTTTTTAGATCGAATAATCAGACTCCCTATACCAATCACTGCAAAAATAATTCCAATTACAAAGAAGATGATCATTCTATGACGCAATCCAATGTAAAGATCTGCTGATCCATCAAGCACATGGTAGTATCCATGCCAAAAAAATGCAGAAAGCAACAAGGATAAAGCGCACAGAATCAAACTGATAATACCAACGATCAATAGCAGTTTTTTCATATTTCCCTCCTACAAATTCAAGTTT
>JAFXKY010000035.1 GCA_017531485.1 Eubacteriaceae bacterium | reverse complement strand
CAGAGCCAGCATAAGACAAATGATCTTTTTCATAATTTTCCTCTTGATTGCCGATAATTAAGTCTATTATAAAAGACATCTTATTTTTGCCAATAATTTAATGAAAATTTAATAATTCGTCATCAAAGGCCGATCACGGGTGGATGAGTTGTCCGACCCACCCCCGCCGCCGTGCTCCGCTGACCACGGAGCGCAAAAGGCTCTGCCTTTTGCCGCGAAAGCTCCGCTTTCGCGCGGCGGCGGCCGCGCCGCAATGATTGCCCTGCAATCATTGGCCCGAAGCAAAGCTTAGGGCAGGCGATGCCTGCATCGCCTGCGGCGCGGGGGAGGTGGGCGGGGATAAAATAAAAAAGAAAAGTTGAAAACTTTTCCACATTATAAAACAAAAGCGTGCAGATGCACGCTTTTGTCTGTAATAAGTATAACTTAGAATACTTCTTTGCTGTATTCAGCGATGTATTTGGATGTTGCTTCGTAAACGCCCGGGAATGTTGACATAGCAAGACCCTGTGAAGCGCCCGGAATGAAGTAAAGTTTACCGCATTCGTCGCAAGCACGTTTAACCTGTGCTTTAACAACTTCTTCTGTCCATCCTTCATAGTCGATCTGAGCACTGTCGATACCGCCCATGAATGAAATCTGTCCGCCGTACTTTTTGATGAGTTCGGGGATGTTGTTTGATGTCATAACGCCCTGCCATACGTCGATACCCATTTCGATCATGTACGGAACGAGTGTTGCAGCGTAAGAGTCAGAGTGGTGAACGATTACTTCTACACCATGTTCTTTGTAGTAGCCATAGATCTTCTTGTAACCCGGTACGAAGAATTCTTCGAACATAGCCGGTGAGATGAATGTAGAGATCTGTGAACCCCAGTCATCGTGGTGGAAGAGAGCGTCCGGTTTGATGTGTTTGCAGATCTGTTCAGCGAGTCTGAGTTCGTATTCTACGAGGTAGTCGATGAGTTCGTGCATTTCATCCGGATATTCATAGAAGTTGATGAGTGTCTGCTGGATTTCGCCGAGGTGATGGCAGTTTTCGAAGAGACCCGGTGCTACGAATGCTGTTACGAAATATTCGTTTCTGTCGATTGAGTTAGCTCTTGCAACCATCGGTGCCCATTCTTCATCTGTGAAGTCTGTTGACGGAGCTTTAACGTATTCTTTCCAGTTTTCGATGTCTTTGATAACAACTTTGTCCGGTGTATGAACAGGGAATCCGCCCGGTGTGCCGATCGGCCATTCTCTTGTTACGCCCCAAGCGTCAACGATGGGACCTTCGCCGTATTTAGCGCTTGCGCCTCTTGACGGAGCAAATACCATCTGGAACGGTTCGTACTGGTTAACGAATCTGTCCGGGTTTCCGCCTTTGATTGTTTCCATGAAGTTCTGTCTGATTGTAAGCATGACTTAATAGTCCTCCTTGTTTTTACATGAGCATATTATATCACACATTTATCTCTTTGCAAGGGATTATGCGACAAAATAATGCAAAAAAATCCCTTGTTTAAGGGGATTTTTGCGAATTTTCTATACATTTACTTCCGTAATTTCAAACTGCAACGATTCATTATCAGTACTATGCCACAATCCTTATATTCAATAAAAATCCATCAATAAACAATAGACACCTCGAAAGGTGGCTGTGCATAATTCATGTTTTTTAATAATAAACAGTATCTTCATCACCAAGTCCGGCATCCGGAAGGTCTTTTACGGGAACGACAAAATATGCACTTCCGCCTTCTTCGTCTGAAGTCTGTATAAGAACGCTGTCGGCGTTCTGCCATACGGTCTGTATGTCGCATCCTTCCCTGCTTACGGACCCGGACACGGAAAGTTTTCCCGTCTGCATATCAAAGACGGAAAGACGGTTTTTTCCGTGCATTACGGGGTTTGCACCGTAATGGGGATCATATCCGAGGGATATTCTTCCGTCAGAGCCTTCAGAGATGACTTTGAGGGATTTGTCCTTTATTTCAAGCACTGCGCTGTATGACATATTGCTTATACCGAGGATGAGATATTTATCTGAAACATACATATGAGTAAAAGAGCCGTATTTTTCCCTTACATCGTTGAATTTTCCGGGCAGGTCGAGGGAAAGGAGCATATTTCCGTCTTTATCGTATGTATAAAAGTATGATTTTTGCTCAGATTCATCGACGATGTAATAATATTTTTCACCGTCAGTGTAATTCACATCGAAATCCGTCACAAGGGATTTTGCGGTGATATAATCACTGTTGATTTTTTCATTTTCACCCGCAGTCACGAAAGAATCGGTTGCGACATCGAATTTCACACATCCGTATCCGCCGTCATCCTTCATCCGGCCCATAAAATACAGATTATCGTCTTCACCGGTTTTTATGTCGTTTACGGAAAAGAGATTGTCAATCGCACCGCTTTCTTCAATGAGGACAGATGTATCATCATCGGGGTAATATCTGTAATAAGTGTTTTCCGTTCTTCCGGGGACAGTTTCCGTACGGGAAGACGAACAGCAGAGAATACTTCCATCGTTGAGGAACGCCATGATCTGCTTGCCTGCGAGAAATTCAGACATTTCATTTTGGTTTTCTATGGTCTTCTTCCCTGCCCGTGCATTACAGGAACACATGGATACACACAGTAAAACTGTGAGCAACAGCGCAATAAACCGCTTCATTTTCATTCTCCTTTCATGCGTCTTACCCAAATTATACCATCGGCAAAGAGAACAGACAAGAATATTCAGACAATTTCCCGTATCCCAATAAAAAAGAACTCCCTGAAGGGAGTCCTGAGTACACTATACATAAAAGAACATACTCGCCTGAGAGAATATGACCATGCTGAACAAAAATCCTTTGTAAAGCGCTGTCATTCTCGTGGAGCATCCTACCTTGCGCATGATGCCTTCTGTAGAGAGGCAAAGCAGTATAACGAGCATCATGACCACCATCTTATATGCGCTTGAGAGAACTCCCAGAAGAAGCATTACTGCAAATCCGATAATTATAGGCAGATAATTTATCAGCACGAGTATCTTTTTCTGTTTTGCATCAAGACGAAGTACCTGTCTTTCCATTTGGTCAATATAAAACGTGAATGAACACAATACAGAAAAGATAATGCACCAATCCCATTTTATAAAAATGGACAACGGATTGTAAAATCCGCATACTGAAATTATTCCGACACCAATGGATATTGCGACCATCGCCAGCAGGCTGAAACGATATTTACCCGTTCTGTCACCGGTGAACATATATTTTCCCATTCCGCCGGCAAATGACGAGTATCGGTAAAGTACATACATGGTAACACCATATCCACACATAAGAACGAGGCTTACAATGTCGTTATACGGATATCTGATCGGCACAAGATAGAGTCCGAACGCAAGCGCTGCCATTACCACCACGCTTGCAAACACCATGAGTATCTTGTCGCGGAAGAAGTTTTCAGGCATTTTAATTTTTGTATAACCGAATCTTCTCGCAGGAAATGCCCTTGCGACGCAGATAAGGAGAAGCATATATAATCCAAGCATTATTACTATGCTGACAGGCCTGATGGCAAGCAAAAACTGACGGGAATATTCCATTCCGTCGAGATCTGCAATGTATGAAGCAACTTTTCCCGCAACGGAAGGCGAATACATCAGAAGACTGTGAATCGCAAATACGGAAGAGGTGGTCACGTCATTCAGTCTGGCAACACTCGAGATCCCGCCCGTGAGCTTGTTTTTAAGAAGCTCGTTATCTTCCGCAGAAGACACCTCATCAACGGGAGAATATACAATATGAATATCACATCCCGGTGTTGTTGATGTCAGCTCATTGACCCACGAAAGCTCGCTGTCCACGGTGAAGTTCAGAATATCATACTGAAGGCTGTCCGAAAGGTTAAGGTCTGTTCCCACAAGACTGATGCTGGCAGGATGAATGAGTCCGAGCGCTGCGCAGTGCAGGATACCTCTCGCACCCATACCGTAACCAACAAGATGGATATCCTTTTCCGAAAGACCCGAAAGCTGAGAGAATGATACGAGGGCACAGTAAAACTGTTCTGCGAGATAATCACTCTCCCTGATACCAAAGGGTATATTTCCGCCAGAAAGTCCGTTTGACGGGTAATCAAAGACGTATACCCCGTAACCCAGCTTTGTAAGTTCGTGCACAAGATTTGAAAGCTCTCCTTTGTCGTGAGAAAGGTCGCTTGCGATTATGACACCCTTTGTGTTTGAGCTCTGCGAATACGCAGCGCTCAGCATCTGGTTATCGAGATTCTGAAACTGTACGTCGCTCATTGAGAATAGTGAATATGAGAAAACGTAGTTGAATATCAACAGAGCACAGAGTGCCACTGAGAAAATTATCAGTCTTATTTTATTTTTACTCAGGTCTTTTTTCATAAACTGCTCCGAAGTAAGATGTATCAATTTTGTAACATATTGATTATATCACAATCCGGCCATCAATACAAGTTCAACGAAAATAATCTGCCCGGCAATTATTGTTCGGAACATTCAGAAAAGTTTAAATAGGTATTCAAAATGAAACGAATCTCTATTGACATTCAATTTTACAAGGTGTAAAATTAGACAAATACTCTGCACGGAGGTGTATATTGAGTAATTTAAAAATTATTACCGGTCATTACGGAAGCGGCAAGACGGAAGTCTGTGTGAATCTTGCAATGAAATACGCAAAACATAACGGCGGATGCATAATCGCCGACCTTGATATTGTAAATCCGTATTTCAGAAGCCGTGAGAAAGACGAGCTGTTTTTAAAGAATAACGTCCGCCTTGTTGCCAACAACCTGAATATGCCTAACATGACGGCGGAGATCCCCGCGCTCTCCTCCGAGCTTTACGGACTCATCGACAATCATGAAGACAGGATAATCTTCGATGTGGGCGGAGACGGAAACGGATCAAGGGTACTTTCCCGCTTTGCGCATATGATCGAAAAGAGGGATTATGATATGTATCTCGTCCTTAACGCGAACCGCCCGTTTACAAGGGATGCGGACAGTGCAATACAGTACATATCCGATATAAACACCCAGAGCCGTCTTAAAATAAACGGCATCATCAACAACACGCATCTTCTCAGAGAAACATCCCTCGATGACATCATAAGAGGAGACAGGCTCGCAAACGAGGTTTCCGAAAAAACGGGAATCCCCATGATGTTCAACGTCATTCCCGAGCGGCTTGAAGAAGAGTGCAAAAATGCGGGACTGGACAAATTCTTCGTCCTTGAAGAGCTTTATATGCGACCTGACTGGCTGTAATAAATATTAGAGGTGAAAATATGGCAAAAGGAATCGTTACATTTGACGAAAAGTACTGCAAAGGCTGCGGACTGTGCGTTGAAGCGTGCAAAAAGGGCATTGTGGCACTTGACAACACAAGACTTACACAAAAGGGTTATCACCCTGCAACAATCACTGATCCCGAACAGTGCATTGCATGCGCGAACTGCGCGGTAATGTGTCCTGACTCAGCGATCACAGTAGAAAAAATCGATTAGGGGGCAGAATATGGCAAAAATACTTATGAAGGGCAACGAAGCCATCGGTGAAGCTGCGATCAAGGCAGGATGCCGTTACTTTTTCGGTTATCCCATCACTCCGCAGACAGAACTTCCCGAATATATGTCAAGAAGACTTCCGGAGGAAGGAGGAGTATTCTTACAGGCTGAAAGTGAGATCGCCGCAATCAACATGGTATACGGCGCAGCAGGCAGCGGAGTAAGAGTAATGACATCATCCTCCTCACCGGGTATCGCACTCAAACAGGAAGGTATTTCATACATCTGCGGGGCTATGCTTCCCTGCGTAATCGTAAATATCGTTCGCGGCGGCCCCGGTCTCGGCGGAATCCAGCCGGCACAGAGTGACTACTACCAGGTAACACGCGGCGGCGGCAACGGAGATTATCGCCTTATTGTATACGCTCCGGCAAACCTTCAGGAAACAGTCGACATCATGCAGGAAGCATTCGACGTTTCAGAATATTACCGAGTTCCCGTAATGCTCGTTGGTGACGGAATGATCGGACAGATGATGGAACCTATCGAATTCAAAGACCGTCAGCCGAACTTCCAGGACAAACCCTGGGCAACGACAGGAACAAAAGGCGAAAGAAAGCCGAATATCGTAAACTCACTTTATCTTGATCCGCAGGAACTCGAAAACAACAACCTTGCTCTTGACAAAATCTACAAAGAAATCGAAAAGAATGAAGTCCGCTATGAGGCGGTAAATGTAGAAGATGCAGATGTGGTTGTTGTAGCATACGGAACAACTTCACGTATCGTAAAGAGCGTTCTCGAAGAATGCGACAAAGAAGGTCTCAAAGTCGGTCTTATCAGACCGATCACACTCTGGCCGTATCCGTTCGAAGCATTTGACAAGATCAATCCGGAATGTAAGGGAATCCTTTGCACGGAAATGAGCCTCGGACAGATGATCGACGATGTAAGAATCGCAGCCAACGGCAGATGGAAAACACACTTCTACGGCAGAACAGGCGGAATGGTTCCGCAGCCGGACGACATCAAAGCTGAAATTATGAAGATATTAAGAGGTGAAAAGTAATGAGTATCGTATATAAACGTTCAGAAGGCCTTACAGATGCAATCACCAACTACTGTCCCGGCTGCACACACGGCATCATCACGAAGCTCGTTGCGGAAGTTATGGTAGAGCTCGGCATCCTCGGAGATGCTATCGGCGTAGCTCCGGTAGGTTGCAGTGTTATGTGTTATAACTTCTTCAACTGCGACATGCAGCAGGCAGCTCACGGAAGAGCTCCCGCAGTTGCGACGGGAATCAAGAGAGTTCAGCCCGACAAAGTGGTATTTACATATCAGGGCGACGGCGACCTCGCTTCAATCGGAACAAACGAGATCGTTCACGCAGCACACCGCGGCGAAAAGATCACAACGATCTTCGTTAACAACGCTATCTACGGCATGACAGGCGGACAGATGGCTCCGACAACACTCATCGGTCAGAAAACGACAACTTCACCGCTCGGAAGAACAGAAGAACATTCAGGCAAACCTATCAGAATTTCTGAAATGCTCGCAACAATCGACGGCGCAAAATATGTAGCCAGAGTTACTGTTGACAAGCCCGCAAACATCGCAAAGGCTAAGAAAGCTATCAAGAAAGCTTTCCAGACACAGCTCGAAGGTAAAGGATTTGCTATCGTTGAAGTTCTTTCCGCTTGCCCGACAAACTGGGGTCTCGCACCGAACGAAGCTCTTCAGTGGCTCCGCGACAACATGATCCCGTATTATCCGCTCGGAACATTCAAGGATTGGGAGGAAGAATAAATGAACGAAAAGATCATTATGGCAGGCTTCGGCGGTCAGGGCATCATGCTCATCGGTCAGCTCATCACATATGCAGGAATGTATGAAGACAAGGAAGTAAGCTGGCTTCCCTCTTACGGTCCCGAAATGCGTGGAGGTACGGCAAACTGTTCAGTAGTAGTATCCGACAAAGCCATCTCATCTCCTATCATCACAAAAGCTACAAGTGCCATCATCATGAATAACCCTTCCCTCGAAAAATTCGAACCGCAGGTTGAAGCAGGAGGAGACCTTTACATCAACTCTTCTCTCGTTGATCTCGAACCCACAAGAGAAGACATTAACATCTTCAAGATCCCCGCAAACGACATCGCCGAAAAACTCGGTAACCCGAAGGGCGCAAATATGGTAATCCTCGGAGCATATCTCGGAAGACACCCCATCGTCGATATCGAAACGATCAGGAAAGTTCTCGAAAAGACAATGACGGGCTCAAAGGCAAGATTCGTTCCCATCAACATCGAAGCCATTAAAGAAGGTATGGCACTGGTGAAATAATATAAAAGACAGATAGATCAGTCTATCTGTCTTTTCACTTTCAACTGTTTAACTTTTCCATTTCATTTTCTATTTCTTTAATAACTACACTCATTTTCACATTCATCGCTTCACACAAACGGTAAAATGTCTCGAGGGTAGGTTTTCTCTCGCCTCGTTCAATGGCGCTCAGATGGCTTCTGCCAATCCCGGCAAGTCCACTGACAACTTCCTGCGACAAACCACTTTTCTTTCTGAAATCAGCGATAACCTTCCCGACAAGCACCGGATCAAGCATTGGTACAAACATAACAATCACCTCTATATGCATGATTCTATGCATAATCCGATGCTTTATTGACTACATATGTTGACAAATAAATACTTATGTGTTATTATCATCAAAAAAAGGAGTTCTAACAATGTCATTATTGGGTTACTTATTATTTTTCGGCGGTATTGTATTGATTGGATCAATAAACGCATCAATAGAAGCTGACAACAGGGAAAGACATCGAAGCCAGTACGGCAAAGTTGCGAGGTGCTACCACTGTGGATCAACAAATGTATACAGAATGAATTATGATGACAAGTATAAAAGCATTGCATTCTGGGGCGCAGCATCCAGCAAAATAGGAAAAATGTATCACTGTGATAATTGTGGACGTGAATGGTAATAATCTTTTCAGATTCATAAAACAACAAGACCATCAACTCATTGATGGTCTTGCTTTATTTTTAGGAATCCAATATGGAAAGAATGATTTTTAGAGATAGTAATTTGTACCGTATTTCATCGCTTCGTCTGTGAGGATACCGACATATCTTCCGAATTTTTCCATATCGCTCATCATGATCATAGCCATGATACCGAAGTTGCCCTGCGGGGCATATGCATCGATAGTATCTCTTACGGATTTTCTGAGTTCTTCTTCCGTAGCATCTTTATACGCAAATTCGCCGATCATATCGTATCCGCCGATGAAAGCGAGCTTATCGCCGAGTTCTTTGCCGAGACGGACGAGGTCGTTTTCCGGCTGGCAGATCTCCCATGCGTGAGCGCCTTCTTCAACGATAGTCGGAACCATATCTTCGCATTTTCCGCAAACGTGGAGGTTCGGTATGACACCGAGTGATTTTGCTGCATCAAAAAATTTCTTGTGTGTGGGAGCGATGAGTTTTTTGTATGTATCGAGAGACATGAAGAGTCCTCTTTCCGTTGCAACGTCGTCATAAATTGTAACAACATCCGGCTTGAAGTATTTTACAGCGTATTCGAGAGTTTTGATTCTGTAATCAGTAATCGCATCGAGAAGTTCTGCGCAAGCTTCCGGTTCTTCATACATAGCGATGAGGCCTTCTTCAAATCCCATAAGGTGCATGAGTCTGAGGAACTGTCCGTTCCAGAAACCGTATTCAACGATCTGATTATTTCTGTCAGCTCTTGCAAGCTGTGCTTTTGCAGCGCCTTCCCAGTCAAATTCTTCGAATTTCGGGAATTTCACCTGCTTCTTCCATTCTGTTACGTCTGTCAGCACGATATGATTTGCAGCGGGAACACCTGCTCCGTTTGCTGATGCAGTTTTGTGCCAGAGGCATCCGAATCCGTCATATCCGCCTTCTTTCGGACCGTTTTCAAAAAGTTCGTTATCTCCGCCGACACCGCATACGTCTGTAATAAAGTTGGGAACGTGGTCATGCTTTTCGTGATTTAAAAACGCAAGCATATTTTCTCTTCTGTTCATTGACATGATGTTTTCTCCTTTGAGTTTTTATCTTGACAATATTTTATATTATTCAAACGGATTTGAAAAGCGAAAGAAATTCGGGTATCATTCCTTACGGGAATACATAAAAAAGCCGCCATACGGCGGCTTGTAAATTATTTTGCTGATTTTACATTTTCCCAGCTCTGTGCGAATGTGGGGAGAAAATCTCCGAGGTCATTAAAGAATTCGCATCTTGCAAGGACGTCTTCGGGAACAAAATATGTGTCGTTATTTGCCCAGTCTTCAGCGCGGAGATCCGGTTCAATGTTCTTGTTTGCACTTGAATACATAACTTCCTGCGTATTGAGCATAGAAATGTCATCGCGGCACATAAAGTTTATATATGCTTCAGCCAGTTCCTTATTTTTGCTCGTTGTGGGAATCGCCATGCAGTCGATCCACACGTTGCTTCCTTCTTTCGGTACTGAATATGCGAGGTTTTCATTTTCGCTCATGCAGTAAACCGCATCTCCGGAATATACGACCGCAAGCGCACCTTCTTCACCGATCATCATATCCATGATGCGGTCTGTGAAGTATCCTACGATAATGGGCTTCTGTTCAATAAGAACCTTTTCGGCTTCAAGCACTTCTTTTTCACTTCTGGTGTTCATAGAGTATCCGAGATATTTAAGAGCAATACCGAGAGAGTCTCTCTGTGAGTCATACATGAGTATATTGTCTGCATATTTTTTATTCCACAATATTCCCCAGCTGTCAACAGGATCCGTCACCATTTCGGTATTGTAAAGGATACCTACAGTACCGTAAAAATACGGCACACCGTATGTGTTGTTTTTATCAAATGAGCCACCTTTGAGCTCGTCTCGGATGTTTGAGAAGTTCGGGATGTTGTCGTAATTAAGCGGAAGGACGAGTTCTTCTTTGATCATCTTTTCCAGCATATAATCCGACGGGAAGATAACATCATAATTTGATGTGGCATTAACGACTTTGTAGTACATTGATTCGTTTGAATCGTACGTTTCGTAAACCACTTTACAATCATATTCTTCTTCAAACATTTTGTTGACGCTCTTGTCGATGTATGTACCGACATTGTAAACATAAAGCGTCTGCTTGTCAGAATCATCTGAGCATCCCACAAGCATAGTCGAAAGCAGTATAACAACTACCAACAACAAGGATATTTTTTTCAACTATCTATCCCCTTTCACATTTGATTTTTTATTAGAACCCAGATTGACAACAGCCAACAGGATGCTAACCGTAAGGATCATCAACGTCGAAAGTGCGTTGATCTCAGGGCTGATACCCCTCTTTGCTGCGGAATAAACGTAAATGGAAAGATTCGTTACTCCGCTTCCGGTTGAGAAAAAGCTGATGACGAAGTCATCAATGGAAAGCGTGAATGCCATGAGCGCACCGGATACGATCCCCGGAAGGACTTCCGGAAGAACGATCTTCGTCAGCGTCTGCAGCGGTGTTGCGCCAAGGTCCATAGCCGCTTCAAGCATATGTTTGTCCATCTGGTTCAGTTTCGGAAGAACCGAAAGTATGACATACGGTATGCAGAAAGTGATGTGGGCGATAAGCATAGTGACAAAGCCCTGCTTTATGTGGAAATATCCGAATAAAAGCATCATTGAGATCCCCGTTACGATATCGGGGTTGATAACGGGAAGGTAGTTTACATTCAGCATCACACTCTTTACCTTGCCGCTGAGGAAATATATTCCGATAGCGGAGACCGTTCCGACGATCGTGGATATCACGCATGCAAGCGCAGCAACGATGAGGGTGTAATAGAGGGCTGTGAGGATCTCGTCATTCTGAAACAGGCTCTCATACCAGCGGAGGGAAAATCCTCCCCAGTTCTTGCTTGAACGGTTTTCGTTGAATGAATAAACCGCCATTACAACTACGGGAGCGTATAAAAATATCAGCACGAGATATGTATATGTCTTTTTCAAAAACTTCATCATACGCTCTCCTTATCCGTCTTGGAGAATTTATTTGTAATGCACATTACGACCAGGATGACGATCATCATAATAAATGACACAGCTGAACCGAAGTTCCAGTCGCCCTTCTGAAGGAACTGATGCGAGATAAGGTTACCCATATACATATGCGTTCCGCCTCCGAGAAGGTCTGAAATTACGAATGTGCTGACCGCAGGCATGAATACCATAGTTATTCCCGTAATAATTCCCGGAACGGAAAGCGGAAGGGTGACTTTAATGAAAGCCTTTACCGCATTTGCTCCAAGGTCTTTTGCAGCCTCAAGATAGCTCGGGCTGATCTTGATGAGAACGGAATAAATGGGGTAGATCATAAACGGCAGGAAGTTGTACACCATCCCGAGAAGCACCGCTCCGTCGTTATAAAGAAGGTCCATCGGCGCCATTCCGAGAAGGCTCAGGAATTTATTGATAAGGCCGTTTTTTCCGAGAATATTCATCCATGAATACGTTCTCAGAAGGAAGTTCATCCACGTGGGCATGATAATGAGAACGAGGAATATATTCCTTTTCTTCTCAGGCATCTTTGATATTATCATCGCTACCGGATAACCCAGAACAAGACAGATTACCGTCGAAATGCCTGCCATATACACAGAATCCCAGAGGATGCGTATGTAAATGGGCGAAAAGAAGTCACTGAAGTTTTTTATCGTGTAATTTCCGGCAGAATTTCTCACTGCGTATAAAAACATGAGAAATATGGGAAATACGATAAATACGATCATCCATACCCCATAGGGGAGTCCAAGAATCTTTGTCTTTTTCAATTTTATTACCTCATAATGTCGATGTCGTCTTTGTCAACATCAAGGCTTATAATGTCCCCGATCTTCACCGCATCCGGAGATTCAAGCATTATCTTGACTCCGTTTGCTTCGGCGAGGAATTCGTATCTTTCGCTGTGGTAAGAAACGATCGTTACTTTCGCTGTAAGCTTCGCATCTTTGGTATTTTTTGAAATGATCCAGTCAGCAGGTTTGATGACTGCCTTCACATCTCCGTCGCCCTCTTTTTCCTGCAGGCACTCAAATCTCGCTCCGAGGAATTCGATGACGTTATCTTCAGGCATCTTCGCATCAAGGATATTTCTCTGTTCCGCACGCATTACGTGAATATCATCCGGTCCGAACGAAAGGCCCACTCTGTCACCTACAGCACGGTATTCCGTGGTGTGGATCATGAACTGATATCCTTCGTGTTCCGCGATGATCTCATAATGAACGCCTTTGAATGTTACGGAAAGGACGTCTGCGCGGATGGGCGTCGTTCCTTTTTCCACAAGGTCTATATCTTCCGGGCGGATAACAACTTTGACTTTTGTAGATTCGGGGAATCGTTCGTCAACACAGTCAAATGTCTTACCCATGAATTCCACTTTATAATTTTCTTTCATTATCGCATCAATGATGTTGCTTTCACCGATGAAGTTTGCTACGTACTCATTGATAGGTTCGTTGTAAATATCCGTAGGAGAACCGACCTGCTGGATTTCCCCTTTACGCATTACGATGATCTTGTCCGAAAGGCTGAGGGCTTCTTCCTGGTCATGAGTTACGAAGATGAAAGTGATGTCAACATCCTTCTGGATACGTTTGAGTTCCTTCTGCATTTCTTTTCTGAGCTTTGCATCAAGTGCGCTGAGAGGCTCATCAAGAAGAAGCATCTTCGGTTCGTTTGCAAGAGCTCGCGCGATGGCGACTCGCTGCTGCTGACCACCGGAGAGCTGATCAACTTTTCTGTGTTCATAGCCTTTTAAGTTTACGACACCCAAATAATACTTCACCTTCTCATCAATGGTCTGTTTGTCCATTTTTTTCATGCGAAGGGGAAATGCTATATTGTCATATACATCCATGTGCGGAAAAAGCGCGTAGTTCTGGAAAACCGTATTTACAGGTCTTTCGTACGCGGGAATATCATTAAGTTTTTTACCGTAAAAAAGGATCTCTCCGTCTGTCGGTTCTTCGAAGCCTGCTATCATACGAAGAATCGTCGTCTTTCCGCAGCCGGACGGGCCGAGGAGAGTGACGAACTCACCTTCCGTAATAATAAAGTTAATGTAATTTACGACAACTTCGTCATCAAATTCTTTGCAAAGATTCCTTGCTTCAATGATAATATCGTTCATTTCGTTCCTCTCACGATGCATAAAATAATACCGGATACGGAAAAATAAATTCTTTCCGTCAGAGCTGCCGTAACCGGCCTTTGCATCGCAAGAAGTGTTGCTGCGGCTTGATGTTCGTGCAACTCAGTAAACGTACTTAATTGTATATTAAATTTTGTCGTCTGTCTATATATTTAAATTAAAAAGTATAAAATCTTAGACTTTATTTTTCATTCCTTACCCTTAAGAGCCCTGTTGATGTATACTCCGAGAAGCATTATATACGAACTAATATAAAGCCATACAAGCAGAATAAATATTCCGCCTAAAGACCCGAAAAGGATTCCGTAACCGGAAAAGTTGTTGACGTATATTCCAAATATCCAGCTTATAAATATCCACGCCACAGAGCTGAAAAAGGATCCGATATACACATCCCTCAAGCGTAGTTTCAGGTTCGGGGAGGCGGCATAAACGACGCTGAGAAATCCCCACAGAATAAAAAATGCGGAAATAAATCTGAGTATATTTGTTATATTTATCCATGCATCCTCATTGGACAGGCTGAGCTGTTCAAATATATGATAAAGTATTATTTCCCCGAAAACGACCATCACAAGCAGCACAGCCAGAGACAAAAGAAGTATCACCGCATAAACTACCGACATTATATAAAGCCTCAGTCCACCGCGCCTTGTCGTTTCTGAGTAAACACTGTCCGTTATTCTGATTACTCCTCTTGTTGCGTGGGAGATGAAATAAATAAAAGGGATACTGCTCACCAATCCGAGAGTGCGTGAAGTGAGTATTTCATTTATTATTCCTTCGACGAGGGTATATGCATCATACGGAAGCATAAATTCCAGAACTGCATATATCTCATCCTGTACTATCGCAAATCTGCCTAAAAACGCTATCAGCATCATCACAAGCGGAATGAATGATAAAATAAAAGAATATGCAAGCTGTGAAGCCTGCGCCGGAAGACGACCGCTTTTTATGATGCGGGACATGTAGTAAAAAAAATATTTTCTGTCAAAACTGCGTTTCATTTTTCACCGTTCTAAAAATATATTATGTGCATAAATTTAATAAAAAACATATCGGAGCGATATATGGAAAATATGCATAATCTCAATATCACAAATCATCACTTCGAGCTCATCGCGAGAAACGAACTCAGAGTCTTCGGAGTCAGCGACGTCCACAGCTTCAATGACGAAGGGATCCTTCTCGAAACGACGATGGGGCTTCTGACCGTCGGTGGAAACAACCTCAGAATAACGAAGCTGAACCTTGAGCAGGGAGAAGTCTGTTTACGGGGCGAGATAAGCACTCTCGTATACAACGACGATCTGTCTTCATCCTCCAGAAGCGGAGGGATAATGTCAAGGCTTTTCAAGTAATGACAAAGGATAACATAACGCTCATATCGGAATTTGTGAAGATATTCACTGACGGGATCTTCATCTTTATGCTGCTTCACGTCATATATTTCATTTTTGCAATAATTCTCTCAAGGCAGAATCCCGCGTTTTTGATGTGCGCGGCGGTTTTTGTCATAACCGGAACTTACAGCATATACTCCGCATCATCATTCGAACTCCGCGGGCATTTCGTCGTTGCATACATTCTTTCTTATATTGTATACAGAAATTCTTTGTATTACCTTACAAATGACATTCTTGTGTGGTTATTCCGTTTTGCCGGGAAAATATTTACACTTTTGATTTTTCCCATCATAAAAGCATCGTCGGAAATATATTCTTCCGCGCAAAACACATCAAAAAAAGTACGAAAAAAAATATACACTCTTTTACAAAGAAGCAAAAAGGTATATAATAAATACAAGTCACTTTTTATTACGGAGAAAAGAAATGAGCGAAAAAAAGAGCAGAAAACAGAAACGGGCTGAAAACAATAAATTACTGGTAATATCCATCATACTGATATTCCTTACCATCCCGTTTATGGTATATACCGCGAATGTATATATGCAGCGTTCGGAACTTCAGGCAAAGCGGGATCTTCTCATCGAGCAGATCGAGGCGGCACGCCTTCAGCAGGAGCTTTATGAAGACGAGATCTCAAAGATAGGTTCCCCGAAACATTACGAGTATCTCGCAAGAAAACTTCTGGGATACATATACGAAGGCGAGACTGTAATGGTAATAACAGATAAAAACGGAGGCAACAAGTGATCTTTGATACACATGCACATCTCACGGACGAACAGTTCAATGAAGACAGGGATGAAGTAATAAACAGAATAAAAAGAGAAGGGATGCTGGTTCTGAACTGCGGATGCGACGAAAAATCATCATACCTTTCCGCAGTCCTCGCCAAAAGATACGACTTCTTTTATGCGGCGCTCGGAATGCATCCTCACGACAGCAAGGATTATACGGACAAATTCGAAAAATGGATCATTGAACACATAAACGACGAGCGTGTCGTTGCGATCGGAGAGATCGGTCTTGATTATCATTATGACTATTCTCCGCGTCCCGTTCAGAAGGACGTCTTTATCCGTCAGATCGAACTTGCAAATGAGCTGGACAAGCCCATAATAATTCATTCACGCGAAGCAACTCAGGATACTTACGACATAGTAAAAAAATATTTAAAAACAAAACGAGGCGCCGTCCTTCATTCGTTCAACCAGAGCGAAGAGATGCTGAAACAGTATCTCGATCTTGATATGAATATTCACTTTTCCATCTCAGGACCGGTAACATTCAAAAATGCGAAAAATATGCTGACCCTCGTTCCGAATATTCCCCTCGACAGGATATTCGTGGAAACAGACTGTCCGTATCTCACCCCCGTTCCTTTCAGGGGAAGAAGAAACAATCCCACATACGTAACTTACGTTGCGGACAAGCTTGCGGAGCTTTACGGAAAGACAACGGAAGAAATCGCGGAAATTACCACACAGAATGCTGTGAAGTTCTTTGGAATAAATTTGAAGTGTTAAGTGTTTTATCATGAAAATGCGACAAAAAAAGAAAAAATATGTTGCAAAACAAAAAGCTCTGTGATAGAATACCAAATTAACAACCATAAAAAAAACAGGAGGATACAATGGGAAAAATCGTAAAAGAAGGCCTTACATATGACGATGTCTTACTTATTCCCAGAGCCAGCAATGTAGTGCCGGCTGAAGTTAACACAGCAACAAGACTCACAAACTCAATTAAACTCAACATTCCTATCATGGCAGCAGGAATGGACACTGTAACAGAATCAAGACTCGCTATCGCTATGGCGAGAGCCGGCGGAATTGGTATCATCCACAAGAACATGACTATCGAAGAACAGGCTGAACATGTTGACAGAGTAAAAAGAAGTGAACACGGCGTAATCGTGGACCCGTTTTTCCTCACAGAAGACAGTGTTGTAGGCGATGCCATGGCAATCATGGACCGTTACCACATCTCAGGTGTTCCCATTGTAAGAGATAAAAAACTCGTCGGTATCATCACAAACCGCGACCTTCGCTTTGAAGCAGATCCGAACCGCCCCATCACGGAAGCTATGACAAAAGAAAACCTCATCACAGCTCCGGAAGGCACAGACCTCAAAAAAGCAGAAGAAATTCTCAAACGCAACAAGATCGAAAAACTCCCCATCGTTGATGAATACGGCAACCTCAAAGGTCTCATCACGATCAAGGATATCAAAAAAGCTGTTCAGTATCCGAACTCAGCAAAAGACTCTCACGGCAGACTCCTCGCAGGCGCTGCAGTAGGCGTTGGCTCTGACGCTATGGACAGACTCAAAGCTCTCGTTGATGCAAAAGTAGACGTTGTTGTTATCGATACGGCACACGGACACTCAGCAAACGTTATCAGAAGAGTAAACGACTTCAAAAACGCATTCCCGGATCTTCAGATCATTGCAGGAAACGTTGCAACAGCAGAAGCAACAGAAGCCCTCATCAAAGCAGGCGCTGACTGCGTTAAAGTTGGTATCGGGCCGGGAAGTATCTGCACAACACGTGTCGTTGCAGGTATCGGCGTTCCGCAGATCACAGCAGTTATGGACTGCGCTGAAATCGCTGACAAATACGGCATCCCCGTTATCGCAGACGGCGGTATCAAATATTCAGGCGATATCGTAAAAGCTCTCGCAGCAGGTGCTTCAACGGTAATGCTCGGCTCAATGCTTGCCGGTACTGAAGAAAGCCCCGGCGAAGTATTCCTCTATCAGGGCAGACAGTTCAAGTCTTACAGAGGTATGGGCTCAATCGGCGCTATGGCACAGGCTCACGGTTCATCTGACCGTTACTTCCAGGAAGGCGCAGCAGCTGAAAAGCTCGTTCCGGAAGGCGTTGAAGGCAGAATCGCTTACAAAGGCAAGGTTGCTGACGTAATCTTCCAGATGGTAGGCGGCCTCAAATCAGGCATGGGTTATGTAGGTTGTGCAACGATCGATGAATTAAGAAAAGACGCTGACTTCGTGAAGATCACATCAGCTTCCCTCATCGAAAGCCACCCGCACGATATCGCAATCGTTAAGGAATCCCCGAACTACTCTTCAAGCAACAACTAATATATAAATAATGGGTCGCTCAGCGACCCTTATTTTTTTTAACACATATATCTGACTCCGTATTACCCTTTCTGTTACTTTTTCGTTACGCAAATATTGAACACAGCATTCAAATGTAAACGTTTTCTCATCAAAAATTAATAATTCTCCATGGGGCGAAATATTGACAGGATTTTCGAAATGCAATAACATAATATTAAAGGATGTTACATTGTCCTGCGGAGGAAAGTATGAGAATTTATAAAAACAAAATAATAATTTCAATACTGATCATTCTGACCGTGGCAACGGTTTTGTATTCATGCAAAGAAGATGATATCGAAAGCATAACCTGTCACGACAGTCATATTTTCTTCGGCGGGATAAATGTCGGCATGGACAGCAGCGAAGCGCAGAAAGCAGTAAGATACTCAGGGTGGTTTGACGGCAGGCTCGACAATTTCTCAAGAAGTGTGGGCCGTGCAAAGGTAAAATCTGCGGAATTCTTATGGGAAGAACTTCCCCTTTCGGGTGGTTACAGCGTTTTGCCGAGAGTGACATTTGATAATAACGATGAGGTAATAATGATCGGAATGAACCTTATCTTAAACGGCGTCACGGATCCGTCCGTACGCGACAGGGCGTTTGAAAGCTACGTAAGGGACTTCATACAGAAAAATAATCTTGAGGAGATAAAGCCGGTAATATCCGACAAGGCGCCAGTCAAAGAGATCGGCGAAAAAAGCGTTTTCAAAACTGCAACGAAGCTTTATTACGATAAGGATGTAAAAACATACCAATATTATTTCGATAAGGCAACTAAGACCGGATATGCCGTTCTTACCATCGAAAATTCCGAAGCGGACATTCCTAAATATGAGATCGCATTTCTGGAATTTAAATATTGACAAAGGGTAACGAATATGCAGGAATACGATAATTTACGTAATCAGGACAACCGCAATAGTCCTGCTCCCACGATCTCGCCCGGCACCGGTGCTGTGTTGTTTATTTTCGCAGCTGTGATCATTGGAATATTTGCATTCTTCTCAAGCATGCATGAACCGGGTGATACACCTAATATAGTATATCATCACGGCATCAGGAATGCAGGCTATCACGACAGATATTTATATTTCAGCGACATAAAAGCGGGGATGAACGGTTTGAGCGCAGACGAACATTTACAGGAAAGCTGTTGGTTTGAAAGATATATGGAGGGAATATCCATAGAAACGATCGGGAATTCATCGAAGGTTGAATACTATGATCCGCATTTATATGATCTGAAATCGGGAGCCGGGCTAAGGGTCAGTGCAATATTCGACGGCAGAGGTGTCATAACCTCCATTTTCTCAAAAATCACTCATCCGACATTGAATCAAAAGCTTTATGAAAGATATACGGAATATTACAGGAAAGATTTTATCCGTTCCAACGACCTTTATGAGTTTTCTGAGAGCGGCATAGAGTCCCCTATGTATGAATATCTGAAAAATGAGCTTTCCATATACGGTTCCGCCCCGAAGCTTCTTGACAAGGATGTTTTTGCAATCTACGATTCTTCCGGATTGAAGTTTGATGAAAATATCCACAAAGTGACTTTGTGGACAAAAGAAGACAGCCGAACAGGGTATGCCATGATTGAGCTGACAAATGTTTATGATCCCGGATCACAAAGAGCTCACTACTCATTCGTATTCGTAAATTTTCTGATTGAATAAACCGACCTTTTCCAATTCATTCATAAAGTCTTCCTCATAAAATTCCCCGTATGGTTTTCATACGGGGAATTTTAATATGTAATAATTTGAAATTGATTATCTGAGCATTTCGATAAGCTTTCCGAGCACCGGTTCAAACTTCGCACCATACCAGTGATTTTCTTCTTCTGCTGTGGCTTTGATACATTCTACCGTATAGTCTGCAGCGATCTTGGCAGCTTCATATGCTGACTTTCCTCCTGTGAGAGCACCGACGAATGCTGATGCATAAATATCTCCCGTGCCATGGCAGCTGTTGGGGAGGAAATCGTGCTGATAGTATGAATAGTTTCCGTCTTCATACACTACAACGCCCGTCTTACCTTCTTCATAAGAAATGCCTGTGAAGATTACGTTCTTTACGCCCATTTCAGAGAATTTATTAAGGATAGAGTCGATATATTCTCTGTCGTACTTTTCCTTATATTCGATTCCCGTAAGGAAAGCCGCTTCCGTAATGTTGGGGATGACATAATCAGCCTTTACACAAAGTCCTTTCATCGCTTCAACAAACTCCATGTCAAATCCCGGATAGAGATTGCCGTGGTCAGCCATCGCCGGGTCTACGATGAGGAGTGCGCCTTCTTTGTTTGTAGCATTTGCGATGTCGATGACATAATCAATCTGCTGTGTGCTGCCGAGATATCCCGTATAGATGCCGTCAAATTTAATGTTTTCTTTCACCCAGTGATCTTTGATCGACGGCATGTCGTCCGTAAGGTCACGGAAAGTATATCCTGAAAAGCCTGCCGTGTGTGTTGATAACACTGCTGACGGAAGGATCGCCGTTTCAAGCCCGCATGCTGAGAGGATCGGAAGGGCTACTGTAAGAGAGCATTGTCCTACGCAGGAAATGTCTTGTATAGTAAGAATTCTTTTATATGTCATTTTCTACTCCTTGATCATTTTTGTTAAAGATAACTTATTTTTGGTATTAAGTAAATATCCAAATCACAAGAAAAGAATATGACCAGATTATTTTTTACGTCTTCTCTCTCTTCTTATCCTGTTGATGTGCCTTTCGAAATCGCCGCCTTTTATAAGCTCGGAAAGGACATACTGCTCAAAAACAGGAACAGTGCACGAATAAAATCCGAGTTTACTTTCAAATTCGTCGAGAAGTCTTTCGGGAAGCACCATATACCCTACTCGCATTGACGGAGCAATAGTTTTTGAAAAGGTATTGAGGTATATTACCCTTCCGTCCGAAGACATGGAAAACAAAGTGTCTTCATTTTTCATGGAAACAGTAAGCTCAGAGTCATAATTGTCTTCAATGATGAACCCGTCCCTCTTTTCCGCCCACCTGAGATATTCCGTTCGCTTTGAAGCCGTTGCGGTTATTCCGCTCGGGAAAGAATGAAACGGCGTAATATGAAGGATTCCTGCGGATGTCTTTTCGAGTTCTTCCGTACGGATCCCGTCATTCCCCATTCTGAGCATATCGCAGGTGATGCCGTTTGCCTCATAAACAAGCTTTATCTTATTATAAGACGGATCTTCAATGGCAAAAGTACCTTCGGTGCCGAAAAGCTGAGCGATGAGACTGTAAAGATATTCAGCGCCCGAACCGATGATGATCTGTTTGGGATTTACGATGATCCCACTGCTCCTCGCAAGATATGAACCTATCGCTTCCCTCAGTTCAAGACAGCCGTGATTGAGCGATTTGACGAGAATGTCTTCGGAATAATCAAGCATGACTTTGCGCATGGTCTTCGCAAGAACAGTATACGGAAAAACTTCTCCATTGTTCTGAGTATGAATCTTATGAGGCGTATATTCCTGCACCGAATCGGAACTGCTTGCCATCAGATCCCCTTGCCGGAATATGACAAAATATCCGCTTCTCTCCTTCGCATCCACATACCCTTCATCTTTAAGGATAGAGTATGCGTGTTCAACGGTTATGACGCTTACTCCCGTTTCCTCTGCAAGGAGCCTTTTGGACGGAAGTTTTGTATTATACGGAATGATCCCGCCTACGATATCACGCCTGAGTTGTTCATATATCTGCATATACGCACTTTTTTTTGATTTCTTATCTATACTGTATCTCATGTGGTCTTATCATTCTTTCGTTTTCATCATTTTTGATATTATCAGTTATATTTTAGCCGCTGTGATTTTCATTGTCAAGCATTCCATCAGAAGATAACGCGGCATGGAATAAACAGAAAAAGCGTATAATAAAAATATAATTCAACAAAAATGTCCTCGCTCTTCCCTATGGAGAAAAAATAATCGCCAGCTTGTAAAAAAGCATTGATTTAATACAAAACAAGGATTATAATGTAATATCATAGAAAAATTGACAACCACCCACAGACCATACAGGAGGAATACAGATGGAAAAAATCGTAAGACCTGACGATATGCAGCGCATAACGACTCAGGAACTAGCTGAAAAATTCATTTCAGAACAGATCGCAGAAGTAAAAGCCCAGGTTGGAGACAAAAAAGTATTATTGGCACTTTCAGGCGGAGTAGACAGTTCCGTAGTTGCTGCCCTTCTCATCAAGGCAATCGGCAAACAGCTCGTTTGCGTTCACGTAAACCACGGCCTTATGCGCAAAGGCGAAAGCGAAGAAGTTGTGGAAGTATTCCGCAATCAGCTCGATGCTAACCTCGTTTATGTCGATGCAACAGACCGTTTCCTCGGTCTTCTCGAAGGCGAAGCTGATCCTGAAAAGAAGAGAAAGATCATCGGTAACGAATTCGTAAGAGTATTCGAAGAAGAAGCCCGCAAACTCGAAGGCATCGCATTCCTCGGTCAGGGTACAATATATCCGGACATCCTCGAAAGCGACGGAGTAAAAGCACATCACAACGTAGGCGGCCTTCCGGAAGACATGCAGTTTGAAGGACTTGTTGAGCCGGTAAAACTTCTTTACAAAGATGAAGTAAGAGTCGTTGGTTCAGCACTCGGACTTCCGGACACAATGGTTTACCGTCAGCCGTTCCCGGGCCCGGGTCTCGGCGTAAGATGCCTCGGAGCTATCGACAGAAAGAGACTCGAAGCTCTCAGAGAAAGCGACGCGATCCTTCGCGAAGAATTTGACAACGCAGGCCTCACGAGCCAGGTATGGCAGTTCTTCACAGTCGTTCCCGACTTCCGTTCAACAGGCGTAAGAGACGGAAAACGTGCTTTTGACTGGCCCGTAATCATCCGTGCCGTAAACACTGTTGACGCAATGACAGCAACTGTTCCGGAAATCGACTGGGCAGTTCTCAAGAAGATCACAGACCGTATCCTCAAAGAAGTTCCCGGAGTATGCAGAGTTTTGTACGACCTCAGCCCGAAAGCCCCGGCAACGATCGAGTGGGAATAGGATAAATCTGACACCATACCGGTGTCGCAACTCAAAATCAGAATACTGACACATCTTCCCAACATTACTCGTAATGTTGGGAAACTTATATCCGGCAAAATACAGCATAATGAGAAAGGAGAATATCATGCAGGAAATCAAATGCCCGAATTGCGGAGAAGTTTTTCAGGTAGATGAAACGGGATATGCGCAGATCGCCCGTCAGGTCCGCGACAAAGAATTCGAAAAAGAGCTCGACAGGCGCGAAAAAGAATCTCAGGTAAGACGCGAGCAGGAAATTCAGATACTGCGTATGCAGGAAGAAAATAAATATACTGCAGGGATCTCTAAAAAAGATGCGGAGATCGCGGATAAAAACAGAATCATTGCTGAGCTCCGCGCGAAGCTTGAAGCGAGTGAGAACGAAAAGAAACTCGCCGTTTCTGTCGCTGTTGAAAAGAAAAACGAAGAGCTGACAAAGAAGACCGAAGAGATCGCCGATCTGAAAGGTGAACTGAAAAGCAAAGAGACCGAAAGTAAGCTCAATGAGAAAAATATCAAGGAGCAGTACGAAAATACTCTGAAGTTGAAGGATGAACAGATCGCTTATTACAAAGACTTCAAAGCCCGTCAGTCAACGAAGATGATCGGAGAAAGCCTTGAACAGCATTGTCTTACTCAGTTCAACCAGATCAGAATGACTGCCTTTCCCAAAGCATACTTCGAAAAGGATAACGACGCGAGCAGCGGAAGCAAGGGTGATTTTATTTACCGCGAGTGCAGTGACGACGGAACAGAGTTCATCTCCATTATGTTTGAAATGAAAAACGAGGCGGATGCGACTGCGACGAAGCATAAAAATGAGCATTTTTTCAAAGAGCTCGACAAAGACAGAAGAGAAAAAGGGTGCGAGTATGCAATTCTTGTTTCGCTCCTTGAAATGGATAACGAACTTTACAACAACGGAATCGTGGACGTATCTTACAAATATGACAAAATGTACGTCATCCGTCCGCAGTTCTTTATTCCGATGATAACCCTTCTCAGAAATGCCGCACAGAATTCACTTCAGTACCAGAAAGAGCTGCAGATCGTCCGCAACCAGCAGATCGACATCCTTCATTTCGAAGAGAACATGAATGCTTTCAAGGACAGTTTTGCAAGAAATTACCGACTTGCAAGCGAAAAATTCGCCACTGCAATCAAAGAGATCGACAAGACCATTGAACATCTTCAGAAGACAAAAGAAGCGCTTCTCTCTTCAGAAAACAACCTGAGGATCGCAAATAATAAGGCTGATGATCTGACGATCAAAAAGCTCACGAAAAATGCACCGAGCGTAAAGGCGATGTTTGATGAGATAAACAAAGAATAATTTCAAAACGGCAGAATCCATTTTTGAGTTCTGCCGTTTTTGTTTCGTTGCACGCTTACGCATCGGCAAACATATATTTTTTAATGATAAACATTAAATAATTATTGACACAGATTAAAACCCATGATATACTTGCGCCATAAACGGAGGTGCAAAATGAAAAATTCCAGTATCAACAAAATAACCGTGATCCTTACAAGAATAATAGAAATTTCTCATATTGTTGCAGCGATACTCATGGCTGCTGCAGGAATATGTGCAGCATTCGCACCGGGATTTACAAAATATTTTATAGACATCGATTCTTTGGCAAAAGAAAAAGTAATTGAGATATATGGTTTTGAAGCCGTACTCAATATCGGCCCCGAAGGGATCAATTTCTCTGTGTTCGCAATATTCGCAGTGGGCGCAGTTATAATCATGCTGATAATGGCAATGATCTTCCACAACCTGTATATTATAATGAAAAAGACTGAATGTCATGCGTATTTCAGCGAGGATACGATAAAAAGACTCAGGCAGACAGGAATTCTGTCGATGGCTATTCCCGCAGTCGGACTTATAATGAGCGTTTTTATCAGACTTATCGCAGGAGTGGAATATGCTGAACTCAGCGTAAATATGGACGGAGTATTCATGGGGCTTGTCGTATTATGCCTTACGAGGTTCTTCATTCATGGTTATGAGCTTGAAAAGGATATGGAGGGACTTTTATAATATATGGGAAAAATAATACTTCATCTCGACAGAATGATGGTTGAAAGAAAGATGTCGCTCAACGAGCTCTCCGAAAAAGTCGGGATCTCAAACGTCAATATGTCAAAGATAAAAAATAACAAAGTAACCGCAATGCGTTTTTCCACCCTTGCCGCAATTTGCGAGGCGCTGGACTGCGAGGTCGGCGATATCCTTCAGTATGTCAAAGAATGACATATTGAAAGACTTTTTCTGTAAATCAAATAAAAATTGTGTTATACTTATCCTAACCTATCTAAGGAGAAAACAAAATGTTTAAAAATAAAGACAATACATTCAATGATATCCGCTCCCGTTCCCTTATGCAGTGGCTTGAGGATATGGAAAAACACGAGGATGTGGAAGTCAGGGGTGGAGTAAAGCTCTGCAGGGAATATTTACAGTACCTTATGAACGAAAACGAAAAACTCCGACAGGAAAACGAACTTAAAAACAGCTATCTGAAAAAGATGGCACAAAAATACAAGTAATTTACACATGGAGAAAACTATGATATTCTGCGTTGACGATGACAGTACAATAAGGGAGATCGAGGTTTATGCTCTCAAAGCAATGGGATTTGAAGCAAAAGGACTCTCTGACGCCGACGAACTTTTCCGGGCATTAAAAACTGAAATCCCTGAACTTATCGTTCTTGATATCATGCTTCCGGGAATGGACGGGGTTGAGATCCTCGAAAAATTGCGAAGCGACCACAAAACGAAACATATTCCGGTAATAATGGCGACAGCAAAAGGCACGGAAATGGATAAGATACAAAGCCTTGACAAAGGGGCTGATGATTATCTCGTAAAGCCCTTCGGAGTCATGGAAATGGTTTCAAGAATAAAAGCGGTCCTCAGACGATGCGGCAATATAAAACCGGAAGATATTATTTCTGTCGGAGAGATCACCATAAACGACACGGAACATTGGGTCGCAATCAACAGCGAGAAGATCACTCTCACATTAAAGGAATACGATATTCTGAAGCTGTTTATGAAAAATCCCGGAGAAGTCTTTTCCCGCGACAGGCTCCTTTCGGAAGTATGGGGAGTTAATTATCTCGGCGAATCAAGAACGGTAGATATGCACATCAGGACTCTGCGCAAAAAGCTCGGAGATTCAGCAAAACGAATCGAAACGATCATCGGAGTCGGGTATCGCCTGGAGGGTGAAGATAAATGACGAAAAAGATCTTTCGATCAACACTCCTTGTAGTATCGGCAGTTCTTATTTTATCCATCGTCATAGTGACCGGAGTTCTTTACGATCATTTTTCACAGATCATAACCAATCAGCTCAGAAGTGAGCTCGATATAGTAAAAAAAGGCATCGCGCTCAGCGGAACGGATTATCTTCAGGAGCTATACGATACTAAAAATCGTATCACTCTGTTATCTCCTGAAGGAATTATCATTTTCGATTCTATAGCTGATGAATCCACCATGCCGGACCATTCGGACCGCGAGGAGATATCTCAGGCGATCTCACTCGGAAAAGGAAGCAGCATCCGTTATTCCGACACACTGAAACAACGAATGATATACTGCGCAGAAAAATTAAGTGACGGAAGCATTCTCCGAATCTCCGCGAGTATGGCAAGCATATTCGTTCTGTTAAAAAGTGTTCTGCGCCCTATAATGCACATAGCACTTTGCGGGATACTCATTTCAGCGATCCTTGCGAGTACGATGGCGAGGTCTATAGTAAAGCCGCTGAACGAACTTGATCTCGAGAAACCTGCGGAGAATATGATCTATGACGAACTCTCCCCTATCCTCAGGAAAATGAATCAGCAGCACATCCGCATCGAAGAACAGATGAATCTGTTAAAGGAAAAAGCCGATGAACTTGACCAGATTACTTATTCAATGAGCGAAGGTCTCATTATTCTCGGGAAGGACAAGAGAGTAAAGAGAATGAATCCTGCTGCGAGAAAGATATATGATGCAGACAGGTCGGTTGTTGGGTATGATTTTTCAGTCGTAGACAGAAGCCTTGCGATGACAAAGGCGGTGGAGGATGCATTAAATGGCAAACACAGCGAGTTCCGCGAAAACAGGGACGGAAGAGAATTCCAGTTTCTCATCAACAGCATAGCATACAGCGGCGGAATCAGCGGATGCCTTATCTTATGTTTTGATGTCACGGAAATGGCCAATGCCGAAAGAAACAGAAGGGAATTCACCGCAAATGTGTCCCACGAACTGAAGACTCCTATGCAGTCCATTATCGGAAGCGCAGAACTTCTTCAAAGTGGGCTTGTTCGAGCTGAGGACGAAGATATGTTCATATCAAACATCAAAAATGAAGCAACAAGACTTGTTGATCTTATCAATGACATCATACGTCTTTCCCAGCTCGACGAAAACTCTCAGATCGCCGCTGAGAAAGTGGATCTTTACGAAGTCGCAAATGAAGTCGTGGACATTCTTCAGCCGTCCGCAGACAAAAAAGGCGTAAAACTTATAGTCAAGGGGCAGTCTGCATGCATAAGTGGCGTCAGAAGATATCTGTATGAAATAATTTACAATCTTTGTGACAATGCCATACGTTACAATAAGGAAAACGGCGAGGTCGTAATATCAATATCTTCAACTCCCGAAAATACTGTCCTCTCCGTCTGCGATACGGGAATCGGGATCCCTGCATCACATCAGCCGAGGATCTTCGAAAGGTTTTACCGCGTCGACAAAAGCCACTCAAAGGAAACCGGAGGAACAGGACTTGGCCTTTCCATTGTAAAGCATGCGGTAATGTACCATAAAGGCACCATACGCCTTGAGAGCACGCCGGGAGAAGGAACGACGATCACGATCACATTCTGATATGACAGAATGATTATCAAATCAATCTATTATTTTACGGAGAGCAAGATGAATCCTGAAAAGAAAAAGAATATTATGATCACAATACTGATCTCTGCGCTCATCATGATTTACTACGCTGTTTACTTTGCCATTTTAGTTACCATACTTGAAGGCATATGGAAGCTCATGTTCGGAATATTGCCGTTAATACTTTCGTACATCATGCTCAGAGTCTGCGTAGAAAGAATAAACGAAATAAAGAAAGGTGAAGACGATGATTTTAGTAAATACTGATTACATTTCAGGCAAAGAGCTTGAAATGCTCGGACTTGTAAAAGGAAGCACTATCCAGTCAAAACATATCGGCAAAGATATTTCACAGAGTTTCAAGACCCTTGTCGGAGGCGAGCTTACTTCTTACAACGAAATGATGAACGAAGCGAGAGCTATCGCCACAAAACGCATGGTTCAGGAAGCCGAAGAACTCGGTGCAGATGCCGTAGTCAACATCCGTTATGCATCTTCAGCGATCATGCAGGGCGCGGCAGAAGTCATCGCGTACGGAACAGCCGTGAAATTCATAAACAAATAACCGGGCAAAACAAAAGGCAAAGCGTAAAATGCTTTGCCTCTTTATTATTTGTCTTTTTTCTTTTCTTTAGATGTAGTAAGGGCCTGTTCACCGGAAAGGTACATCACCACAAGGCCGAGAAGAACCATGCTTGTGGTCACTTTTATCATAACGGGCACAACGCCTTTATATATAAATGTGCAGATCGCCGCAGCTGTTTCGCCACCGATGATGAGAGCGACGAGATAACCGAAGAATGTAAATCCTCCAACGAACAGCGTGATCATTATTCCATATCCGAAAACCATTCTGAGAATTTCTGCAATTTTTTTTATGTATTCTTTCATTTCAGCCTCCTATAATCCTAAAATCGGGAGAACACCCATAAGGACGACCACTTCGAGGATAAAGTGGAAAGCTACCCACCAGAGGTCGTTTTTGACAGTCTTTCCGAAATCACTTTCAGCGATCGACATACCTGCGTATAATCCCAACGCAAGAGGCGGCGTGATTCCGCACATAACTCCGCAGATACACGGAAGCATTCCTGCCGCAAGAAGCGGATTTACTCCTACTGTTGCCATCGAAGAAATGAACACCGGCCCGAAGATAACGACGAGTGACGAACCGGGAATTACCATTCCGAGGAAACATGTGAGCAGGCAGATAAATACTACCATACCTAACTTACCGAAGTTCATGGAAAGAATGAACATTTCCATATCTGCAGCAACATTGAGATCTGTGAAAAGTCCACCGATCATATATCCGAACACACATACTCCGATTGCAGGAGAAATGGACTTGATGCTTCCCGCAAACATTTTTGCTATGCCGTGAGGGGTAACGATCTTTTTATCCGGTGATACCATAACCGCATAAAGCGATGCAATGCCGGCTACGAACAGAAGAAGGCTGCTTGAGAAATATTTCGCACCTTCCGCGCCAAGGCGTTCCGTAAAGAATGTTGCCTTGAAAAGATAGTCCATGATGAACGGGAAGATGATTATTATTGGAAGGAGAAGTCCCTGCCATCCTGTCTTAATAACGACTTTAAGATCGGGAATATCTTCCTTCGCCATAGGTTTGACTTTATAATACTTACAGAAGCCCCATACGATAAGTATTTTCTGAAGGATAAACCAGAATGAAATCCCCCATAAAAGCACCCAGAACTGTCCCGTTGTCATATTTGATTCGGGATAAAGTGCTGTATATGCGCCGAGCGCTGCGACAATATTTGAAGACGGTGGAATCATGTTTCCGAGATAAGATGCGTTACTTTCAACGTTTGCCGCAAGTTCAGCAGGGAATCCTGATTTCTTCATGGCAGGGATAGTAATCGATCCGGTTGCCATTACGTTTCCCGGACCGCTTCCTGAAAGCGCGCCCATGAATGAGCTTGCGATCACGGATGCATATCCTGCACCACCGGAGATTTTTCCAAAAATAGAAAGAATGATGGCAACGGCCCCGTCAATGATCTTCGTCTTGGTAAGGATTATTGACATTGCAACAAACGCAGTCATTGAATAGAGAAGAGATGTTGAAAGGGCGCCTGAAATATATTTGCCGACATCCCCCCAATGTCCGGTTAATGTAAGAAGAAAAACAAAGCTGATAAGGACAGCTTCATAAACAGGTCTTTTAAGAAGAATGAACCATACGCTTATAATGGCAAGCATTATTGCGAGATAAATAAGTGCTGAAGGCATTTTGAGTATTTCCTTTCATATCTTTTTAGTTATCATATTGATTACCTACAGGTTATATTATACGCTATATTCGAAATTTGTCAACATATTTTTCATTCTGCTTGAAAATTTCTCCTCTGCATTGTATGATTAAAAATATTAAACAAACAGGTAATCGTTATGAATTCAAGACAACTCCAATATGCCCTCATGCTTGCGGGAGAACTCAACTTCTCGCAGGTCGCGGATAAATTAAACATATCACAACCGGCTCTCTCCAAGCAGATCCTACAGCTTGAGCAGGAGCTGGGAGTAAAGCTCTTTGACAGAAGCACCTCCCCCGTTTCACTCACTGCGGCAGGAGAATGTTTCGTAAAAGAAGCAAGGGAGATCCTTTTCAGGGAAGATCAGCTCAAAAGAAAGATGGAGGAATACGGAAGCGGCGAAAAAGGCAGGATAATAATCGGGATCACTCCCTTCAGAAGTTTTTACCAGCTTCCGGGAATAGTAAAAGTTCTTAAAGAAAAGTTCGACGGGCTTCAGATAATTATCCGTGAATTATCAAGTGCACCTCTGCATGATGCTGCCGTTGCGGGAGAATTTGATTTTGCCGTAACAAACCTTCCCGTCGACAGAAGTCAGCTTGATGTCTATCCAATGGAAGAGGAGCGCATCATCCTTGCCGTCAGCGACGAGCTGGTGCATCTCGTAAAATCAGAACCGTCAAAAAACGGACCGTCGAAAGTCTCACTCTCCGATTGCAAAGATCTGCCGTTTGTGGTTCTGACAAAAAAACAACAGCTCCGCCAGCTCTTTGACAGCCTCTGCACATCCGAAGGGATATCTCCTGACGACATAACCGAAGTCGTCAGCATCACCACCGCATGGTCAATGGTCAGCGCAGGCGTCGGCGCAACGATCCTTCCTTTAAAATTCGCAGAAGACGAACGTTTTCATGCAGGCATTACCTTTTTCGAACTCAAAAACGTCACGACAACAAGACAGCCGGTCGTGGTAACAAAAAAGGGACAGCATATCTCCAAATATACGAAATACGCAATTGAACTCCTTACGGGCAAATAAAAAAGTGGTACTTACGGGTACCACTTTGATTTTTATGTTTATTCCGAAAGATCCGTAAACAGATCGTGACGCATGATGTCGTTTCCGTCTGTGTCGATGATCTTCATTCTTTCTACAGCTGTTCTGAGCTTTCTATTGAATTCCTCAACGCTGTCCGCCTGAACGGTAAATCCTCCGATACGGTCGCTGCTTGAGTTGACATTTCCGAACATAAGAGTTCCCGGTGCGCGGAGAAGACGATAATCCGTAATTATCCCTTCAGCCATAAGTTCATCAAAACCTTCGATGTGGGAGAATTCTCCGCGGTTACAGTAAATGAAGTTATTGACAATATATTTATTTTCCGGCTCTTTCAGCTCAACTTTGACTTCGTTTCCGAGAGTCAGATCGATGACTGCATTTATTACGTCAAATCCGCATGCTCTCTTTATAAGCAGGAATTTCATCGCTCCGCCTGTTCTCGCACAGAATTCCAGAACGGAGATCTTCTTTCCGTCGGAAATGAGCTGAATAAGCATAGGGGAATTCACGAGTCCGAAAGCGTCTGCGATCTTCTGTGCCGTGTCGCGGATAATATCCATGACTTCAGCCCCGACATTTCCCGGGAATTTTCCGCGGAAGATGACGAATTTACCTTCGTCCTTCACCTTTTCGCTGTTTGAAACGCATAAAACGTGAGCTTTTCCGCCTGATACGAATACGTCAACGCTGTATTCTTCGCCTTCGCAGAATTCTTCGACGATGACGTTCTTGTTGCGGCTGATATTTGCGGCATCAACGAATGCTTCTTTTAATTCATCTTCGTTTGTGACCTTTCTGACGCCCTTTGAGCTGTATGCATCAACAGGTTTCACTACGAGGGGATATTCAAGGTCTTTGATCTTATCAGTATCAAGCTCACTCATGACCATATGCCTTGATGTGGGGACTCCGTTTTTCACGAAAACTTCCTTCATGAGCTCTTTGTCGGAAACGTTCTTCGCCGTTTCGTAGTCAATATACCACGGAAGACCGAGCATTTCAGCCACCTGAGCGACAACAAGGAGGACCTGGTCGGCACATACGGTGATAAGAAAGTCCACTTGTTCTTTTTCGGCAATATCTTTCACCGCTTCTATATCAAAGATCTGTGCGCAGTAAAATGTATCCGCATATTTTCTTGCGATGGCTTTTTCACTTCCGTCAACGAGGACGGTGTGTATATTTCTTTTTTTGAGTTCATCGATGAGGGTGATCTGCGGAAGACCGCCTGCAACGATGAGGGCTTTTATTTTTTTCATGTGTTACCTACTTGAGATATTCCTTGATAGCTTCGATGACGAAGTTCTGTTCTTCCGCAGTCATCTTGATATCTGACGCAAGGCAGAGTCCGCGGGCGAAGATATCTTCGTCAACGGGAGTTTCTTCAACATAAATGAAGTCGTTTTCAGCGAAGATCGGCTGCATATGCATAGGCTTCCAGATGGGGCGTGTTTCGATGTTGAGGGCATTGAGCTTTTCATACATTTCCATCGGTGTGATCTTTACGCTTTCGTCCATAAGCATGCATGAGAGCCAGAAGTTCGGAACGGATGTTTCCTTATCGTACGGATTCATCGTTACGGGCTGATCTTTCAATCCTTCTTCATAACGTCTGTAGATAGCTTCCTTGATGTCGCGGTGTTCAGTTACGTGAATGAGCTGGCCGCGTCCGATACCGGCAGTCACGTTACTCAGGCGGTAGTTGTATCCGACTTCTTTGTGTTCATACCACACAAACGGTTCTTTTGACTGTGTTGCCCAGAAAAATGCTTTTTTTCTCGCGTCAGCATCATCCGTCAGGAGCATTCCGCCGCCTGAAGTCGTGATGAGTTTATTTCCGTTGAAAGAGATCGCGTTATATTTTCCGAATGTGCCGGTCTGTTTGCCTTTGTATGTGGCAGTAAGGCTTTCTGCGGCGTCTTCAATGAGGATCGCATTATATTTTTCGCAGATTTCCATGATTTCATCGATCTTTGACGGAGTGCCGTAAAGATGAACGAGGATAACTACTTTTGTGTCGGGATATTTTTCAAAAGCCTTTTCGAGAGCCTTCGGGTCCATATTCCATGTATCTCTCTCGCAGTCGATAAATACGGGAACCGCACCTTCATAAACAGCAGGGTTTACACTTGCGGCGAAGGTCATATCTGAGCAGAATACTCTGTCCTCTCTCTTTACTCCCGCAAGCTTTACTGCCATATGCAGGGCGCTTGTGCCTGAATCGAGGGCAAGGGCGCTGTATTCATATTCTCCTTTTGTGAGATACGCTATCATTTCATTTTCAAATCCGTCTACGTTGAATCCGAGCGGAGCGATCCAGTTACGGTCAAATGCTTCCTTTATAAATTCCAGTTCTTCACTGTGCATTGTCGGAGTTGCAAGGGGGATTCTTTTTTCTGATCTTTGCATGGTATATCCTTTCGTATGGTGATTATATTGCAGTAACATATTTCAAATTCAAATACTATATCAAAGCATACCACACAAACCGCCTAAAATCAATATTTTGAATTTATAATAGATATCATATTCCGAAAAAAGTATGTAAACAAATAATTTTAATGTATAATATCTTAGGGAGGATATATGAAAGACAAACTCAAAAGAAAGCATTACATCATCATATCAACAATACTCCTTTTGACGGAAATATTCATCACACTTTTCGTGAACGACTCCTTCATCCGTCCTTACGGCGGAGATATTCTCGTTACGATGCTTTTATGTGCAGTGGTAAGAATCGTATTTCCGGATTCGGGGAAAAGTTTGCCTGTGTGGGTATTTATATTTTCCGTATTCGTGGAAGCCATGCAATATTTTGACATAGTGTCCCTTCTCGGTCTTTCCCATATCCCGTTTTTTAAGATCCTCATCGGCAGCGTCTTTTCATGGGCAGATATTATCTGCTATGGGGTGGGATGCGCGGTGTTTGTATTATCGGAAAAAATGATGTTTTTGATGCAAACTGGAGGATGAAGATGGAGAAATTAATATTTGATATGTTAAGTTCACAATCCGCTGAGAGAACTGACAATGTATCTTGTAACATAAATGATTATTCCTTTGATGACATTAAGGAAGCAGGAGCATACATATACGAAAAACGACTCAGTCAGGAAATAGATTCTCCTGCGGAAAAGGCAATGCGTGAAAACGCTTATGAATATCATTACGGAAAAATGCGCAAGGCAAGACCTCCGATGTATGTGTATGCATCGGAAATCAATCTGCCCGACAACGAGCGGGAGATTATACTTCAGATTTTCAGAACATGTGTAGAACCACCGACAGAAGCGTACCGTTATTATATGGCAAATTTTAACCTGACATTTGAAAGATATTACGCCGCCGTATTGTTTCTCATTCCTGCTGCAAATGCCCCGTTTGATGAAGGGTCCATCGTATCCCGAATAGCACACGATGAAAATGTCAGAAGAGATCTTGATGAGATAAGTGAAATATTAAAGGAACAATATTTTTATTTTGATCTCAGCAGTAAGCTCAAAAAACTGTATGCGGACATACTCAGTTCTGAAATCGGAAAGAAAATTCATATGTATTCAGAAATTCTATCTCCGGCATACGAAGACACCATAAGGGAAAGCGTAACATGCGAATTCCGCGAAGTGAAGAACATTATTCATAAAATTCCGTTTCCCCACACGCTCGATGTAGTTTTCGGGCAGGACACGAAAGGCAGAGACATTCTCAAAGGAAGATATGGGGAAGATTCACCGTACAGAGAAATATGTATGATGCAGAGGGAAAAAGCATCTGTACGAGGAAATAAAATTATTATGCTTTCTCCATTAAATGAGGTTCTTTATCTGCTCGGGTATAGTCTGCTGGGTTTGTATCCACTCTCGTATATGGAGTTTTTTATAAGTAATTCCATGTTTTTAAGTGCCCTTTTATGTGCGGTGTTGTTTATGCATTCCACATCCATGCTTATGTACCACCCTGTGCTTGAAGTTCAAGAAGACAGATTCGTATTCAGAGGCTACAATACATTTCACTCGGAAAGAAAGAGAATGCATAAAGATGGAATTTGGAGCTACTGCAATTTTGTTCAGTACGGCGTATTCCGTAAACACGGAATGAAATACATTTATTACTCTAAAAAACATATGACGGACGACGAGTTCAGGAAATTTAAAAAGAAAATGATTCTTCAGGACTCCGACAGCGTTGCTGTTCCGTACAGTGAGTATTATCTCCGACTCGCGGAAAACCTGATATTCGCAGAAAGAAAGGACAGATAAATGGAAACAAAAATCAAAAGATTGATTCTGATCATTCCTCTTGCTCTCATAATGATCTTCTGCATATTTTCTATCGCATCAGGCTCGGCAGATATACAGATAAAGTCATTTGCCGTCGATTCCGCCGAGCGTATGTATGTCGGTACGGAAAGCCGGATCGACGTTTTCGATCAGGGAGTTCATGTGTTTTCAATAAGTCCGCAGACATCACGCGGGTACATGTTCACGATTACGGAAGATGACACGATCCTTCTGTCTACGGGAACCATCGTATACTCAATGGAGCTTGACGGAAAAGTTATAGGATCGTGGGACGATAAAGCTTCCGGAGTATACAATAATTTACAAAAAAGCAGATCCGGATTCATCTCTAAAAATAACGACATATACACCAAAAAAAATACATTCGGGCGGACGAAGATAGTAAAAAATGATGATATAACAGTGTACGAAATAACAGTATTTTCATATATTGTAAAATTATTGTTTTATGGCTCTTCGGCAGGAATGTTGCTGCTTATATTTAATTTACTCAGCATCAACCGCAGAAAACAGAAAGGACAGACAGATGGAATTAAAAGTAAAGAAGTTTGATGAGCTTACGGTAAATGAGCTTTATGACATAATGAAAGAAAGAGTGAATATCTTTGTCGTTGAGCAGAGCTGCCCCTATTCGGAGCTTGATGACAAGGATAAGGTCAGTCTTCATGCATGGCTTGAGGAAGACGGAAAGATCGTCGCATATTGCAGGGTAATTCCGCAGGGAGTGTCTTATGAGGAGGCCTCTGTCGGCAGGGTAATATCCACAAAAAGAAGGATGGGATACGGTCTCGGGATAGTAAAAACAGGAATAAATCTCGCAAAGGAACACTTCAAAGCTGAAAAGATCCGCATCGAAGCGCAGGTTTATGCGAGAGAACTTTATGAAAAAGCAGGATTCCGTCAGGTATCCGATGAATTTCTCGAAGACGGCATCCCGCATATCGAGATGCTGTGGGAAGATAAATAAAACAAGGCACTTGCAATGCAAGTGCCTTTAAAATTTTAATATGTAATTTCTTCCCACTTCGTGTAGTCGAATTCTTTATATTCCTTTTCGAGGGTTACATAGTCGTTCTTTCCGAATGCTGTAAGGGGGATCTTGTCGATCGCAACGACCGCAACGGGTTTACCCCTTTCTTCAACATCCCTGTCGCATAATTCAAACATATACTTACAGAACTGCTTCTTGTCAACGCCCGGACGGAGTTCGATGAATACTACCGGATACTGTCCCTGACCGTGTCCGCGGTCATCAACGCCGATAACTGCGCAGTTGATGACTTCCTTATGTTCTGAGATCATGCTCTCAAGGTTGATGGGGAATACTTTATGTCCGTCGAAACGGGTGATCATTCTCTTGATCCTGCCTTTGATGAAAACAAATCCTTCTTCGTCAACATATCCCAGATCGCCTGAATGGATCCATACAAGACCGTCGTCATGCTTACGCATTACATGAGCTGTTTCTTCCGGACGGTTGAAATATCCCTTCATCATTGACGGACCCGTAACGCAGACTTCACCGATCTCGTTGTATCCGAGTTCTTCCCCTGTTTCCGGATCGAATACGGAAACGGTTGTCGTGAGCGAAGGAATACCGACGCTTGACGGCTTATACATATCTCCTACGCAGAACGAAGCGGCAGCAGAAAGTTCGCTCATGCCGTATCCCTGCGCGAGAGGGTATTTCATATTGTGTTCTTCCATGAATTTCCACAGCTTCTTTTCGAGTCCTTCATTCATGGTATCTCCGCCTGAACCGAGAGTATAGAGGAATGAAAGGTCCATTCCCTTGATATCGGGGCTGTCAATGAGCATTTCGATGAATGCAGGAGTGCTGATCATATGGTTCGGCCTGAACTGTTTAACGAGTTTTCCGAGGGTAGCCGGAACGAAGTTCGGAATTGGAACGAGTGTTACGCCGAGACCAAGAGGCATATGCATTCCGCACACCATTCCGTAAGCGGAGAAGATAGGAATAATGCCGAGGAAGCGGTGTGATTTTTCATATTTGATACCGCAATACTGGAAGTTGATTACTACGGCGTTCATAGAGTCGTTTGTCAGCATAACGCCTTTTGGGAACCCTGTTGTGCCGCCTGTGTATGTAATGGCAACAAGTGCATCTCCGACATAAGGAGCTTCAACAGCGCGGGCGTTCTTTGCACCTTTGATGAATTCTTTCCATTTGATGACCACATCGCTGTAAGGAACGTCTGTCTTTGTCTTCGCCTGCATTACTGTTCTCTTTACGAGGGAAAGTGATGTATAAGCAGACTGGACGATGATCCTGTCCTGATTGATGTCATCCATGATCTTTTTGATCTTCGGGAATGCGATATCAAGGACGATAAGAACTTTTGAACCTGCTTCAAGGATCATTCTTCTGATGCTCGCAATGTCCATTCTCGGGTCAATGGTGTTAGCAACAGCACCGATCTTGTTGAGGGCATAAACTGCGTAGATGCTTTCCGGAGTCGCAACGGAAACGAATGATACGATATCACCTTTCTTTACTCCCTGAGCGGCGAATGCATCGGCACACTCATCAACCCTTGCGAAAAGTTCACGGAATGAAATATCAGTGCCGTAATAATGAACTGCCGATTTGTCAAGCTGGTCTTTGTTGTATTCTTTGAGATAATTATAGATGGTAAGTTTCGGCAAAGTGACACTTTTAGCTTCGTCGGAATATATATTCATCCATACTTTTTCTTCAGAGATCTTTCTTTTGTTTTCACTCATGTTTTTATTTCTCCTGTTATGCTGAGTTTTACCTTTCCGGTTTGTCCATTTCAAGATAATAATCCTTCAGATTGCTGACAACTTTCTCCAGGCTTCTGTAAAGTATTGCACCTTCTTCAAGCGACAGTCCGTCAGCAACGAGCTCTGTAATATGCAGGATAGTATCTTTGATTTCTGCAAAGGCATCTTTTCCTGTGGGGCTGAGGAAATATTTTGCCCTGTAAACTTTTGTACCGTTTTCGTTGTCAGTCCTCACAAAGTCCTTGTGTCTGAGTTCAGACAATGATTTTGAGATGGCTGCCTTATCTTCCATGCAATATTCCGCAAGCTCTCCTGCAGTAAGGCCTTCTTCATGCTTACCCAGAAAATAAAGACACATAAGGTGCGCGGCTTTGAGTCCGAAGCGCTCCATCCCCGCTGCCTTGATCTTTAATATGTATTTGTTTGCCTGCGCGATATATGCCGCAAAGTTTTCAAAACGATCTATCATTGGTATCCCTCTTAAATTTTTGTTGACCTCTCAACAAAAACGACTATATCACACATTTGTTGAGCTGTCAACAATTTTGTTGCAAAAACCTTATTTTTCCTTATTTTACGAGAAAATTTGAATAGCATTCTTACCCCTGCCATGAAAAATATAAACGAAAACTTACGAATACTATTGAAAAAATACAAATTTGTGTTACAATGAATCTGAATTTCCGTAAAGACATGAGGAACAATGAAAGAAAGAATAAAAAGAACATATAATCTCGACAACTCAGCAATTATGCACATGGCAACTCTTCGCAAGGACCATGCAAATTCTTTCAGAATCGTATATACCTTAAAAGAAGCCGTGCGTCCGGAGATCCTTCAGGAAGCAATAAACAACATTACTCCGAGATTCCCGACAATAATTGCGGGAGTAAAAAACGGATTTTTCCGCCACAAGGTCGTTCCCTCCGAGATTCCGCCCACTGCAAAATTTGAGGATGAATGTCTGAAAACGATGAGCCGCAGGGAAGTCCGGGAATGTGCTGTCAGATTCTTTTATAAAGAAAACAGAATAATCGCCGAATTTTTCCATTCCATGACAGATGGTTACGGCGGAACGGTCCTGATGAATACTCTCCTCGGTGAGTATTTCCGTATCCGTTACAGCATGGACATCCACACCAATGACATGATCCTCAGATGCGACGAAGATGCTCAGGAGAAAGAACAGCAGGACGATTTCTTCACGTATGCGGGAGAAACATCTGCGCCGCTCAGACATCACAGTGTTTACCAGATTCCCGGCACAATAATCACCGGACACAAGATCGCAACGGACACTACGATATATAATGCGGATACAATTCTCTCTGCCGCACATAAACATAACGTGAGCGTCACCACATTCCTCTGCGGCATACTCATGAAGGCCGTAATGGAATCCCACAGAAGAAGAACAGGCGAAAGTATCCAAAAGCCCGTTCAGGTCATGGTACCGATCAATCTCAGAAAATTATTCCCGAGCAAGACTCTCAGAAACTTCTCACTTTATGCGCTGCCACACATATCTGAAAGCGATAACAAAAAACCGTTTTCCGAAATGCTTGCTGACATAAAAAATCAGATGAAGAAAGAGTTCTCGCGCGAAACCATCGAAAAGACTATCACTACCCACACAAAAGCCGAAAAGAATATCTCTCTCGTGCCGCTGTGGATAAAATGCATGGCCCTGAGATTCATCAACGACAAATTCGGTGAATGCAACTCCTGCATCAGCCTTTCAAATCTCGGAAATATATCTCTTTCTTCGGAACTTGATGAATATGTTGAAAATATGCATCTTATCCTTACTCCGAGAAGAAAATCCCCGTATAACTGCGGAGTGGTTTCTTTCTGCGGAATGATGAGCATTACTTTCAGCCGCATCTGTATCGAAAACGATCTCGCCGAGATATTTTTCGAGATCCTTCAATGTAATTTATAAATAAAAAACAGACTTTCCACCAAAGGAAGTCTGTTTTTTAGCCTGAATTATTTTGAAATATTGCTCTGGGAGCTCTTGAACACATCCGCAACTTCGTTTATGGTAACGAACGCAAGCGGATCTATCCCCGTTACTATATTTCTCATCTTCGCGATCTGGAAACGGTTCACGACGAAATATATAAGCGTCTTGTCCTGATTGGAATATCCGCCGAGGGCTGCGATCTTTGTTGTCCCGCAGTCAAACTCCGCCATAAGGGCATCGGAGACCTCATCCCCGAAGGACGTCACGATCATCACACCTTTGCTTCTGTCAATACCTTCGACGATGAAATCCACGGTCTTGAGGGCGGCATAATATGTAATTACAGGGTAAAGCGGAAGGATCCAGCTCCCCGTCACAAATGCGCTGATTATGTATAAAATGACGTTATAAACCATCACAAACGTCCCGACACTTAAATTCAGTGCCTTTGCAAAGATTACTGCCATTACTTCGATCCCGTCGATAGCACCGCCATAACGTATTGTCAGCCCGCTTCCCGTTCCTGAGATGAGGCCACCGAATATGGCACAAAGCAAAAGATCACCTCCCGCAAGCGGGGACGATCCGATGACATTTATCGGGAGAACATCAGTAATTATCCATGCAGCAAATGAATACACCCCGACGGCGTATACGGAATATGCAGTGAACGCAAAACCCTGCTTTTTATACCCATACAAAAACAGCGGCACATTGAGAATAATGAGAAATACTGACAGACTCAGCGGCGAAATCTGAGAAAGGAGCATGGACGTTCCGGAGATGCCGCTGTCGTAAAGCCTGACGGGTGCGAGAAATAATGTAACGCCTGTTGCGTTTATAATACCGGCGATGGTTATGGCAATAAAATTTTTCATGTGAAGCGTTCCGGATAAAACCGTCGCTTTGTCTTTTATTTTCTTCAGAAAGCATTTCATCTTATTTATTATTACCTTTTTACTTATAACGCGTTTCATTTCAGCCTCCGGATAAAAATATTCGTCATTATACCACGTAGCAGTTTTTTTTCAAAGAACAGATTTCTCCTTTTTTGTATACTCCCATGCTCAAACTTAAAGAAACTTTAAAGATGTTGACAAATCAACATCTTAATGTTATAATCGACCTCAAACTCAAGGAGGAGAAATATGTTAAAGAGGTTTGAAAGCTTTGTCACGGGAATCACCACCTGTTACAAATCAATACAAAAAATAAAATCAGCCGAAATGGACAAGTTCGGACTCGGATTAAAGGGAACGCATGTAATGTGTATATTTTTTCTTTACATGAATCCCGACGGACTTACGGCAAGTCATCTTTCAAAACTTTGCTCCGAAGATAAAGCCGCAATATCAAGAGCAGTCAGCACTCTTCAGGAAAAAGGATTCATCCATCCCACAGAAAAGAAATACCGCGATATACTGCACCTGACAGAAGAAGGTATATCTCTTGCGGAGAAGATAAATGTTCTTATTTCAGGCTGGGTCATATCCGGAGGCGAAAGTCTTACGGAAGAAGAGCGTGAAATATTCTACAGATGTCTTAAGAAGATATCCGATAACCTGAAAACGCAAAATGATTTATGATAAAGAAAGGAACAAAATGGCTGTAAGATTTATTATAGACTCCGCCTCTGACATTCTTCCGTCAGAAGCGAAAAAACTGGGGCTTATCCACATCCCACTTACCATTACATTCGGAAAAACAGAATACCGTGACGCGGTGGATCTGACACACAGAGAATTTTATGAGAAGCTCATTGAAAGCGACGAGCTTCCGTCAACGAGCCAGATCTCACCGGCGACATATTCGGAAGTATTCAGAAAAGTAACCGAAAATGGTGACGAAGCGGTCGTCATCACGCTTTCGGGCGGCCTTTCGGGAACATATCAGAGCGCACTCATCGCTTCAGAAGATTATAAAGATAATATCTTCGTCGTTGACAGCCGCAGCGTATGTGTCGGAGAAAGAATCCTTGTTCAGAGAGCCCTTGAGCTTGCAAAGAATGGCTTATCAGCAAAGGAGATCGCAGACATCATCGAAGCGGAGAAGGAAAAAGTGAAAGTACTCGCTCTTCTGGATACACTTGAATATCTCAAAAAAGGCGGCAGGATCTCCGCTGCAACGGCGGTTGCCGGAGGAATTCTTTCCATAAAGCCGGTGATCACCGTAAAAGACGGGAAAGTTGAGCTCGTAGGCAAGGCGAGAGGATCAAAAAAAGGCAACAATCTCCTCAGGGAACTCATCGGACAATGCGGAGGAATTGATTTCGACAAACCTTATGCCCTTGCTTACAGCGGACTTACAGACAGTCTTCTTAACAAATATATAGAAGACAGCGGCGAAATATGGAAGAGCCACACCGATACACTCCCTATAACCACTGTCGGATGTACCATCGGAACACATGTCGGTCCGGGAGCTGTCGCCGTTGCGTTCTTTGAAAAATAATTTCACACCGGATAATTTTGTCAGACTGTCAGAATATTTTTTGACGGTCTTTTTTTATTGTGTATTTTTATTACACAAATCCTATATATATTACATTTTACAGAAGGATCTCTTTCTTTAGAATATTAAAAATTTTCTATTATTTGATTTTGATAACCAGGTGTGTTATCATTTATTCATAATACCGAAAGGAGAACGCGCATGATTACGGAAAAACTAAAAGAAAAACTTTTATCAATGGGATATACGGTAAAAGTATTTGATACAAAAAAAGATGCCACTGAATATCTTACATATACATTAAAGGGAGAATCCGTCGGCTTCGGAGGCTCCATGACACTTACGGAAATGGGGCTTTACGAAAAGCTTTGCGATCAGGGATGTGAAGTATTCTGGCACTGGAAACCGCAGGACGGCCGCACCCAGAATGAAACCAGGGCCCTTGCCGGAAACGCAAAAGTATATATTTCATCCGCAAATGCCCTTTCGGAAAACGGTGAGATCATAAACATCGACGGAACGGGAAACAGACTCAGCGAATGTCTTTACGGGCATGAGAAAGTATTCTTCGTCATCGGACAGAACAAGATCGCCGAAGATTATGATTCCGCGCTTTACCGCGCAAGAAACGTTGCTTCTCCAAAAAACGCACAGAGAATGAACAGAAAGACTCCCTGCGCAAAGGACGGAAACAAATGTTATGACTGCAACAGTCCCGAGAGGATATGCCGCGCGCTGAGCGTATTGTGGACAAAGCCTATGGGTTGTGAATATGAGATAATTCTCGTAAAGGAAGATCTGGGGTATTAAAGTGTATTTCGAAGATGTCAGTGACGATTTAAGTATAACTACACCACCCGTCGTAATGAAAAAAGAGAATATGCTTAACTTTTCAAACGAACTCGACCCGCTTAAGATTCATAACGATCCGGAGTATGCCAAAAATACCCGCTTCGGGGACATCATCGCTCCGGGAGTTCTTACGTTTATGAGCATATGGGCGAAATTCGTGGAAACGGGATTTTTGGCGAAGAGCTGATTGCGGGAAAAATGACCGAAATAGAATGGCTCAGGCCGGTTTATGCCGACGATGTGCTGACAGGCAGAGTCAGCCTCGAAGAAAAAACCAGACGCAATAAATACAACGGAGAGATCGCTCTGAGGATAGATATATTCAATCAGTATGATGACCTTGTGTTGTCAAACATCACAAAGACTGTAGTTAAATGCAGAAAAGAGGAGTAGGGATACTCCTCTTTCTCTTTATAAAATTTCGCATAAAAAAGGACGGTTCCCCGTCCTTTGTAATTTTAATCCTCCAAAAAAATCACGCTTAGTTGTCTAAGCCGCCGAGAACTTTGTACAAAAGTTCATAGAGCTGTTTTGTTTCATCAGCGCTGAGGCAAACACATCTTGCAACCTCATCAGGAACACCTTCTGCTTTTGCCTTGACAGCCATGCCTGCTTCTGTAATTTCTGCAATGAGGATTCTTTCATCCTGCATGCAGCGTTCACGAGTCACGAAGCCTTTTGCTTCAAGGCTCTTGAGTACAGGGCTGAGAGTGCCTGAATCGAGATAAAGCTTTTTACCCAATTCTTTGACGCTGATCTTCTTGTCCTCCCAAAGTACCATCATTACAATATACTGAGTATAAGTAAGGTTGATTTCATCAAGGAAAGGTCTGTATCTTTTTACAACTTCTCTTGATGCGGCATAAAGGGGGAAACAGATTTGGTTTTCAAGTTTTAATGCATCGAATTTTTCCATATTTCTTCCTCACTCTGTGATAAGTATATTATATGCTCACTTTTCCGATTTTGCAAGGCAATTATCTTTTTTTTTATTCTTTTATTTGATTTTTTTTATATAAAAGCCATTTTTCTTTCACGTAATCAGAAAAATACACTTAAATCATTGCATAGTTAAGTCGTCTTAACATTATGTTATTTAGTTGCTAAAAATATGATCACTTTCCTCATCCCACAAACTGAGTGCAATAGTTTTCTCATGCTCGGAATCTTTCGATATTGATGCAAAACAAATAAAATATGCTTTACATAAAAATTATGATGTGATAAGCTTTATATATAATGATACCTACGGAGGCACAACATGAACAAGACTCCTAACAGCGAAAGAGTACATATTTCATTTTTCGGAAAGAGAAACGCGGGCAAATCAAGTCTTCTGAATGCGTTCACAGATCAGGACATCGCAATCGTATCCGACGTCAAAGGCACGACAACAGACCCCGTATCAAAGGCGATGGAACTGTTGCCGCTTGGTCCGGTGGTAATAATCGACACACCGGGAATTGATGACGAAGGAAAGTTAGGGGAGCTGAGAGTAAGAAAAGCAAAGCAGACCCTCAACAAGACAGACCTCGCAATTATAGTAATTGATGCTACGGCAGGAATGACGGAAGTTGAAGACGATCTCATTTCCCTCGTGAGGGCAAAAGACATTCCTTACATCATCGCATACAACAAGTGCGATCTTCTTGAGAGCATTCCCGAAAGTGATGAAGAAAAGATATACGTAAGCGCCGTCACAAAGCACAACATCCACGAACTCAAAGAGCTCGCGGCAAAAAAAGGCGTTCTTGAAGAAAACAAAAAGCAGATCGTGAAAGATCTTCTTTCCCCGGAAGATGTAGTCATATTAGTCGTTCCCATCGACAAATCCGCCCCGAAAGGCAGACTTATCCTTCCCCAGCAGCAGACTATCCGAGACATTCTGGATGGAGCCGCATCAGCGCTCGTGTGCCGTGAAACAGAGCTTGTGGCAACACTTTCAAAGCTGAAAAATCCGCCGAGAATGGTCATTACGGACTCTCAGGTATTCGGAGTCGTCAGCAAGATGGTACCTCAGGACATTCCCCTTACTTCATTCTCCATCCTTATGGCGAGATACAAGAGCGATCTGAAGCTTGTTGTTGACGGAGTAAATGCAGTCAACGACTTAAAAGACGGCGACAAAGTCCTCATTTCCGAAGGATGCACTCATCACCGTCAGTGCGAAGATATCGGAACGGTCAAGATCCCGAACCTCATCAGAAAACGTACGGGACAGAATCCGGAATTCGTCTTCACTTCAGGCACACAGTTCCCCGATGATGTCAGCGAATACAAAATGGTCATCCACTGCGGCGGATGCATGCTTACGGAAAGAGAAGTCCTCTACCGCATGCGTTGCTGTAAAGATCAGAATATCCCCGTAACAAACTACGGAATCCTCATCGCATACCTCAACGGAATCCTCAAACGTACGATCATGCCTTTTGACGATGTGAGGGATCTGATAGATTAAGAAAAAAGAGCAGATACCTGCTCTTTTTCTTTTATAAGGCTGACATACATGATAGAATAATCATACCTATAATCCATCTGAAAGGAGATCATGGTGATGGCCAATACTATTCATGACAAGATCATATCTTTCTTACATTCTACGGAACTGACAGATACTATAAGAAAATCCGGCCACAAATTCTCACCAAAGGAACTCGCGGAGTTGATATATCTTTATTCTCCGACATATGATGATATGTTATCTCTTTGGGAGGAACTCGGGAATACTTTCCCCGAAACCGAAAATTTCACAAGACAGAATATTTTATGGAAAAGAACGTCATTGGAAAAATTCAAAGAACACGAAGAAAATTCTGTATATGAACTTCGTATAAGAGATAAACGCGATAATCAGGATGAAATATATTTCTGCTCAAGTTTTGATTCCGCAATCAAAGCAATAGATGCGTTTTATAAAGAGTATGAGGGTATTGCGGAAGAATGCAAAGATACCGTTTATACCATCCTCAAGCATCATATGTATTTCGGGCAAGACGATGTCTTACCGGATAATATTCCCGGAAAAGCAGTCTTCGGCCAAGGGAAAATTCTCAGAAGCATAGAAAACGAATCCGTTAAATATTCAGAGAACTGCGACGGAATATGCGTTAACTGCACAATCGACTGTATTTATGATACTGATGTAGAATATCCGAATTTCATAAGAGATTTTGCACCAATAAAAATTCACGGAGAAAGCGACTGGTGTTCAGGTGAATACGGCATCGTCATTCCGATCGATAAAAACAAAGATACTGTGCAGGAGTATTATACTATAATACTTAATCCGTCATTCGAAACATATGACGATATGCAGGAATACTGTTTCAGATATCATGAACATATTTCTCCGGGAAATATAGAAATAATATCTTATGCCGACCTGACCGAAGAACATAGGAAAGCTTTTGATACTATCAAAGAATATTGGGCAGAAAATTTCAGTAAGATGCGAGGAATCTGATTGAATAATACGCCGGAGCAATCGATCCTTGCTCTTTTTCTTTATAAATCATGAAAAATATGGTAATATGATATTGATTTCAGGAAAGGAACAGTATTTATGGATGAATACACTATTCCGGGAATGTCAGATGAATCTCCGAAACTGAAAGACTCTTCATGGTATCAGGAATATGAAGATCTTGATCTCTGCGGAGGGGAACTGACGGCAATACTTGACGATGATGAGGACATGCTGGAAATAAATTATCCGGACGGTTCGATGATAGATGTCGGGTATATTGCAAAAAACAAAATGTATTATATTACAGCCGTTAAAGATGATTCCGGTGAAGCATGGAATGAGCCACGGGAAATCATTGAAGTCAGCGAAAAATCAATGCTTGCGTATGAATTGCAAAGCATAATATACCGAAATTACAGGACAAGCCGTTACGAAACCCCGATCTCTGCGCACAGGCACAGTATGAACCATAAAAAAATGCTCAGGAATATGCAAAAATGCGGATGCTTTTATTGTCTGAAAATATTCAGTTCACAAATGATCACTCGGTGGATAGATAATGGCAACACCGCCCTGTGTCCGTTCTGCGGCATAGACTCTGTCATCGGAGAATCAAGCGGCGTTCCCATAACGAAAGAATTCCTCAGAAAGATGAGTGAAGAGTGGTTTTAACCTGAAAATATTTATGATAGAATAATTATACCCACACCCAATCAAGGAGAAGAAGATGAAAAAGAAAAATTTGGCAGACAAAATGGCTGAGAAATTTCTCGGCAGTCAGAAATTCAAAGAACACTGGGACACTCACATGCTGGCTTTCGGCCCTATTTTAGAGCCTGCATTCAAAGACGATCCGCAGTCAAGGCTGCATCTTGTGAATGCGCTCAGTAACATCTCAAGAGGTGAGCTGAAAGACGGAATAAAGCTTCTTGACAAGATCCACGAAAACATAAAGACAGATGAAGACGATGCGGCATGGCTCTTCTTTATGGGGCTTGTGTTTGATCTGGCAGAAATAAAGGACAATATGATGCAGTATTACATGGCATCATGCGAATACAATCACTTATTTTACATGCCCTACATGAAGATCGCCAAAAATGCTTACGCAGACAGAGCGTTTGATGCGGCGGAAGATTATTTCAAAAGAGCGATTTACAGCATTACTCAGAGCGGTTTTCCCAATGACGCCACAGCGCCCGTAATGCTCGCATCCGCTTATACGCATCTCGCGTCAGTCCTCACATCAATGCACCGTTACGAAGAGGCTGAGGGCTTTATGGAGCTTTCGGAACAGACCGTCCCCTCTCAGTCAGGCAGAAGCTCAACAAAAGCAATCCTTATGGCGGCAATGGGAAGAAAAGAAGAAGCATTTGAATGCATTGAGATCCTGAAAGATGAAGCGCCGCAGTTTGCAGAAGAAACAAGCCGAATGGTGGATGACATCTTAAACAAGAGAAGTGCGAGTTTCTTTGAAGTGGCTGTCGACGAAAGCGCGCTCGACAGTTTCTGGAAGTGGTTTGAAGAAAATGAAGACGGATTCAGGGATATGATCGAAAACGAAAGTTATGATGAATTCTTCGCAACGATGAATGACAGGATGCTCGAAGTATTCCCGTTCATGAAAGCCACTTTCGAATTCGGAATCGAACCGCTTGAAGGTTCTTATCACATAATCCTTGCGGATTTTTATGCCGTAGGTCTGAACGCAGGATACGAAAAGCTTATTGCGAGATGCCCCGAGGGTCTGAAAGACAGATGGAGTTTCAGTATTGACAGATAATCTCCGAAATATATCAACCGACAATATACAAAAGATCGCCGGGATAAGAGTCGTACAGTTAAGGACAGTACAACACGACACAAAAACACCCGTAGTTTTTTAAAAACTGTGGGTGTTTTTAATATTCTCTTTCTTTGTTAGTCAAGTTGTGCTATAATACAACTAACCGATAAATAAGAATTCGTCTGTGAAAAGCCGATAAATAAGCGGATGTTAATATGCGTTGCTTGTGGCAACGGCTCTTTTGAATATATAATTGAGCCATCAAAACAAGGAGGCATAGATTATGCTTAATGAAAACATCAAAAGAATTAGAAAGTCAAAAGGGCTATCGCAAGAAGAACTTGCAATTAAACTGAATGTAGTAAGACAGACTGTATCAAAATGGGAGAATGGTGTGTCAGTTCCTGACTCCAGTATGCTGATTGTGTTGGCGGATGAATTGGATACTACTGTAAGTGAATTACTTGGAGAACCCATAGCAGAACCGACTACCGATGATTTAAAGCCCCTTTCTAAAAAGTTGGAAGTTATTAATTTGCAGCTTGCAAAAAGAAGTATAACAACGGTCAAAACGATTCGATGGATTCTTATTTCATTGTGTGCGGTTATAGTGATAATATTTATCGTGCTTGCATCAATGAGTAGTTCTTATCTGGATTGGAATTACAATGATCCTGAGTTGGCGGTGGCGGGAACAATAATGCATGGGTTTGAGTTCTTGTTTGTAAGAATTGCACCGATTACTTTTTTGGCTTCTGTAGTTGGAATTGTAGCGACATATAAGAAAAGATAAAT